>JBBQJJ010000035.1:0-34371 GCA_038325805.1 Haliangiales bacterium
AACCGGTCGGTGATCTGCAGCTTCTCGTGGCTCCCCGACGACAGCGCGTACCCGCCGGCCGGATCGGCGAACGCCTTGTCCTGGGTGGTCTGCCAGGCGATCGCGCGCTGCAGCCATTTCGGATCCGGCACCGCCTCGTGAAGATCGAGCAGCGCCGCGACCAGGAACGCGTGATCGTCGAGGTAGCCCTTGCCCGTCGCGACGCCGTCGACGATCGCGTGCGCGAGCCCGTCCGTCATCTTGCTCAGCACGGCCTCCGCAGTGCTGCGCGCGAGGTCTTTGTACGCCTGGTCATCGAGGATCAACCCCGCCTGTGCGAACGCCGAGATCGCGAGGGCGTTCCACGCGATCAGGATCTTCTTGTCGACGAACGGCTTCACCCGCTTGTCGCGCGCCGCCCGGAGTTTCGGCACCACGCGGGCCAGCGCTTGCTCGATCTCGGCAGGAGACGTCCGCAGCCGCTCCGCGACCTCCGCGACCGACTTCGGCCTCCACAACAGATTCGTGCCGCGCTCGAAGTTGCCGCCGACGGTGAGATCGAAGACCTCGCGCACGATCGCCGCATCGGCACCTGCGAGGCGCTCGATCTCGCTCGTCGTCCACACGAAGTAGCTGCCCTCGTGACCCTCGCTGTCGGCATCGCTCGCCGCGTAGAACCCGTTCGCCGGATCCCGCATCTCGCGGGCGAGATAGTCGAGGGTGTCGCGCGCGATCGCGGCGTAGTCGTCGCGCCCGGTCACCTGATACGCGGCGAGGTAGATACTCGCGAGCTGCGCGTTGTCGTACAGCATCTTCTCGAAGTGCGGGACTCGCCACTTGTCGTCGACGGTGTAGCGATGGAAGCCACCACCGACGTGATCGCGGATCCCGCCCGCGGCGATCCTGTCGAGCGTGACCGTCGCCATCTCGAGCGACTTCGCATCGCCGGTGCGCCGGTGGTGATGCAGCAGTAGCTCGATCACGGACGGCCGCGGAAACTTCGGGGCCCTGCCCCAGCCGCCCCACACCCCGTCGAACGATCTCTCGAGCTCGTCGACCGCGGCCGTGATCGCACTCGCTCCCGGCACGTCACCCCGCGGTGGTGGACGATCGAGCTCCGCGATCAGCGCCGACGCGTGCTTCGCGAGCTCCTCCGGATCCTCGCGATACGCCTTGCCGAGCTCGGCGATGATCGACAGCAAGCCTTTTCCGCGATCGCCATCGCGCGGCGGGAAGTACGTGCCGCCGAAGAACGGCTTGCCATCCGGCAGCAGGAACACCGTCAGCGGCCAGCCACCCGAACCGGTCATGCGCTGCACCGCCGCCATGTACGAGCGATCGAGATCCGGCCGCTCCTCGCGGTCGACCTTGATCGCGATGAACGTTCGATTGATCGCCGTCGCGACCTCGACGTCCTCGAACGACTCGCGCTCCATCACGTGACACCAGTGACAGGTCGAGTACCCGATGCTCAGCAGGATCGGTCGATTCAACCGCTTCGCTGCCGCGAGTGCCTCGGGTCCCCACGGTCGCCAATCGACAGGATTATGCGCGTGCTGGAGCAGATACGGGCTGCGCTCGAGGATCAGCCGGTTCGCGAACTTCGCGTCGCCCTTGTTCGCTGCGATCGCCGTCGCGACGTCCGCTTCGAACGGCTCGGCGCCGGGAAGCTCGCTCGGTCGACGATCGCGTTGACACGCGATGAAGACGAGGACCAGCCACCAGCGAGACACACGCTCAGCGTATCAGTGGCAGACGAAGGTGCCCATGTCGTCGGGCTCGCAGCTACCGGACTCGCACTCGGGCGCCTCGGGGTCGCACGCCTTGCGGCACTGCTTGTTGCCGTCGATCACGCTGCACGTCTGCGGGACATCGCAGGCGAGGTCGCACGATGGACCGACCACTTCGAACTCCGTCGGCACGCACAGCGGATGGTGCTTGAGCACGAACGCCTGACCCGCCGAGACCGAGACGCGAGATGCGCCGCCGCCCGAGCTCATGATGTTCTTGTCGAACTCGGACGAGCACACGCCACCGTCGCACTGCGGCGAATCCGGGATCGGATCGTGCTGCGCGCCGTTGCTCTCGCTCGTGTGATAGAGGCCGAGGAAGTGACCGACCTCGTGCGCCACCGTCGAGCCGAGGCCTTCGACATCGAGCATGTTGTCGGCATCGGTGTATGCGTCGGTCGAGACCAGCACCGCGGCGTTCGCGCGATCCGCATCGAACGGACCGGGCAAGCCCATCGCGTAGCCCGAGGGCTCCGAGCCGCCGATGTTGCGAACCACGACCACGTGCACGCTGTCCGCGCGCGCCGAGCCAGAGCTGCGAGCCTGGCGGAGCACGTCGTCGACCTGCCCCATCACGGTCGTCGTGTCGTCGACGTTGAAGTTCGGGTTCGGCAGGCTGATCGGCGAGATCGAGTAGTCGAGGATCCGTATGCCCTGCGTCGCGTAGAGGTTGTTGACCCACGTCGCCATCCGGTCGACTGCGAGCTCGAACTGCGAGTTGTCGATCGCGTTCTCGTCGACCAGGAAGTCGAGGTGGATGCCGCAGGTGTCGATGCCGGTCTGCTTCTTCGCGTACAGCCGGATCTCGACGTCCTCCGTGAGCTTGTCGCCATCCGGCGTCTCGCCGCGGAGCAGGATCTTGTACTCGCCCGCTTCCATCTGGAGCGTCGGGCTGTTCGGGTAGAGCCAGTCGACCAGGCCGGGGACTTCGCGGGCGAACCGCGTCGTGTACGTGCCGCCTTCGATCAGGTCACCACTCGGGGTCTTGAACTTCGACAGGTAGTAGAGGCCCTTGTCACCGCGGACCTCCATCAACACCGACTCGAGACCCTCCGGCGCATCGATCGTGATCTCTTCCGAGAGACCGTCCTGGATGCGCGCGTGGATGATGCGCTGAGCGAGATCCTCGCGACCGGGGATGGGCACATCGGTGAAGCCGTCTTCGGGCGTCAGACAACCGACGAGAGAAGCAACGAGAGAAGCGGCGAGAGAGGCTGTAAGAGCTGCGGTCCGCATGGTCAACCTCGGATGGCGGTGAGGAGAACGTTGGGAGGGTGAAGGTGTCGGACGGTTCAGGGAGCGCAGCAGTAAGCGCCTGCGTCTCCACCACCGGCCGCACAGTCGGGCCCGTTCTCTTCGCACTGCGTACCGATGCCGCACGTGACTTCCATGACCTCGCCGCCACTGCACCAGCGGGGCTTGCCGCCGACGCAACGACCTTCGAAGCCGAGCGTGTCGCACTCCGACATCGCGGGGGCGCGGCAGATCGCGCCGACCACGGGGTCGACCACACAAACCTTGCCGTTGGTGCACTGCTGCTCGATCAGCGTGTCGCCGTTGCACCAGCGTGCTTGGGTGGTGCCGTTGCACTCGCCTTCGAAGCCGAGCGCCGGGCACTCGTTCGTCGCGGGCGGCGGACCACCAGCGCAGCAGAACGCACCCGGGATCGCAGCACCACTCGAGGTCGTGCAGTCGGTGCGGCACGACAGGCCGTCACCAACGCAATCCCATTGGATCGTCTGCGGCGCCTCGCCGGTCTCGTCGCACCAGGTCGCGACCTGGCCTTCGCACATACCTTCGTTGGTCAGGCCGTTGTCACACGCGCCACCGCTTCCACCGGCGCCCGCGACTTCGCACTTCGCGCCGACCGTCGTGTCGACGACACAGCTCTTGCCGAGCGCGCGGCAGTCCTTGCGGCGGAGCTCGTTGCCTTCGACATCGCAGTAGACCGCGACACCGTCCTGGCACTCGCCCGACTCGGGGATCCCGTCACAACCCGGCGCAGTCCCGCTGCCGTCCTTGGGAGCGGGCGGCTGCTTGACCGTCGGCGGGGGCGGCTGGTCGTCGTCATCGCCCGTGACCTGCGGCGTGCCACCGGCACATCCCATCAGGACACTGACCAACAATCCGAACAGCGGCAACGCGGCCGACTGGGCTAGGTGTGATGGCTTCATGCGAAGCATCTACAGCAAGCTAGATGCCGGTCTGAACCGCGATCGCCCCGATCGAAAACCGCACTGATCTCGGAAGCCTAGATGCTGTCCCGGAAATCTGTCGACGGTCGATCCACTCGCCTGGCAAGGACGTCAGCCAGGGGCTTTGACCACTCCTTCAGCCCCCAGGCCCCCCGCCGGTCGCTCGACACGGCGCGTCGTGGTCGACTAGGGGCACGTCACATCAGCGAACAACGGTGCCGTGGGGTCGCCCGAGGTAGCGCACGCCCGGCGGTCGCGTTCGGTCTTCAGCACGCTGCGCATCGGGGTGGCCTGGAACGCGTTGACATGGGTCTCGAGGGCATCGCCGAACTGGATCAGCGTGAGCTCGGCACCAGCCTCGCTGGCCGTCGGGAGCGACCAGACGTTGCCGTCGGCGACGGGCGGGAGCGAGGTCATGACCTCGTCGAACATCACGGGAATCAGGTCCTCGACGGTGGTCGCCGCGGGGAGCTCGAGCGCACCCGACGCGAGTCGCTCGGCAGCCGCGTCGTAGAGGCCGCAGCGGTAGGCGGAGCCGACGGGGTGTTTCCAGTCGAGGGCCCGCACGCGCAGCGCGTCGACGGGCGAGAGCACGCCGCGTGCGACGAGGCCGAGCTCGATCTGCAGCGTCGCTTCACCGCGGATCGCGATCAGCGTGACGGGCTGTTCGCCCGACGGTGGCGGCAACTGCATCCGGGTATCGGCGAGCCACGACCAGGCGCCGTCGACGGCTGCCGCGCGGTAGAGATTGCGGATCGAATCGTCGACGAGCGCGGCGATCCGCAGCTCGCCGGAGTCGTGCACTTCGGAGACGTAGTTCGTCGACTCGTCGCAGAACAGTGGCCGCACCAGCTCCAGTGCAGCGGAGGCATCCGCCGTCGCCGTGCGCGTCTTGAGCCGCGCCGAGGTGACGCGCTGGATCCCCGCGCGAACGATCGGCTCCAGGCTCGCGGCCGAGTCGAGGACGCCGTCTCGCGTCAGCTCGATGAACGTCGGATCCTGTGAAAATGCCTTGGGAAAGTGCTCGTCGTAGAGCTGCGAGGAGAACCCGGGATGAGCGTTCCAGTTCGACCACGGGCTCGCCATCTCGTTCATCAGCGGCGCCCAGGTGTCGAGCTTCTCGGGACCGCCGTGGCAGCCCATGCAGAACGTCGGCGCGACGTTGATCGCCATGCCGCCGTCGACAGTCTCGGTGGTCTGGTAGCGACGGTAGACCCCCGCCTCGGCGTCCCACGACGCCAGATGCATCTGCTTCGGGTCGATGCCGTCCTCGCGCGCGACCATCGCCGCGAAGAACTGGCTGGCACCGAGGGCGTCATTCGCGCACCGGGTGACGATCGGCTTGGGCGCGTAGCCCTGGTTCGACAGCACCACGAAGTGCTTCTCGGTCTCGCTATCGCAACCGAGCTGCGCGCCGACACCGTCGAGGACCAGCTTGTAGTCACCCGTCAGCGACCCGTCGTCGGCGACGCTGTCGCGGAGGAAGTTCGAGACCGGGTCGCCGTACCCGTCGAGTTGACCGAGCAGCTCTTCCTTGCTGCCAGCCGATTCGCAGCGGTCATCAACGCAGTCGCGCGGCTCCTCTACACCACATGCTGTGGTGAGGAGGAGCGATGAGAAAACCGCGCTGATTGCGAGGGCCCGCATGGGGTTCTCCGTCGAGGATTCAGGTTACGGAGCCACGAACTGGTTGACGACCTGGCAGGTCTTCGGGTTGAGGCGCGCGCCATCGTCGACCGAGAGGTTGTCGCTCGGCATCGTCGACGCGAACTCGAACACCTGCAGGCCACGCGCGGTCTGGCGGTTGAGCGAGGTGATCTGGAGGGCGTTCTCGACCAGCGGCTTGCTGCCGAGTGCCTTGCACGCGTTGGTGAAGGCGTCGAGCTTTGCGGTGTGCGCGGCGTCGTCGCCCGTGGTCTTGAGGTTCGCGAGGAGGACCGCGCCAGCGCTACCCTCGGCCGGCGACTCCGCTTCGAGGTTCGCGATCAAACCGTCGCGGATCTTTGCGGCCGTGATGTCCGCACCCTCGAGGGCGGGGACGAAGCTGAGCAGCGAGCAGCGGTCGCTCGAGAACACCGGGCGGGTGAAGTCGACCATCAGGACGTCCTTCAGCAGGTCGTCGTCGAGGATGCCGGCGGTCTTGAGCTGCTGGAGGAAGTTGTTGTCGGCGTGCGAGCGCTCGATGAAGGCGTAGTCCATCAGGGTGTCGATCGCGCCGGCGACGCCTTCGACGACCTGGCCGTTCGACTTGATCTGCGCGTCGTAGTCCGCAAACGTGATGGGCAGCGAGCCGAAGCCCTTGAGGCTGGGGTCGAGGAGCGAGTCGAACGGGAGGCTCGAGATCTGGCTGCCACCCGGGCCACCCGCGACGGGGCTCGCGAAGTCGGCGCCGTTGTCGAGGTTGACTTCGACGGTGCAGAACAGCGGCTTGAGGAGCTTCTCGACGGCCTTATCCGACGCCTTGAAGAGGTCGAGCTTGGTCTTGTTCCACTTGGTGTTGGCCTGCTTGACCACGCCTTCGAACTCGGCGCCGGTGTTCTTGCGACCGAGCAGATCCTTGTTCGCGGTGACGAGCTCTGCCGCGCCCGGGTGGTTCTCGTGACCTTCCCAGTGCATCCACGGCGTGTCGAGCTCCTTCATGATCAGGCCGCCACCCGTGTGGCATCCGGCGCAGCGACGAACCTGGCCAGGACCGGTGCCCTGCTCGACGAGGTCCTTCGACGAGCCGAAGAAGTTGATCTTCCCCTGGCCGTCGGTTTCGTAATAGTTGAAGACACCTGCGGTGTCGTCGAAGCCGATCATCTCGACGCCCGCGGGCATCGTGGTCTGGCCGGCGCGGAGGCCGAACAGCGAGAACACGATGCCTTCAGTGCCACGGCCACCGCAGCGGCGGGTGGTCACAGCGCGATACGAGGTGGCGGTGCCCGAGGCCTGCGCGGTCTCGGAGACCAGCCGCGTCTCGATGCCGTCGCCGTCGTTCGGGCAGCCTTCCTTGTCCGTCTCCTTGAGCTTCGTCATGATCTCTTGGAACGTCTTCGGGCAGGTGTCGCCCGAGCGGAACGCGAGCTTCGCGATCGGGTCGTTGAGGCGGCCGGCGACCTTCTTGTGGTCCGCGCCGGACTCGTCGACCATCGTGCCGTCGCACGGCGACGCCGGGACTTCGCTGTCCGGCACGTCATCGCACTTTCCTTCGGAGCAGTCGCCGTTGTCCTCGACAGGAGTCGCGCACCCGAACAGCGAGAAGGTGGCGAGAGTGGCGAGGGCGAGGGTCTTCATCTTTGACATGGCGCGTTGCTCCGAATGGCTGGGGAGATGCCGAGTCCTGGAGCAAGTGGCAGACCAGGTGAAAACGCGCAGTAACTGCGTGCGATCGCCGAAATTATCGTTTCGCCAGCAAGTCGATCTTCCAGTGGGCTTGGGTAGCCGGTGGAAGCTCGATCAGTCACCAACCGGGAACGATCGTCCGTACGGGGTCGCTTACCAAACCAACTCGCACGGCGGCGTAGCTGGCCCGAAACGACGAACAGGCCGCCCGCAGGCAGCCCGTCCGTCGCGTCGAGATTCGGTCAGGGGGTGAAGGTCTTCACGATCTGGCAGGTCGTCGGCGACAGGCGCGCGGCAGCGTCGACGTTCAGGTTGTCGGTCGGCATCGTCGCGTCGAACTCGACCACCGGGCGCTGGCGGGCCTGGCTGCGGTTGAGCGAGGTGATCTGGAGGGCGTTGGCGACGAACGGCTTGCTGCCGAGGGCGGTGCAGGCGGCGACGAAGGCATCGACCTTGGCTTCGTGCGCTGCGGTGTCGCCGTCGGTCTTGAGGTTCTTGAGCAGGGCGCCGGCCGGGCTGGTCGCCGCCGGGGTCTCGGCCTCGAGGGCAGCGATGAAGCCTGCGCGGATCTTGTCGGCCTTCAGATCCTCAGCCGAGAGTGCCGGCGCGAAGTCCGCGAGGGTGCAGCGGTCCGACGAGAACACCGGGCGCGTGAAGTCCACCATCAGGACATCCTTGACGAAGTCGGCGTCGATGATGCCGGCCGCGACGAGCTGGTCGACGTAGTCATTGTCGATGTGCGCGCGCTCGACGAACGTGTAGTCGAAGAAGGTGTCGATCGCGTTGGGCACGCCCTCGACGCGCTGGCCGTTGGCCTTGATCTGCGCGTCGTAGTCCGCGAACTCGACGCTGATCGAGCCGAAGCTCTTGAGCTGCGGGTCGAGGATCGAATCGAACGGGATCCGGCTCATCTCCGAGCCGCCAGGGCCACCGGCGACCGGGCTGCCGAAGTCGGAGCCGTTATCGAGGTTGAACTCGTTGGTGCAGAACAGCGGCCTCAGCAACTCGGTCACCTTGCCGCTGGCCTTGAGGGTCGCGATCCGCGTCTTGTTCCACTTCCTGTTACCCGACTTGACGACGCCCTCGAGCTCCGCGCCGCTGGTCTTCGAACCCAGGTTCTTCGCGTGCTTCTTCACGAAGTCGTCGGCGCCCGGCGTGTTCTCGTGACCCTCCCAGTGCATCCACGGGGTGTCGAGCTCCTTCATCACCAGCCCACCGTCTGGGTGGCAGCCCGCGCAGCGACGGTCGCCCGCGGTACCGGTGCCCTTGAGCATGTCCTTCGATGAGCCGAAGAAGTTGAGCGTGTCACCGTCGGTCTCGTAGTAGTTGAAGACGCCTGCCGTCTCGTCGAACGCGATGACCTCGGCGCCGCGAGGCAGGCTGCTCTGATTTGGTTGGAGCCCGAACAGCGAGAAGATGATGCCGTCCGTCGAGCGGTTGTTGCAGGTCCGGGTCACCACGGCCCGCATGCCGCTCGCCTTCCCCATCGCCTGTGCGGTCTCCGAGATCACCCGCGTCTCGATCCCATCCTGCTCGCCCGGGCAGCCTTCTTTGTCGTTCTCGCGGAGCTTGTCCATGATCTCCGTGAACGTGGTCGGGCAGGTGTCCCCCGCGTGGAGGACTGCCTTCGCAAACGGGTCACCGACGCTGCGCGCCGGGTTCTTCATCTTGTTGCCGGACTTGTCGACCATGATCCCGTCACACGGGGTCTTCGCGACGTCGCACTTGCCGTCCGCGCACTCGTCCTCGAGGCCGTCGTCGGGCATCGCGCAGCCGATCAATCCGTAGAGAGAACTGAGGCTGGCGAGCAGGAACAGCTTCGAGGTAGGCATGCACACACCAGTGAGCAATCACTAGGCCACCGCGATCTGGCTGAAACTATGGGAGGAGCGATCCGCCAGGCAGCTCGATCCGCCAGGGGTCGAGTAGCCGATCCGGCCGGGACACTAGCCGGTGTCTACAGCACCGCGAGGTAGGCGACGAGATCGGCGCGCTCTTCCGCGGAGAGCCTGGTGCCGAGGATCAGATCGAAGAACACGACCGTATCGTCGAGCGTCAACAGGCGCCCGTCGTGGAAGTACGGCGGCGAGTCCTTGATGCCGCGCAGCGGGAAGGTCTTGATCGGGCCTTCAGGGCGGCCGCCGTAGAACCGCTCGACCTTGAGGTCGTGCATCGTCTGGTCAGTGAAGTGCTGCTCCGGGATATGGCACTTCGCGCACTGCGCCTTGCCCTTGAACAAGGCCTCGCCGCGAAGCTCTTGCGGTGAAGCCTGCGCCGGGATCAACCGGTTCAGCACGTCGAGCTTCGGCGCCGGCGGGAAATCCAGGATCGAGTTGAAGTCGCCCATGTGATTGGTCTGGGACTTCGTCAGGTTGCGGCCGCCGATCGCGGCGAGCAGCGTGGTGTCGCCGTCGAAGTACTCCTCGACCTCGGCGAAGTGATCCAGCTGCCGGATCGAGCGCTTCGAGCTCAGCATGAGCTGCGCGTAGTTGCCGCGCATCGTCGGGGTGTCGGTGCGTAGTCGCGCGTAGTTCGGGCGTGAATCGGGAGCGAGCTCGAACGCGCCGTTGGTATGGCCGTTGACGTGGCAATCGAAGCACGACACGCCCTGCGAGGGCGCGGCCGTGACGCGGTGGTGCGTCACGTTGAACCAGGTGGTCTGGAACGGCGTGACCAGCAGCCGCAGCCCATCCATCTGCTCGGCGGTGATCAGGCCATCGAACATCTCGAAGTAGTTGCCGTACGTGACCTCGACGCCACGCGTGACATCGCCAAGCTCGGGATGCGTGGTCAGGTACATCGCCGGAGGGAACTCCGGGAGGAAGCAGTCGGGGATGTCGAAGCCGACGTCGAACCGCTCGTGCTCCGGGTGCTGTCGGGTCCAGTTCTGCGGGAACACCATGTGCGCGGTCGAATGCAGCGGGTGCTCGAGCGGCTTCCACGGGAAGTCATCGCGTCGCGTGATCTCCTCGGGCGTCAACGCGGCGTAGGCCTGCCAGCTCGCGGTTCCCTTGGGGAGGAGCGCGGATGGACCGACGGCGACCGCCTTGCCGCGCGACATCCTGATCGTCGTGCTGGGTTTGCACGCGAGCGAGAACCGCGCCTCGAGCCCCTGCCGCGCCAACCGATCCACCTCGCGGCGCTGCGCGGTCATCTTCTGCTTCCACGCAGCGAACGGCATCGGCAGCTCGGTGCTGCCGAACGACGACTTGCTGCCACCGCCGTAGCGGCGCAGCCCGTCGGCCGGGTTCTTCGTACCGGGAGGTGCCTCGGGGTACGGCTTGAGTCCTCCGCTCCGGGTCTCGGCGTTGCGCCACTGATCGAGGTCTGGCGGATCACCGACCCCCGGGCTCTGCCTGAGATAGAGCTGGTCGGCGCTGACGATGCCCGCGATGGCAATGATCACACCACTACCGATCCACCACTTCATCTTCCGCATCGCCGGACTATAGGGGTAGGTTCCGCCGTCGTGATCGGTCGGCTCCTCGCAATCCTCCTGCTGGTCGCGTGTGGTTCATCGGGGCGGTCTCCGGCTCCGAGCAAGGACGGCCCGTGGCTGATCCATCAGGCGCCGAACCCGTCGCCGAACGCGGCGTACCGCTGGGTGCACGTGCTGCAGGAGGCGAGTGGGCGCTCGGTGGATCGGTTCGGCGCGCGGCCGACGATCATCTCGCGCGAGATGCACATGGGCGTCGCGGCGATGTTCGACGCGTGGGCCGCCTATGACGACAAGGCGGTGGGCACGCGACTCGGTGGAACCCTTCGACGACCGAAGGAGGAGCGCACGATCGCGAACAAGGAGAAGGCGATCGCGTACGCGATGTACCGCGTGTTGCTCGCCGTCTACCCGGAGGACGCCGACTGGATCAAAGGTCAGCTGCGCACGCAGGGGCTGGACCCCGAGGACGGCTCGCTCGATCCAGCGACGCCGCAGGGCATCGGCAACACCGTCGCCGCAGCGATCGTCGAGTACCGCCGCCACGACGGCTCGAACCAGCATGGCGACGAGCCCGGCGGCGACGGCACGCCGTACGCCGACTACACCAACTACAAGGCCGTCAATCCGCCGGGCAACATCGGGGAGCGGCGCGCGCTCGTCGATCCCGATCGCTGGCAGCAGGTGCCGTTCGTGATCGACGGCAAGGTGCTGCACCCGAACTACCTGACGCCGCAGTGGCACAAGGTGAAGCCGTTCGCGATCGAGCGCGCCGATCAGTTCCGGCCCGGACCGCCGCCGAAGGTCGGCTCGCCGCAGCTGCAGGCGGAGGTCGACGAGCTGATCCGCGCGAACGCGACGCTCGATCTCCAGAGCAAGGCGACCGTCGAGTTCATGCGCGATGGGCCTCGCTCGACCGGCCAGTCGGGACACTGGCTGCGGTTCGCCGCGGATGTCTCGCGCCGTGATCACCACGATCTCGATACCGATGTGAAGATGTTCTTCGCCGTCGGCAGCGTGGTGTTCGACGCGTTCATCTCGTGCTGGGAGACCAAGCGGCACTACGACAGCGCGCGGCCGTGGTCGCTGATCCGTCACTACTACGCCGGCAAGCAGATCCCCGGCTACCTCGGCTCCTGCAAGGGCACCGGCACGCTTCCCGCCGAGCAGTGGCAGCCGTATTCGCCGCCGAACTTTCCGACGCCGCCGTTCCCCGGTTACTCGTCGGGCCACGCGACGGCGAGTAGTGCCGGTGCGCGGACCCTCGAGCTGTTCACCGGCAGCGATCGCTACGGCGCGATCGCGATCCGCACGGCGGGCGAGCTCACCGAGATGCAGTGCAGCGTCGGCGAGATGCAGGCGAAGGACGGCAAGCCGGCGGCGATCCCGAACGAGCGCGAGGTCCGGCTGCCGCTCGCCACGTTCAGCGACGCCGCGAAGCTCGCCGCGCGATCTCGGATGCTCGGCGGCTATCACATCTCGACGGACAACAACGTCGGGCTCGAGATCGGGAAGCAGCTCGCCGACTACAGCTGGCCGAAGTACGAGGCGTACTGGAACGGCACGGCAACGGTCCATGACTGAGAGGTCACGACCGAGCACGGTTAGACATGAGCCTGGCTTGCACTGCCAACCGCGAACGCAAACACTGCGGTGAATGAAGCGTCCAGAGCTGCCGGTCGACGAAGAGGCCCGGCTCGGACGCCTGACGTCCTACGACGTCCTCGATACGCCGGCGGAAGTGCAGTTCGATGCCATCACCCGACTTGCGGCGATCACGCTGGGGATGCCGATCGCGCTGATCTCGCTGGTCGATGACGAGCGCCAGTGGTTCAAGTCGAGGTACGGCCTCGACACGCAACAGACCGGGCGCGACATCTCGTTTTGCGGCCACGTGGTTGCGGATCACAGCACGCTCGTCGTCGCCAACACGACCACTGACCCACGGTTCATGGACAACCCCCTCGTGCTCGAGGCTCCGCACATCCGGTTCTATGCGGGTGTCCCGCTCGAGAGTCCCGACGGGCACGTGCTGGGGACCTTGTGTGCGATCGATCGCGAGCCCCGCGAGCTCACGCCCGAGCAGCGAGAGATCCTCGAGTTGCTCGCCGGGCAGGTGATGGCGCTGCTCGAGCTTCGTCGCGTCGGACGCGAGCTCATCGACCAGACCAAGCGGCTCGAGGATCAACGGCTGCGACTCGCCGGGCGAGAGCAGGAGCTGGCGAGCTTGCTCGATAACATGGTGGAGGCTGTCGTCGTCCAGGATCGCAGCGGTGCGATCGTGCTCGCCAACCCATCGGCGGAGCGGATCCTCGGACTCCGGAACGACCAACTCACCGGACGGACCTCGGCCGATCCCGCGTGGAGCGCGACCCGTGCGGATGGTTCGCCGTTCCCGGGAGATCAGCATCCCGCGATGATCTCGCTCGAGCGCGGCGTCCCCTCGCGTGACGTGGTGATGGGTCTCCATCACGGCGTGACTGGCGAGCGCAAATGGATCCAGATCAACTCGAGTCCCTTGAACGATGTGACGGCTGGGAAGCCGTACGGGGCGCTGACGACGTTCCGCGACGTCACCGAGCAACGCCAGCTCCAGGAACGCATGGCACAACACGATCGCCTGGTGACGACGGGCATCCTCGCCGCCGGTGTCGGCCACGAGATCAACAACCCGTTGACCTACCTGATGGTCAACATCGGCCTCGCCGTCGAGGAGCTCCAGGCGATCGACGGGGGCTCGCCCTCGACCCGCGTGACCGAGATCGTCGACCTGCTCGAACAGGCGCGTGAAGGAGGCGAGCGGGTCAAGCGGATCGTTCGCGGACTCAAGTCCCTCGCCCGCCGGAACGCCGAGGCCAGCCCCCTCGATCCGCATGGCTCGATCCGGAACGCGATCGAGCTTGCCGGTCACGAGCTTCGTGCGCGCGCGACCACGGTGCTGGACTTGGCCCCGGTCCCACCAATCCTCGCAGACGAGGGCCAGCTGACGCAGGTGTTCGTCAACCTGATCGTCAACGCCGCGCAGGCGTTCGAGGCCGACGACCTGAGCTCGAACCTGGTCACGATCCGAACGCGGCATCAGGACGGCCAGGTGCTCGTCGAGGTCTCCGACAATGGGCCAGGCATTCCACCCGACATCCTGCCCAGGATCTGGGACCCGTTCTTCACCACCAAGTCACCGGGCGTCGGCACCGGCCTCGGGCTCTCGATCTCGCACGGGATCGTGTCGTCGTTGGGAGGCCGGATCGAGTGCACGACCGAGGTCGGCCGGGGGACGACGTTCACGATCAGCCTCCCGGTCGCGCCGGTGGTGGCGACCGAGGTCACGACGGGGGAGACAGACGGCCGCGCGATGGTGGTCGATGACGAACGCACGATCCTGACGTCGCTGAGCCGGATCCTCCGCCGCGACCTCGGTGTGGTGGAGAGCTACAGCGATCCGCGAGAGGCCCTGGCGGCGATCCAGCGAGGAGATCGCTTCGATGTCATCTTCAGCGACATCCTGATGCCGCAGATGACGGGCATGGACCTCTACCGGGAGATCAAAAAAATCGATGGAGCTCAGGCGGATCGGATCGTGTTCATCAGCGGTGACCTCAGCCGCTCTGATATCCAGCTCTTCCTCTCGCACGTCGGCAACGAACGCCTCGAGAAGCCGTTCAGCATCCAGAATATTCGCGGGATCGCACGTCGATTCGTTGCGAGTCGATAGGGCACGGTTCGTGACCGAGCTGGAGGCACTGCTCGAGGCCATCTACGCCGCGCCGCACGACGATGCGCCTCGGCTGGTCTACGCCGACGCAGTGCTCGAGCAAGGTGATCCGCGCGGCGAGTTCATCGTTCGGCAATGCCACGGTGACGCGGCGAGCGACCTGGTCTTGCGATACGGCGACGCGTGGCTCGGCAAGCTCGCGCCGTACTTGTCGGCGAGCACGTTCGAGCGAGGCTTCCTCGCGAAGGCGACCGTGCAGTTGCCCACGTGGGCACGCGACGCCAACGCGGTGGTCGGTCATCCCGCGCTGCGCACGGTGCGCGAGCTGCGTGGTCCGGCGATCGTCGCGATCCATCCCTCGATGACGGCGCTGCGGATCCTGCACGTCGTGCCGGATCGCCACCAGCCGCAGGCGTGGCGCGAGCTCCTCGCCGGTACGCCACGCGACCTCACCGAGCTCCACTACGAACCGGTCATCGACGGTGGTCCCACGGCCACACCGATGGGTGGTGGCACCTGGACCCTGCGCGTCTCCGCCGACGAGCTTGCCGCGCTTGCCGCGTGTGCCGCGCTGCCGAAGCTGCGCAGGCTCGTGCTGCACAACGTTCCCGACACGTCGCTGGGGTTCGTGTTCGGCGAAGGGCTGCTCGATCGCGTGCCGATCGTCGAGAGCCATCACGGTCCGATCACCGTCAAGGTCGCCGGTGGCATCGCGGCGATCACGCTCGCACCGTCGGCGTCACCGCACTCCGCCGAGCTGATCTTGGCTTTCGTCCGACGTCTGCCCCCGCAGGTAGGGATCGAGCTGACGACTGGACCGCGGTTCGACCGCGCGTGGATCGAGCGCGTGCTCGGCGATCGGCTGCGTAGATGAGCGAGCTCGACGCCTTGCTCGAGGCGATCTACGCCTCGCCGGACGACGATGCACCGCGGCTGGTCTACGCCGATGCGCTGCTCGAGCGTGGCGACTTCCGCGGCGAGCTGATCGTTCGCCAGTGCCGCGGTGACTCGGCGACCGATCTGACCGAGCCGTTCGGTGACCGCTGGCTCAGCGAGCTCGCCGAGGTGATCTCGACGTACACCTACGAGCGCGGCTTCCTCGCGACGGCCTCGCTTCGACAACCTCGCGATCCGGCGGCGATCGCGAAGGTGATCGGACATCCCCTGTGGCGCACGGTCCGCGTGCTCCAAGGCTCGCTGGCGATCGCGTTGGATCCTTCGATGACGGCGTTGCGCGTGCTTCACGTCAAGTGCGAGCCCGCGTGGAGAGAGCTCTTCACCGGCACGCCGCGCCCGATCACCGAGCTGCACTACCAACCGAACGTGGTGACCGAGTGGGACCAGGACGGCGATATCACCGCAACGCCGCAGTCCGGCGGGACCTTGACCCGCAGCTTGGCAGACGACGAGATCGCGGCGATCGCCTCGTGCAGTGCGCTGCCATCGCTGCAACGGCTCGTGATCGTCGAGACGCCGGAGTTGTGGTTCACCAACATGCTGCGCGACGGCTTGCTCGATCGCGTCCCGATCGTCGAGTCGCGCAACACGATGTTCCACCTCGAGATCAGTCGCGGCGTCGCCGCGTTCACCCTGCCACCTGCCGCGCCGTCCTCGATCGCCGACACCGTGCTCGGGACGGTGCGCGAGCTTCCACCGCAGCTGGAGATCGAGCTCCACGCACCGCGATTCTCGGGACGAGCGCGGATCGAGCATGCACTCGGCCGCCGGCTTCGCCGCTAGCTGCTGTACCAGCGAAACGGCTTCGGCAGCTTCAGCGCCCCTAAACCGGACGGAAGTGTCGGCTCGCGTCGGCTACGTAGTCGTGGAAGCTTCGAGGTGCTCGGCCGAGGAGCTGACCAAGCGTCGAATCGACGGTCGCAGCCTGTCCGACCCGCAGGCCGAGGTGAAGGATCGTCTGCACGACGATCTGCATCGCAGGCAGTCCGCGGTGTCGAAGATGACGTGCATATCCGAGGATCGAGGCCGGCTCGTACCTGACCGTCCTGCCGATCGCCACGGACAGCATCGCGCACGCCTCGTCGAACGTGATCGCCTCCGGACCGGTGAGCAGGTATGCGCGCCGTCGGTGCGGAGCCGGCTCGACGAGCACGCGCGCCGCGAGCTCGCCGAGATCCCGCGTATCGACGAAGGCAACGTGCCCGCGTCCGGCCGGCACGTACACGCGAGTGTCTTCCAGGATGTCGGCGCGGTAGGCCGTCTCGAAGTTCTGGGCGAAGAACCCCGGACGCAAGATCGTCCAGTCGGCTGGGCCGGCTGTCAGCGCGCGCTCGACCGCGTGATGAGGAACGAGGGGATTCCGTGCCGCGCCGGCCACGGAGAGGAACACGATGGTCGCGACTCCTGCGGCCCGCGCTTCACGAACGAGTACGTTCAAGGTCGTGCGCGTGTTCGCGATCGCCGGCGGTCGCACCAGGAACAAACCCTGGCAACCGACGAGCGCGTGCCGATACGTTTCCGGATCCGCGAGATCGAGGCGGACTGCATCGACGTCCGAGCCATACGCAGCACCCACGCGGTCGAGGTGGCGATCCCCGGCTCGCACGGCGACGCCACGCTCCCTCAGGTGGCGAACCACGGCGCGGCCGACGGTGCCGAGCGGTGTCGAGACGAGGATCATCGCTGTTCAACGCGGCTGGTAGATAAGCGACGCCATCACGGCGAGCTCGACCATGCGCGCCTGCGTGTCGAAGAAGTGACGATCACAATATGTCGGGCCACTCAGTTGCCGGCAGCGGGCGGCTTCAACACCCACGGCATCTCCGAGCAACTCTCCGCATACGGACTATCCGACGTCGATGGATCACACGTCACGCCGGTCGGAATCGGCACGTGGACGACGATCATGTCGGCGTACTTGTCCGCGCAGGCCGAGCGGACATCGGCGGATCCGGCGAGCAGATCACCGGCGGACAGATCGCAGGTCACGATCGTCTGACCGTTCTCGCCGATGTCGACGTAGCGACAGCTCGGCGGCAGCTGCGATTCAGCCTCGCTGCCGGGGACGAAGCCCGACCAGGTGCCGAGCTGAAAGCCGCGCGACTCCCACGGCGACACCAGCTCGCCGAGCGGCGTCTCGCTCGAGACCGAGCAACCGCACTCGGCGATCCGGCTCATGCTGGTGCAGATCGTGGTGTCGCTCTTGCGGAACTCGGTCCCGTTGATGTCGGCGTTGAACAAACAGCCACGCATGAAGTCATCGTGGCGAAGATCGCGCGGGTTCTCGGGGTCGCCCGCGGGTGCCGGCTTGGTGCAGTCCTCGACGAGGACCTGGGCGGCGTCGGTCGAGTTGACCTCGAACGCCATGCGGAAGTTGGTCTCGTCGATGGCGACGCCCACGACCTTCGGGCACGACGCCTTCGGATTCTGGTCGTCACACGCGGCGACGGGACCGGGCTGATCGGAGTTCCACGACGTGAACACGCACTGCCCGACGATCGCGGCGTCGTCGGCTTCGAGCGCGCTGATCTGTCCGGGCGTGAGATCGACACCACCCGGCGTGGTGCCGTAGCTCGAGTCCTTGCCGAGGTTGCGGCCGAGGATCGCCGGCGCCGGCGCGGGTGCTTGGCCGTCTGCGGGCAGCTGGGCAATCGCAAAGTACTCGCAGTACTCCTGACCGCGATCGTCCGCGGTGACACCCTGGACATCGGCACACGACCACCGCAGGAAGGCTTCGTTGAAGGCCGTCCGGTTCTCGTTGTAGGCGTCGCTTCGACGCTTCGAGCACGAGATCTCGGCGGGGTCATCGGGCAGATCGCACTTTCCGGTGGTGGCGCAGTCGTCGATCGGGGGCTCCGATTTCGAGGCGCAACCAGCGATCAGCAAGATCGCGGCGTAGCGGAGAGTGGACGGCATGCCTGGCTCATCGTGCACCAGCCGATCCAGCTGTCCAACCACGGGACAGGGAGTTAGATCCACGACTTGTCCCCGGCGCGCCGGACAACGCAGTGTCCGGTGGCTGGTCGCGTGTCCGGTACACGGGACGCCAGTACGGGTGGCGGATCGGGTGTCCGGGGCGCCTGCACTGTCCGGTTTGCGCTTGTCCGAAATCTGGCCGAACCCCTCGGGATCACCGGGATCGGGACACCTCCACCTGACACGGCGCGCAAGGGCACGGTTGGTGCTGTGACCATCCGACATGAAGCCATCACCCCTTGCCCTGGCGACTGCCGGGTTGGCGCTGTTCGCAGCGTCGTGCGCGAGCGAACAGCCCGCAACCGACGACAGCGACGGCCTATGCGAGATCGGCAAGTGCGACTCGCTCCCGTTCGGCGATCAGCTCAAGGGTCGAGAAGATCCGATCTCGAAGTGGCTGCGAGGCCTCCACGAGTCAAAGGTCATCGACGACAAGGGTGTGTTCCACGGCAACCAGGCCGACAAGGTCGCGCCGACCGATGATCCGCAGTTCTACGGCAAGCTCCTCGACGGTCTGGCAACGGTGCAGGGCTGCAACAAGAACGCGACCATCGCGTACGCGCTCGCCGATGACCTGATCTCCGGTAACGCCGACCAGATCTACCCTCGTCTGATCTCGACGGTCTGCTCGGACTCCGAGGCCGTCTCCAACGCGTTCGTCGCCACGCTCGGCGAGGTCGCGCCGGACATCGACGTCAACCGCCTCGAGTTCTTCGCGTGGGATCCGACCGCGCAGAAGTACACGTTCTTCGCCACCGAGGACCTCGGCGACGGCAACTTGCAGCTCGAGGTCGAGCCCAAGCGCTGCAGCAAGTGCCACACGACGCCTCTCTCCACCAACCCCATGGGCATGCCTCGGCTGCCCATCATGAACGAGCTGACCAAGCCGTGGACCCACTGGAACGCTGGCGAAGGTGGTGTTTCTGAAAGCTTTCTCGTCCCGGCGGGCCTCGCGGGGATGCCGACCTGGGAGAAGTACCAGAAGACGATCGGCGCTGCGTCTCGCCTCGAGAAGGTCGTCCGCGACGCCAACGCCCTCAAGATCACCCCAGCGCGTGGCAAGCAGCTGTTCCGTCCGGCCAAGCTCGACGAGGCGATGGGTCTGATCCGGCCGTTGTTCTGCGACGAGCAGGTCAACTACGCGACCGAGCTCGCCACCGGCGAGATCGCCACCGACGTGTTCGTGTCCGGCGGCACCAAGGGTGCCTTCCGCGCCATCCAGGCGACCTGGCCATATGCCTGGTTCAACAACGATAACGTCTCGCTCCCGGCCACGGCGGACGCTAGCCAACGCATCTTCATGGTCCCGGTTCGCGGCGTCGCCGACCAGACCTTCGAGGCGCAGCTGACCTCGGCACTTTCGCCGGCCCACGTCCTCGCGCTACGTGCGCTCGACTACAAGAAGCCAGCGTTCTCCGACGCTCGCTGCAACCTGTGGAAGGCCGCACTCGACAAGTTTGCGGCCACGCCACCTGCCCTGACCGGCCGCAACCGTGACGCGGTCAAGGTGGTGTTCGAGGAGATCATGAAGACCGGCGGCATGTCGACCCGCAACCTGGCGTCCGGCAAGTTCGTCGCCCTCGACGACGCCACGCCCGAGAAGCTCGAGGCCCTCAAGAAGGCCGTCGCTGCTGGCACGGTGCCAACAACCTGTGGAACCGGTGGGTTCTGCGAGGTCGATGCGGCTGGGTTCGGTGGACTGCTCGACACCTACGTCTCCGGGATCACCCGCGCGACTGCCCTCGCGGAGCGCGATCGCCGCGTCTGCAAGGTCCACGAGGAGGTCCCGGCCGCCGGCGCGCATCAGGAGCACCAGGAGAGCGGCCCGTTCATCAGCAACGACCCCAGCTTCATCCGCCTCGACGGCGCGAACCCGTCCGGCATCTCGACCATCCCGGCAAGCTGCCAATAAGCTTCCCCTCGATCGTTCAGGAGGCCCGCTTCGGCGGGCTTTCTTCGTTTTAGCTCACGGCGTAACGCGTCCAGCCGGCTGATCGAATTGCCGACCTCAGATGGGTGGATGCTCGAGCTGCCGGTGAACTGCCCTTCGAACAGTGCACACAGCTGAAAGCACTGCGGATCGGTGAGCGGTGGGGTTGCGCAGCAAACCGGCACGAGCCGTGAACAGAGGGAAAGCACAGGAGATTGAAAATGCGTGCAGCCATCCTCTCATCCGCGCTCTTCTTCGCCGCCGCTTGTAGCGGCTCCCCCACTACCCGCCTCGACTGCGACGACTCCGGCAAGTGCGACACGCCGGGTGGCACGCTCAAGGAGCAGTGCACCAACAGCCGCTTGAACGCGATGGACGAGAAGCGTCCGCACTTCACGGCGTCCGGTGTTCGCTGGTCGTGCAAGGACGTCAACGGCGTCACCCCGAACGGCAACACGTCGGACGATCGCGGCCAGGAGTACTGCGAGTACTTCACCATGCTCCACACCGACGGCATCCCCGCCGTCATCATGGACGCCACGGGCAGCCCGACGTTCTGCGACGAGTCGACGCCATGCTCGACCGGTACCTGCAACAACGAGATCTTTTCGTGCGTGTCGGCCACCTCGGCCGACCTCACCAAGCCGGCCGACGTGCTCGGCAAGAACACCAACGGCGAGACGGTCACCCCGCTCGACCCCGTCCTGTCGAAGGGCCAGCTCGAGTGGCTGTCGCAGAGCCCGACCACCAAGGTCGGCGAGTGCGTCTTCACCTCGTGGCACAAGGACATCACGCGTCCGATCGAGAGCAGCGAGAAGCTCGGTGGCTACTCGCTGAACGCGACCACGCCGGGCGCGAGCAACAAGCTGTTCCAGATGGAAGTCCAGTTCAACTCGAACGGCGCTGCGAAGCAGCTCGTCGAGGATTGCCTCTCGCCGGGTAAGGCCGCCGAGAAGGACGGCTTCATGCGCGGTTGCACGATGTGCGGCGACAAGTCGTGCGTCCCCTGGCGCAAGTCGGACCCGTCGGTCTGCACGATGGCGATGCGCGTCGCCGAGTGCGGCTGCTCGGTCTCCGTCGCCGGTAAGAAGCTCGACATCAAGAAGTCGGCGGACCTCGAGACCCTTCGCGACCTGTTCGTCCCCGAGGCTCGCCGCGGCTTCACGCTCGGCACCTGGGACAACATGGCCGCGCTGCCCACCGGCTGCCGCTACGTCAAGACGGGCGACTCGGAGCGCCTCGAGGGTAACGGTTGGTCGGTCGATGACCCGAACGCCGACCAGACCATCGTTGCTTGCGACCTCAAGGCGAGCCACATCACGGCCGCCACCGCGAAGGACCCGAAGGAAGCCTGCCGGATCGCGTACGGCGACGAAGTGGTCGTCCACGTCCGCGCCCCGGTCGCCGAGGCCGCCACGATCTCCTGCACCTCGACCGAAGAGTCTTGCCAGGGCGCCCCGTGGGCCTTCGAGCACCTGCTGCCGAACTAATTACTCTCTTACTCTCTCGCTTACGCACCGCTTCTCCCTGTAGCCGCCCGGGCAATTCTGCCCGGGCGGTTTTGGTTTTCGGCAAACGCTGGCTACTCGAAACCTGGCTGATCGATCGGTCATCGGCGGATCGAGGAGTCACCTCCGCGTCGCGTATCTCCGCGAGAGTGCAGTGAGATCGCTCGTCGTGCACGACCTTGCACGATCGGCACGTCGCGTGCTGACGGTTGTGTGCAGCCATGATGAAGAACGCCATCGTCCTCACCGCCTTGCTGTTCGCCGCTTGCTCCAACGAAGCGCGTGACTCGCGTGACCCGTGCGAGGACGGCAAGTGCGACCTGCCGAAGGGTAGCGTGAAGGAGATGTGCACCAACGCGCGCGTCCCCGCCATGGACAACGCCCGGCCGCACTTCACCGAGGGCGGCGTGCGGTGGTCGTGTCGCGACGTCAACGGCGTCACGGCGAACGGCGACAAGAAAGACGATCGCGGCCAGGAGTACTGCGAGTACTTCACGATGCTGCACACCGACGGCATCCCCGAGGTGATCACCAACGAGCAGGGCCCGGTGTTCTGCGACGAGTCGACCCCGTGCTCGACCGGCTCCTGCAACACCGAGATCTTCTCGTGCGTCACCGGTACCTCGGTCGACACCTCTGCCAAGGCCGACGTCCTCGGCAAGAACATCGAGGGCAGCAACGTCACGCCGCTCGATCCCAAGCTCACCGCGGGTCAGCTCGAGTGGCTCACTCAAAACCCGACCCAGAAGGTCGGCGAGTGCGTGTTCACCTCGTGGCACGCCGACATCACGCGCAGGCCCACCGGCACCGAGAAGGTCGGCGGCTACACGCTCAACTCGAAGACGCCCGGCACCTCGAACCCGCTGTTCCGCATGGCCGTCGGCTTCAACAGCAACGGCGCAGCGCAGACGCTCGTCGAGGATTGCCTCCACGGTGGCGACGACAAGATCAAAGACGGCTTCATGCGCGGCTGCGATAACTGCGGCGACTTGAACGGTGGCTGCGTGCCGTGGCGCAAGTCGGACCCTTCGGTGTGCACCATGGCGATGAGGATCGCCGAGTGCGGTTGCGAAGTCAGCGTCAAGACGACGACGGGCGGCAGCAAGAAGCTCGACCTCGCGAAGCCCTCCGACCTCGCACTCGCGAAGGAGCTGTTCGTTCCTACCGGTCGTCGCGGCTTCGCGCTCGGGACCTGGGACGGCGTCGACAAGCTGCCCGTCGGTTGCCGCTACGTCGAGACCGGCGATGCGCAGTCGATCAAGATCAACGGCGTCACCATCCCGGACCCGCTGGCCGGCCGCACCATCGTCGCCTGTGACCTCAACGCGAGCCACGTCACCGCGGCCACCTCGAAGGACCCCAAGGAAGCCTGTCGCACCACCTACGGTGACGAGGTTGTCGTTCACGTCCGCGCTCCCGGCCCCGAGATCGCCGAGCTCAAGTGCGACACCACCAAGCCCAGCTGCGAAGGCGCCGTCTGGGACTTCGAAAAACTTTAAGTAGTTAGCCTCGTTAAACGCCCGGGCATCTTTAGGGATGCTCGGGCGTTGTTGGTTTCGGCGACTTCCATCGAGCCGCTTCGTCTGACTGCTGGAGAGAAACTTTCTAAGAACCGGGAGGGTCGTGCGTTGACGTCTAGATGGCGTCGTCTTGCACGGCCGATCTGCGTGTGCCAGCGATTTTGGGTGGCAACGGGTGGGCGGGAGATGATGTGGGATTTCGCGAACCGCGCGAGGAGGAACGGCATCGTATGCTTCGTGCGGGAATGCAACCGTTGGCCTCGTGGTACCTCGTGACTGTCGATGGGTGACGCGCGTTATGTGGGGCGGGTCGTCGCGAACTTGTTGCTCGCAACGGGTGGCGTACGCGATGACGAGGTCGCTCGTGCGAACGCCGGTCTCGCCGCGCTAGGGTTGCCGCCACTCGGCCCCGCCGATTCGGTCGCCGACACTCCCGAAGCTCTCGCGAAGGTCATCCCGAGCGAGCTGCGCACACCGATCCTGGATCTGCTGTACGTCCTCGCCGGCGACGAGCCGATCCGCCGCCGGATCGCCGACGCCTACGCCGGGCTCTGGCACGATCAAGCCGAAGGTCCCGCCGCACGACGCGAAGGCGCCGGCGTGGTGAAATGGTTAGTCGGGGAGTTACCGCGTCATCAAGTCGACTCGTCCGTGGAGGAGATCATGGCAATCACTGGTCCGTATCGTGGTTCTGACGTGGCTGCTCCTCAACACGCGCCGGTCGAGCGCTCGCCGTTACGCGTACGGGTCGAACGGATCCGCCAGGAGTGCGAGCAGGTGATCGCGGCGGTCGAGCAGGTGATCGTCGGCAAGCGCGAGGTCATCCAGCGCGTGCTCACCGCGATGGCCGCGCGCGGTCACGTGTTGCTCGTCGACGCACCAGGCCTCGGCAAGACGCAGCTCGTCAAGTCGATCGCGGCGGCGATCGCCACCAGGTTCGGCCGCATCCAGTTCACGCCCGATCTGTTGCCGCTCGATGTCACGGGCGCGAACGTGTTCGACCCGCGCGATCGGCAGTTCCACTTCCGCCCGGGACCGATCTTCACGCACCTGCTGCTCGCCGACGAGATCAACCGCGCGACGCCGAAGACGCAGTCCGCGTTGCTCGAGGTGATGGAGGAGCGCTGCTGCACCGTCGACGGTGTCACGCACAAGATGGAGGAGCCGTTCCAGGTCCTCGCGACGATGAACCCAGTCGAGCACCAGGGCACGTATCCGCTGCCCGCGGCGCAGATCGATCGCTTCATGGTGATGCTCGAGATGGGATATCCGGCACCCGACGATGAAGTCCGCGTGCTCGACTACCACCTCGGCGCGTCGCCGCTCGAGAACGTCCGCCCGGTGATCTCGCGCGAAGCGTTTATCGAGTGGCGCGAGACCGTTCCGATGATCCACGTGACGCCCGAGCTCAAGCGCGTCTGTGTCGAGTACGTCAACGGGCTGCGCCGCACCGCCGACGAAGGCGCGTCGATCTCGCCGCGCGCGACGATCGCCTGGGTGCGCTGCGCGCAGTCTCGCGCGATGTTGTCGGGTCGCGAGTACGTGACGATGGAAGACTTGCTCGACGTAGCGCCCGACGTGTTGCGCCACCGGATGTGGACCGACGCGGCGACCGTGCGCGAGCGACTCCGCTCCGTGGTCATGCACGCTGCACAGAGAGGTGGTTGAGATGCCGATTCCGAACAATGGAGGCGACGGCGGATTGGCGTCGAGCCCATCCGCCGGCGCGGGCTGGCGCATTGGTTCCGTGTTCATCCCGTCGCTGATCGCGGTGCTCGTCGCCCTGCGTGCGACCAACGGCCAGGTTCACATGGCGGGTCAGATCCTCGGCCTGCTGTGGGTCGTGATGGCCTTCACGCTGTGGATGCGGTACCGGCAGGCGAACAAGAGCGGCAAGCTCGGCATGCCGAGCGAGGGTTGGCAGCAGCTCGATATCCTCTCCGCCACCGGGCGCGCGACGGCGTGGACCGCGGTGGTCTGCCTCGGCGCATCGCAGCTCACCGGCTGGGCGAGCTTGTCGGTGCTCGGCGTGCTGGGTCTCGCCGTGGTCTGTCTCGCGACGACGTGGACGGCGCTGATGGCCGGCGGCGATCTGCCGTGGCGCGAGGCGACGATCACGCGCGCGATCGTCCCCGAGATCGGCATCGAGGGTGAACCGATGCACGAGAAGGTGACGCTCGAGGGCGTGAGGATTCCGGCGGCCCTCCGGTTGTTCGCGACCGGCCGCGCCACGCGCCACGGCGTGCAGTCGCGCTACGCCGTCGGCTCGGACAGCAGTGATGCAGCACTCGAGCTCGAGAGCGATCTCGGTCCCGCGCCGCGCGGCGAACATCACGCCAAGCCGCTGACCCTGTGGCTCGGCGACGTGCTCGGCTTGACCAAGACCTGTGCGATCGAGCGCGGCGAGTGCTCGTTCATCGTCACCCCGCGCCCGGCGAAGGTCGAAGGCGTGCGCGAGCTGCTCGGCGACGGCCGCGACGACATGCACTCGCGGTTCACGATCAAGATGCCCACCGAGGGCACGTTCAAGATCCGCGAGTACAGCCCCGGCGACGACACGCGTCGCATCCACTGGGTGCGCTCGCTGCAGGCTGACAAGCTGATCGTGCGCACGCCCGACGAGATTCCGCCCGCGGATCCGATGGTGCGCGTCGTGCTCGACAATCATCTCGCGATCACCGACGAGCTGTCGTGCGCGGCGCCCGAGGAGTTGCTCGACGTCATGGTCCGCGTCTGGCTCGGCGTCGGCAAGGCGCTCGCCGAGACGGGCACGCGCGTCACGCTGGTGACCGGCGTCGACAAGGGCGGCGCGTGGACGCGTGCCGAACGGCCGATGTTGCCGCGCGGCAATGCCGAGGCTGCGAAGTTCGGGGCACGCGTCGCGTGGCAGCCGACGGTGCGGCTCGACAAGCTGCTCGATCGCTCGCAGACCCGTCAGATCGTGATCTCCTGCCGGCCTCGTCAGGACGGCATGAAGACGGAGGCCGACTGCGTGACGTGGGTTGTCGTCCCGCACAACGATTGGACGACACGCGAACCATGGCCGGCCAAGGTCTCGCCGCTGGTACTGCCGTTCGCGGCAGGCTCGGCGGAGAACCGGCTGTCGCGCCGGCGCGCCGAGCACGCGCGCTTGATCAAGACCTACCAGGACCGCATGCGGTTCGCACAGCTGACCGCCGTCGACTGGAAGGCGTTCTCGGGAGCCTACGTCGCGCGGCGTAACGATTCGGGCAACGTCATGCTGCAGGTGATCCCATGAGCCGCGTCCGTACCGCTCTCCCGCTGGTGCTCACGTACTGGGTCGTGCTGCTGCTCGGCCTCGTGCTGTACACGGCCGCGCGTCAGTCGACGCTCAGCACGGACATCGTCGCGATCCTGTGGGCCGGCTCGATCTTCGGCACGCTCGTCGGTCACCTCCTCGGCCTCACCAACGTGCGGCTGTGGTTCACCGCGATCGTCGTCGGTGGGTTGGTCCTCCTCGGGCTTGCAAGTCCGGCGAGCCCGGATCGCAACGTGTTCTGGATGTCGTTCGCACCGGCGACGATCTTCGCGGCGATCTCCGTCAGCGATCGCTGGTCGCTCGCGGCGTTCTGGTTCCCCGCGATGGTCTGGATGCTGACGATCCTCGACGGCACCAACGGCAAGTCCACGCCCGACGGCACCGCCGCGGCCACGCTCGGCGCGCTCGCGCTCGCGTTTGTCGTGTTCCTCCGCGTCCGCGAGACTCGGCGCGTCGCGCTGTGGAAGACGGTCGCTGCACGCCCGCTCGCCACGCCTGCGGTGTCGACCGTGTTCAAGGAACCGCCGGGCAAGGAAGTGTCGCGCGCGTTCTGGATGCTCGGCACCAGCGCCCTGGTGTTCGCCTTCACCGCGTGGCTCGCACCCCAGCTGTGGGAGGTCGAGACGTTCGGCGCCGATCCGAAGATCACCGCATCGAACCTCGGGTCCGAGGGTGATGGCCCGCCGTGCTGTGAGGACCTCGCCGAAGCCGAGCGCTCGCGCGTCAAGGAGTACTTCGATTTCGGTCGCGGTCGCGATGCGCTGACCGGTAACACCGAGACGCAGTGCCGGCAGTGTACTCCCGACGACGATGGCGGTGGTGGCGGCGGTTATGCCGGTCGCCTCGACTACTGCACGGACGCCGACTTCGAGCTCGGCTATTGCATCAAGTGCACGGCCGCGGACATCGAGAGCGGACTGTGCGTGCTGTGCACCGACGAGCAGATCGCGCGAGGCGTCTGCGTCTACGGTCGCTGGGTCGGTTCTGGCGGTGCTGCAGGTGGCGGTGGTGGTGGCGGTGGCGGTGGTGCAGGCGGAACCGGTGGCACGGGTACGGGCGGAACCGGAACTGGCGGAACTGGCGCGGGAGGCATCGCCTCGAACAACCCGACGCCGCACTACGAGCCGCCGACGACGTACACGCCGCCGACGTACACCCCTCCGGCGTACACGCCTCCGATCCAGCCCGAGCCTCGGCACGAGCCACAGGTCGCGCCAGAGCCGGAGACGCCGCCGATTCCCACGCAGGCGACGAACGAACCCACGGCACCCGAGCCGCAGATCGACAGCGCGCCTCCGAAGACGGATCGCCCTGCTCCGTCGGCGACCCGTGCGCAACGGCCTGCCGCGCAGAGCCAAGCGTCGGGGTTGATGCGCTGGTTGTCGGCGTTCATCGCCGCGATCATCGCGCTGCAGCTGCTTCGCTTCCTGTTCCGTCCGCTGCGCCGGATGATTCATCTGCGCCACCTCCGCAAGCCGTTCTGGGAAGAGACTGTCGATCAGCGGGTCTCGAACTGGTGGCAGCTCGTGCTCGTCGGTCTGCGCGATGCGGGGTATCGAACCACCTCGGACGAGCAGCCCCGTGAGTTCGCACGTCGAACCGGTGTCGACGGTGTGGAGAAGGCCGCGGCGATCCTCGATCGCACGCGCCACGGCATCCGCGTCGATCAGGACGATCTTCAGGAGATGAGCACCGCGTCCGAAGCGGCGTATCGCTCGGCGCGAGAGGGTACGTCGACCCTCGCGCGCGCCGCGGCTCAGATCCGCTGGCCCTTGGCGTAGCAAGGATCGGTCGTTAGCCCGCTCGTCCACGACCGCGGATCTGATCCGGTGTTACCCTGGACTCTCGCGGCGTGGGACTCATCGACTTCACAGCCGGCGCCCTCGTCGGGCGCTATCGGATCGTCGAACGCATCGGCGAAGGCGGGATGGCCGAGGTCTACCTCGGTCAGGCGACAGACGGCACGCGGGTCGCGATCAAGCGCCTGCTCCCGCTGTTCGCCAACGACCAGCGCTTCATCGACATGTTCGTCGCCGAAGCCCGGCTCGCCGCGACGCTGCATCACGTCAACATCGCGAAGGTGTTCGACGTCGGCGTCGACCACGACGCGTGCTACTTCGCGATGGAGCTCGTCGATGGCCGCGACGTTCGGACGCTGATCGCGGCCGCGCAGGTCCTGGGCCGACCGATGCCGCTGACGATCGCGCTGTCGATCATGTACGGCACCACTTGCGCCCTCGCGTACGTCCACGATCCGCGCGGCCCGCACGCGAGGCTCAACGTCGTGCACCGCGACATCTCGCCGAGCAACATCCTCGTCAGCTACGACGGCGCGATCAAGCTCGTCGATTTTGGCATCGCACGCATCGAGAGCGGCGCGGTGACGCGGAGTGCGAGCGGGCAGCTCAAGGGCAAGATCCCGTACATGTCTCCCGAGCAGTGCCGCGCGCGGCCGCTCGACGGTCGCTCGGATCTGTTCTCGCTCGGCGTGGTGCTCTACGAGCTGACGACGAACACGCGTCCGTTCGATCACGACAGCGAGTTCGAGACGCTCGAGGCCATCGTCGGCGGTCGCTTCGCCAAGCCCTCGAAGGTGGTCCGCGGCTATCCCGCGGCGCTCGAGGAGATCGTGATGCGCTTGCTCGCGACGCGACCGTCGGATCGCTATCCATCGGCGAACGCGCTGCTCCTCGATCTCGACGGCGTGATCGCCATGCACGGCGTCGATCTGTCGAGCGACGTGCTCGCGGCCCACGTCCAGGCGCTGCTCCAGGGCAAAGCTCCACCGCTGAAGAAGCCCCGCGCCTCACGTCTCGACACGGTGCCCGCGATCACGCCGATCGATCCGCCGAGTCGCGATCTCGCTGCCGAGGCACGGCTCCCGATCGATCGCGTGGTGCTGCGCTGCGACGAGATCCTGCGGACGGTTGCGCCCGAGGTCGCGGATGCGCGCGACTTGTCGTCCGATGCGGTCGGCGTGTTGATCGGCCGCGCGATGCGCGCCCAGGCAAAGGGCGATCTCGAGAACGCCGTGCTGTCGCTCGAGCTCGCGCTGACGGCGGAGCGCACAGCCGAAGTCGAGGAACTGCTCGCCGGCAACGAGTCGCTGATCATGGCGGTCTTCGGTGCGGTCCTCGGCGGTCAGGGCCGCACGATCGCGTTGTCGCAACACATCGAGCAGCTCGTCGGGATCGAGATCGATCAACGCGCGGCATTCCTCCTGACGCGGATCGACGGCACACTCTCTGCACGCGAGCTGCTTGCCACGTGCGGGTTGCCTCCGCGGGAAGCCTGCCGGCATCTATGCCAACTCCTCCTCCGCCAGATCGTCGTCCTCGTCGGATAGTCACACCCCGCGTGGTGCTGATCACGGTCGCCGCACTCGTGGCGCTCCAGCTGATCGCGATCGTCGTCTACAAGGTGATGCATCGCGACGACGAGCCGAGCACCAAGTTCGCGAGTCAGGGCATCGATGGCACCGTCCCGCCGATCACGGCCAAGCGCGCCGACGCTGCCATCACGTTCAGCTGGCCAGTTCGCCCCGCGCGGCTGCTCTACTTCTGGTCGACGTCGTGCGAGGCCTGCGTCGACGAGCTTCCGAAGTTGCTCGCCTTTGGACGTAGCGCGCAGGGCCGAGTCGAGATCATCGTGATCGTCGACGATGACTGGAAGACCATCAGCGCGTTCTTCCACGACAAGATTCCACCGGAGGTCGTGATCGAGACCGGCAATCTACGAGAGACGCTCGGCGTGTTCTCGCTGCCGGATTCGTTCCTTGTCGATCCGAAGGGACAGCTCATCGAGCGCTATCGGGGACCACGGGACTGGGCGTCGCCCGCCGCACGCGAACACTTCCTCGGGACCGGCCGCTGACGCGACGAGCAGCGTGACGAACAGCCCGGCGCCGCGATCGCGAAGTCGCCGGAACAGGTTGCCGCCACAGTCTACGAGGAGCGCTGCCACCCACACGACCCACGTCACGGCTTCGTCAGCGAGCCGTCGAGCTTCTCGATGCACGGAACGGCGCAGCTGCTGCGCTGAGAGATCGTCCGCTTGCTCAGCTGTAGTCGGCGGGTGCGATCCCGTAGCGCTTGAGCTTGGTGACGAACGTCCGCAGCGGCATCTCGATCAGCTCCGCGGCGCGGTTCTGCAGGCCGTTGCTCACTCGCAGCGCGTCGATCATCCGCGCGCGCTCGAGATCGCGGACCTCGTCGGCGATCGGCCGGAACGCGCCCGGCTGAGGCGCAGCGGCCGGTCGCGGAGCCTCGCGAACCGTGCCGCCATCGCGGGCCGCCCGCGCCAACTCCGCGAGCGACGGTGGGAGGTGCCAGAGCTCGATCTCGGTCGCGCGATCGGGCACCGCCGCCGCAGCGTACTCGAGGACGTGGCGCAGCTCGCGGATGTTGCCGGGCCACGGATAGCGCGCGAACGCGATCGCCGCCGCGATCGAAGGTGCGAGCGGTGCGCGACCGAGTCGCATGCACGCCTCGCGCAGCAGCAGCGATGTCAGGATCGCGAGATCGCGAGGCCGCTCGCGCAGCGGCGGGATCTCGAGTCGCGCGGCGCCGAGCCGGAAGTACAGGTCGCGACGAAACCGCCCGGCGTCACTCTCGGCGGCAAGATCACGATTTGTCGCGGCGACGATCCGGATGTCGACGTGACGCGGGTGCACCTCGCCGACCCGGATCAGTTCGCCGGCCTCGAGGACGCGCAGCAGCTTGGCCTGGATCACGAGTGACAGCTCGCCAATCTCGTCGAGGAACAGCGTGCCGCCTGACGCCGCCTCGAGATATCCGAGCTTGTTCGCCACCGCGCCCGAGAACGCGCCCTTGACGTGCCCGAACAGCTCGCTCTCGGCGAGCGTCTCCGGGATCGCCGCGCAGTTGACCGAGATGAACGGACCACCGGGGTTCGCCGAGCTCGCGTGCAGCGTCGCCGCAGCGAGCTCCTTGCCGACGCCGGTCTCGCCGTAGACCAGGACCGGGATCTGCGAGCGCGCGATCCGGCGCGCCAGCTCGTAGAGTCGGCTCATCACGGGATCGCCGATCACGATGCGGTGGTTCCCGGCGATCACGACCTCGGCCGGCATGCTCGCCTCGGCGATGCGATCGGCCTTCTCGGACGCGGTGCGGGTGGCGCCGATCAGACTGTCGGCATCGATCCCGTCGTACGGTATCGTGGCCAGGCCGATCCGGACCTGCGGCAGCGTCGCCACGAGGTGTTGCGCGATCGCGAGCGCCTCGTCGCGATCGAGCTCGGGGAGCAGGACACCGACGTGCCGCGCGTCGAGCCGGGCGACCAGGTCGCTGCTGCCACGCACGCGCACGCCGAGCTGTGCGACGATCAGCTCGGGCGCCGCCTCTCGCACGCAGAGCAGCGAGAGCTCCCGTTCGTAGGCGATGCAGCGGCCGAGCTCCTCGGTGAGGCGCTGTGTGAACGCACCGTGGTCGACGATCTCGCGCGCCTTGCCGCCGCGCGCCCGCCGCATCACGATCAACGTGTTGCCGAGGGTGACGACATCGCCGGTCCGCAACACGTGCGGCGCCGTGATCCGCTCACCGTTGACGAGCGTGCCGTGCCGGCTCCCGAGATCGACGACGCGGAGGCCGTCGGGTGCGACCACGAGCTGGACGTGGCTGCGCGAGACTTGCGGGTCAGCGACGGTCAGCCCGACCTCGGGACCGCGCCCGATGACGAGCTGACCCGACGCGGGGATGCGAAACGAGAACGAGCGATCGCCATCGATGCACAGCAACGCGTCCTCGGTGACAGTCGAGCCTTCATCGGCGGTGTGAGTCGGCCCGCTCATCCGGTCCATATATCACTACGGCTGGAGTTCGACGTCGGCACAGCGATTCAAACCATCGGTAGGCCGCTCCACCACCTGCTGCGAATGCTGCCACGCGAGATCCGATCGAGCCCGTTCGTCAGCCGCATCATCACGGCGTTAGTGCACGGCCGGCGCGCTGAATCGGCGCGCTGTCGTGGTGAGCCCGGCGGCCCGAGAGATCACGCGCAGATGCGATGGCCGAGGGCGTGCAGTTCGTCGCCGCATGCGTTTCCTCACCAGCCTTCTCCTTCTCTCAGCGTGTGCCGCCACCAAGGGGACCCTTGACGTGCCACCCGACGGCGCGGTCCTCGACGATGCCGATGAACAACCCACGGGACCGCAGCCGACGGCGGCGTGCGCGGCCGATCCGGCCTCGTGCCTGTACGCGCCGGCGCAGTTTCCGATCGAGACCGCGCAGTTCACGTTTCGCGACGAGACCCGCATCGGTGGCGTGCGCGAGATCGAGGTGACCGTGCGCTTTGCCCGCACCGCGCCCCAGCCGATGCCGGTGATGATCTGGTCGCACGGCGGGGCGTCGGGTCAGACGAATTCAGCGACCGCCCTCGAGGAGTGGGCAACCGCGGCGGCGAACCTCGGCTACTTCTCGATCGCGATCGCGCACGCACCGCGCAGCACCGAGCAACGCATCGCGCTGTGCAACGTGCTCGGGTTCGACAGCACGGGCTGCGAGACGTTCAAGTTCCTCAACTACGATCGGCCTCTCGATATCACGCTCGTGATCGACCGCGTGTTCGAGCTCGCCGCTACGCCGCAGTTCGCGAACATCATCGACGAGACCCGGCTCGGGGTCGGTGGGCACTCGGCCGGTGCCGGCGGCACGCTGATGATCGCGGGCGCGCCTCGCGATCTCAACGGCGACAAGCTGCTCGCCGATCCGCGGCCGATCGCGTTCGTCGCGATGTCTCCGCAGGCGCCCGGCTCGGATGGGCTCGACGCCGAGGGCTACGCGCAGATCACGCGCCCGACGCTGATCGGCACCGGTCGCGGCGACGAGGCCCCGCCCGACACGGCGGACGGTCGCGCCTCGGTGTTCGATCACCTGAGCCCGGCCACGCCCGGGACCGCGATGCGCGTGTTTCTCGAGGACGAGGCCGCCGTGCATGGCCTGTTCGCCTCCGAGCTCGCGCCGTGTCTGGCCAAGGCGTCGCTCGAGCGCTGCACCGAGATGCGCTCGTGGCTGCACGCGACCGTGTTCGCGTTCCTCGACGTGCAACTACGCGGCTCGACGGATGCGACCGCGTTCCTCGCCTCGAGCAACCTCGCCGTCGCCAGTAACGGCACCGCCGAGCTCTCGATCAAGTAACACGCCGAATCGGCGTGCAGCCCCGGCGCGCCGAACCGCGCGCGCAAGAGGCCGTGCGATTTTAACCAGTTAGCCAGGCATTTGGCTTGCTCATCAGGAGCCTCACGATGACCCGCTTACTCTCGCTGTCTCGCACCGGTCGCTTCGTCGTTACGCGCAGCACCACCGGCCTCGACGTCGTCGACGCCCTCGGCACGGCCCCGCGGCTGGCGCTGCCAGGTCCCGCGATCGATTTTCGCTGCCTCGGCGACGCCGTCTGGATCCTCGGTGACCACCGGCTCGAGGGTTTCACGCTCGCGACCACCCGGATCGCGAAGTCGGTGCTCGAGCTCGCGACGCCCGGCCGCGCGCTGGTCGGCAACCTGATCGACGGCACGCGTCGCATGCTCCTCCTCGATTCGCAGCTACACGCGGTGGAGCTCGAGGCGGAGCAGATCTTTCCGCTCACCGGTCGCCGCGTCGCGGCGGTGACGGGCGATCGCCTCGAGATCGTCGAGCTCGGACGCAAGCCCGTGGCACGCACGCGGATCGCCGGGATCGCCGGCGTCTACCCGCTGTTCGGCGGCCGCCTCGTCGCGGTGCTCTCGCACGCCGGTGACACCGACGTGTG
>JBBQJJ010000036.1:0-34171 GCA_038325805.1 Haliangiales bacterium
GGACAAGACCACCGAAAACCAGGCGCTCGTCTACCGCCTGTCGGGCGACTGGAACCCGCTGCACGCGGATCCCAGCTTCGCGAAGGCGTTCGGCTTCCAGAAGCCGATCCTCCACGGCCTCGCGTCGTTCGGCTTCGCCACCCGCCACGTCACGCAGGCGTTCGCCCCCGACGGCAACCCGGACTTCGTGAAGAGCATCAAGGCGCGGTTCGCGTCGACGGTCCTCCCGGGCCAGACGCTCGTCACCGAGATGTGGAAAGAGTCCGCTACCAAGATCATCTTCCGCACCAAGCTCAAGGAGACGAACGAGATCGTGATCTCGAACGCCGCGCTCGAGCTGTACACGGAAGTGCCGAAGCCAAAGGCCAAGGCGGCGCCCGCTGCGGCTGCTGCCAAGAGCTCCGCGGTCCCGAACAGCGCCGACATCTTCCGCGCGATCGGTACGTTCGTCAGCGCCAACCCCGCGACCGCCGAGAAGGTGAAGACCGCGTTCGTCTTCAAGCTGTCGGCACCCGACTCGGCGTGGACGGTCGATCTCACCACGCCTCCCGGGACGGTGAACCCCGGCGCCGGCAAGGCGAGCTGCACGCTCGACATGAGCGATGCGGACTTCATGGCGATGGCGACCGGCCAGGCCGATGCGATGAAGCTATTTTCGTCAGGCAAGCTGAAGATCAGCGGCGACGTCATGGCGTCGCAAAAGCTCGGCTTCCTGAAGAAGCTGACGCCGGAGATGGTGCTCGCGGAGATGAAGAAGCGGGTTGGTTCCGGTGGCGGCGCGGACACGCCGGCTGCTGGTGTGCCCGCCGACTACGTGCCGAGCGTCGACGACGTGTTCGCCGTGATCGAGGAGTACCTCAAGCAGAATCCGGACCTCGCAGCGAAGGTCAACACGACCTATCTGTGGAAGATCGGGAGCCAGACCTGGACGCTCGATCTCAAGGGTGCCGGCTCGGTCAAGCAAGGTGGTGACTCGGGCGAGTGCACACTCGAGCTGTCCGAGGATGACTTCCTCGCGCTGACGCAGGGCAAGGCCGATGCGATGAAGCTGTTCACGACCGGCAAGCTCAAGATCGCCGGCAACGTGATGGCGTCGCAGAAGCTGCAGTTCCTCAGCAAGCTCGATCCGAGCAAGGCTATCGAGGTGATCGCGAAGCGCAGGGGTGCCGGCGCTCCGGCTGCTGCGGCTCCCGCTGCAAAGCCCGGCGATGGAACGAGCACGCACGGTGGGACTCCGCAGGCGCCCGCGATCTTCGCCGCACTCGACAAGCGCCTCGCCGAGAACCCGGGTCTCAAGCAAGAGATCCGCGCGACGGTGAAGTTCGTCGTCGGTGGTACCGAAAAGACGATCGATGCAGGTGGCAACGCTGCCACGATCACGATCACCGACGATGACCTCCTGTCACTCGTCACCGGCAAGGCGACCGCGAAGTCGCTCTTCCAGTTCGGCAAGCTCAAGGTCGACGGCGACGTCTCTGTCGCGCATCGCCTCGGATTCCTCAAGGGTCTCGTCTAAGGAGAATGAACATGCCACGCAAAGTAAATGTCATCGGCGTCGGGATGGTTCCCTTCGCCAAGCCCGGCAAGAGCGAGGAGTATCACGTGATGGCGCGCAAGGCCGGAGAGGCCGCGCTCGCCGACGCGAAGGTCCCGTTCACCGAGATCCAGCAGGCGTACGCCGGCTACGTCTACGGCGATTCGACGTGCGGTCAGCGCGCGATCTATCAGCTCGGCGAGACCGGCATCCCGGTGTTCAACGTCAACAACAACTGCTCGACGGGATCGTCGGCGCTCATGCTCGGTGCGCAGGCGGTCGCCGGCGGGATGGCCGAGTGCGTGATCGTCGTCGGCTTCGAGCAGATGGAAGCCGGCGCGCTGTCGGCGAAGTGGACGGATCGCGCGAACCCGCTCGATCGGTTCGTCAACGTGATGAACGAGGAGCAGGGCTTCAACCAGGCTCCGCCTGCCGCGCAGATGTTCGGCGGCGCCGGCCGCGAGTACCGCTGGAAGTACGGCACCAAGAAGGAGACGTTCGCGAAGATCGCCGAGAAGGCTCGCAAGCACGCCTCCAAGAACCCGTACGCGCTGTTCAAGGAGACCTACACCGTCGAGGAGATCCTCGCGTCGCCCGAGGTGTTCGACCCGTTGACGCGCTACCAGTGCTGCCCGCCGACCTGCGGTGCGGCCGCGGCGGTGCTGTGCTCCGACGAGTTCGCGAAGAAGCACAACATCAGCAAGCCGGTCTACATCGCGGCTCAGGCGATGACGACCGACTATCCGTCGACGTTCGAAGAGCACTCGATGATCAAGATGGTCGGCTACGACATGGCGAAGGCCTGCGCGAAGAAGGTCTACGAGCAAGCCGGCCACGGCCCCGAGGACATCCAGGTCGTCGAGCTCCACGATTGCTTCACGGCGAACGAGCTCCTCACCTACGAGGCACTCGGCCTCTGCAAGGAAGGCGAAGCCGAGAAGTTCATCTGGGACGGCGACAACACCTACGGCGGTAGGTTCGTCACCAACCCATCGGGTGGCCTGCTCTCGAAGGGGCACCCGCTGGGTGCGACTGGCCTCGCGCAGTGCACCGAGCTGGTGTGGCAGCTGCGTGGCCAGGGCGAGCAACGTCAGGTCGAGGGCGCGAAGATCGCGCTGCAGCACAACCTCGGCCTCGGTGGCGCCTGCGTCGTGACGATGTACAAGCGCGACTGAGTCCCGGATCGCCGCTGCATCGCTCCTGCATACGCGTTGATGCGTGGACATCGCGGTCATCTGGGTAGTGAGCAGAGACAAATCACCGCGTCGACAGGACGCCGAACTTGCGCGAGAACCGGGCGGCCCGATGCCCAAGTTCAACACCACGTGGAACGTGCTCCCGCACGGGCCGATCGAGAAGCTCACGGAACGGTGTTGGCGCGTCGAGGGAGAGCTCGAGTCGCTCAAGCGCGTGATGGCGATCGCGAAGCGCGCGGACGGCACCCTCGCGATTCATAACGGCATCGCGCTCGGCGAGGCCGAGATGGCGGCGATCGATGCGTGGGGAGACGTCTCGGCGGTGATCGTCCCGAACGGCTGGCACCGGCTCGACGCGAAGGTGTTCGCGGATCGCTATCCCGCGGCGAAGGTGTATTGCCCGAGCGGCTCGCGAGCCAAGGTCGAGCAAGCCGTCGTCGTGCACGGCACGTACGAGGACTTCGTCAGCGACGACTGCGTCGAGCTCGTCATGCTCGCCGGCACCAAGGCACGCGAGGGCGCGATGATCGTGCGCGGCGACACCACCGCCCTGGTGCTCAACGATGCGGTGTTCAACATGCCGCACGGTCATGGCTTCACCGGCTTCGTGCTCAAGCGCATCACCGGCTCGTCGGGCGGACCGAAGGTGTCGCGGCTGGCTCGCTGGTTCCTGCTCGCCGACAAGGTGGCGTTTCGCGCGCAGCTCGAGCAGCTCGCGAGGCTGCCGAAGCTCTCGCACATCGTGGTGTCCCACCACGAGACGATCACCAGCGATCCCGCGGGCACGCTCACCCGGATCGCGTCCACGCTCGCCTGAAGCCACCAGCGCGACCGGGTCGTCCCGGCTGTTGTATGCTCGCGGCCGTGCGTGCCCTCGTCGTCGTCTTGCTGCTGACGACGACGCACGCCCACGCGCAGCGCGCCGAGGCGCAGGACGCCTTCGAGCGAGGCCGCAAGCTGATGAAGGACGGCGATTTGCCGGCGGCGTGTGCGGCGTTCGAGACCTCGTTCAAGCTCGAGCCGGCGACCGGCACGCTCTACAACCTCGGTCTCTGCCACGAGAAACAGGGTCGGATCGCGAGCGCGTGGGCGGAGCTCAAGCAGGTCTCCGAGACCGACACCAACAAGGGCCGCGCCGCCGATGCCGCGAAGCGCGTGACCGAGCTCGAGCCACGCCTGACGCGGATGAAGCTGACCGTCTCCGATCCGGTGCCCGGCCTCGCGATCGAGCGCGACGGCATCGACGTCACCGTGTTCATCGATCAACCCGTACCGGTCGATCCGCGGACGTACTCCTTCAAGGTCACCGCGCCGGCACAACAACCGCTCCTGTTCGAGCGCGCGCTCGACAAGGAGGGCGCGACGGTCGAGGTCGTGATCCCGAAGTTCGGAACCGTCGTGACGCAGGATCCCATCCCCACGCCGGTCGACCCGACTGGCTATCCGCAACAGCTCGCGCTCCGTCCGATCGCGATGCCGAACGGCGTCGCCGAGGTCACCGCGTCGAACACGGCCTCCACGTCCGAGGCGTTTCGTCGCTCGCCGATCGAAGGCGAGGTCCGGGGTCGCGTCGGCATCCAGCAGTTCGAGCTCGGACTCCTCGTGCGGATGCACGAGCGCTTCAAGGAAGACGACAAGCCGAACCCGCTGTTCGCGATCGGCGGCACCCTCGCGTACTCGATCAAGCCGATGTTCGCGGGGCGGCTCGAGTACACGCGTGTCCATCCGTTCGGTGATCTCGGCGAATCCGCCGGCGGCTCCGACCTGCGCGTCGAGCTCGCGCGCAAGCAGCCGGTCAGTCCGAACCTCGCGCTCGATGGCACCGCAGGCTTCTTGTTCCAGCAGCGGTCGAACGGTGGCTTCGATGCGAACGAGCTGATCGGCGACACCCGCGTCGGCCTGATCTTCACCGCCACCAACCGGATCGCGCTCCAGGGCGACGCGGTTCTCCAGCTCAACCTGGGAGGGGAGCTGTTCTCCCACACCGTGACGCTTGCCGTGGCGCCCAGCCTGCTGTTCGCCGCGACCAAGCAGATCGATGTATTTGCTCGGATCTTCGTCGGTCTCCTCCCCGCCCGGGACGGTTCGAGCTCCAGTGACTTACGCGTCTACACCGTCGGGCTCAATTGGCGACCCTAGTGACCGACGTAGTACGCTGAGCATGTGGATTCCGGCGCAGTCCTGGCCGGCCGATATCGCGTAGGCGACACCATCGGCCGAGGTGGCATGGGCCTCGTGGTCAAGGCGATCCACGAGCAGCTCGGCACGCCGGTCGCGATCAAGTTGTTGCGCCACGATGCGACGGAAGAGCCGGCGATGGTCGAGCGCTTCCTGCGCGAGGCGAGGTCCGCGGCACGCCTCCGCGGCGAGCACGTCTGCCGCGTCACCGACTTCGGCACTACCGAGAACGGCCAGCCGTTCATGGTGATGGAGTTCCTCGAGGGCCTCGACCTCGCGTCGATGGTCGACGACTCCGGCGTGCTCGAGCCGGCGCGCGTGGCGACGTACATCATTCAGGCGTGCATCGCGATCGCCGAGGCGCACGCACTCGGCATCATCCATCGCGATCTCAAGCCGGGAAATCTGTTCCTCACGCACGGCGCCGATGGTCGCGAGCTGATCAAGCTGCTCGATTTCGGCATCGCGAAAGCAACCAGCGCGATCGATCCGAGCCTGACCGCGACGCAAAAGGCGATGGGCTCGCCCGCGTACATGTCTCCCGAGCAGCTGCGCGCGCACTCGACCGTGGATCCGCGCAGCGACATCTGGTCGATCGGCATCACGATGTACGAGCTGCTCACCGAGAAGCGGCCGTTCGAAGGCGACACGCCCTACGAGCTCGCCCTCACGATCAGCAACGATCCACCGGCTCCGCTCCCCGACACGGTCGCGCCCGAGATCGCGCGCGTCGTGATGCGCTGCCTCGAGAAGGATCGAGAGAAGCGGTACCAGACCGTCGCCGAGCTCGCTGCTGCACTGGCGCCGATCGCGCCGGGTGGAAAGGAGCTCGCCGCACGCGTCGCCGCCGCGCTGACACCCGAAGGCGCGAAACCACGCACAGCCGGGATTCGCGAGGCCGATCCGGCCACCGAAACCACGATGCGTGGGGCGAGCGGCACGATCGATCCGGAAGCGCCGCGCAAGAGTGCGCGCCTCGCGATCCCACTCGCGCTGGTCGCCATCGCCGGTCTCGCGGTCGCCGCGTTCTTCATGTGGCCGCGCGGCGACGACACGGCGATCACCACGCAGCCGACAGCAGCTCCGCCCCAACCGCAACCTCCGCCCACGCCGGATGCGGCAGCTGTCATCGATGACGCACCGGAGCCCGATGCCGCGGCCGTGACGCCCGACGCCGCGAGCGAACCGCCACCCGACGCTGGGAAGGTCAACAAGCCGACACGCAAGCGCCCGCGCACGCAGCCGAAACCGCGTGATCCAGACTTCGGGAAGAGTCGGTTCTGACCCAGCTCGAGTGGGTCGTCTACACGCCTACGGCACGTGACAGCGCGAGCTGATCACCAGCACCGGATCTCGACCGGCCCGTCGCACCGCCGACGTCGCACCGACGAGCTGCTTCGCCGCATGCTTGCCACCGATGCTGACCTCGACGCTCTCGGGACACGCCTCACCACATGCCGCGATCGCATCGCCGAGCATCGCGTCCACACGCTTCGCCTCGAGGAGCGACGCCTTCCCGCGATGCGATCCAGAACACGCCTGCAGCTCCTCACCGGTGATCGACACGGCGACACGCTTGTCATCTTCACGGACCCGCGCCATCGCGAGGAACACGGGTGGACCACCATCCGCGCGCACGGCGACCAGCACGGCAGGCGCCGACTCGGCCCAGGCGATCACCTTCGCGAGCCGCTCGCCGTCGGTGTCGGGAGCCGCGACCACCAGCACGGCCTTGGAAGCATCCCCGACGAGCGGTTGCGCGAGCACCGCCGGTTTACCGTCGAGGGTGGTCGCGTCGGCGGTGAGATCGACCACGCGATAGCCTCCTTCGACGTCGACGCGCAACGGTCCAGCATCCCCCGCCGACAGCCCGCACTCGAGCTCGATGACGCGCGACGGTTTCGGTAGCGGCAGCCTCGCGACCAGCTTCGCGATGCACAGCTCCGTCGGGTGATGGCCGATGCCACCCACGCGCGGCTTGATCTTCCCCGTCGGTGCGATCTCCAACAGGATCGACACCGAGCCGGTCTTGTCGGTCAGACAGAGATCGAGATCTGCGAGGTTCTCGACCAACGCTTGGTTGGCCTTGGTCGCAAGTGGGCCCGCAAGCTCTGCCGGCGTCTCGCCGAGCGTCGCGTACGGAAACCACGCCGTCGGAATCACACCCTCGGATGCGGCATGTGGCAGCTCGGCCGCGGGTGCACACCCGACGACCTGCGTGTTGAGCGCGGCAGGCGCACTCCCCGAACCGACCGCAACAGGCTCGCTGCGCTGACAGCCGACGAGCGCGACGAGCGCGAACCACCTCATTCGAAGTCCGGCGAGATCTCGATATCGAGGTCGCCGCCCTTCTTGGGACGCTCTGCGGTGCAACCGAGCTCGGCGCCACCGAACAGCAAGCGATCGAAGCCGGCGCGCCGCGCGGCACCGGCGACCTCGAGCAGATCGCGCGTCACTGCATCGCTATCGATCGAGACGACCATCGTGGGCGCACAGTTGACCGTCCTGCACCGATCCGCGAGCTTCTGCATCAGTCCGGCGAGCTCGCCCGCCTTGGATGGGTCTGCCTTGTGGGTGGTGCGAGCGACGCAGCCGGTCGTCGCTTGCCGGCCGACGCGCACCGCAGGACGTACCGCGTCGCCGTCGTCCTCCGACGGGTTGACGTTGCCCATCCCGAGAAACACCGGCGGCGTCTTGCCATCCCCGACGGCGAGCAACACGGCCGTCGCGTCGCGTGCCCACATCAGGGCGAGCTGCAGCATGCCGCCGAGGGTCTCGGGATGCGCGACCACGAGGTACGCCTCGGGTGGCAGCGCCTCGGGCTCCGAGACACCGGGCACGATCGTCTGGGTGCCGTGCCGCAACGCCTTCGCATCGGCCTCGATCACCTGGTAACCGGCGGTCGGCGTCACTCGCCATGGTGCGGCATCTCCTCGCGACAGATCGCACGCGATCTCGACGTGCTCCTGCGACGGCGTCAGCACCTTCAAGCCGGCGAGCGCCTTCGCGGCACACCACTCGCTGTCCTTGTCGCCGAGGCCACCGGCTCGTACCGACGCCAGTTCTCCGACGACATCGAGCTCGAGGAGGAGCCTCAGCGAGCCTGTCGGCGTCGGCTTCAGAAAACACTTGTCGATCTCCGGCAGCTTGGCGCGGAGCGCTGCTTCGGTGGCGCGCGCTGCCCCCAGCACGGCGTTGGAGGGTGAGCGACCATCGATCGCGAACGGCGTCCACGGATCGGGATCGAGGGAGGGCACGTCCTGCGTGGGCATCACGAACGTGCCGGTGCTGTCCCAGACCAGCGGGATGCTCACCGCCGATGGCGCGCCCTTCGCCGGAAACCTCATCGCGCGAAACGATCGCTTCGCGCACGCATCGATCGGCCCCGCGAGCGTGGAGCTCGTCAGCTCGGGGCTGCTCACGGTTCCGTCGCTGTTGATCACCAGGCGATACACCACGGCGAGACGCGCGAGCGACCGCACGTCCGTGAAGCATGTCAGCAACTCGGCCTGCTTCGCACGGACGACCCGAAGCACCTCGTCGCCGGAGATCACCGCGTTGCTCGACACCGTCCCGACGGTCAGCGAGGGTCGCCGTCCCGGAATCGCTCTTCCAGAATTCCCACCTGAATTCCCACCTGAATTCCCACCACCACCGAACCCGCGGCGCGTCGCGCGCTGGGTGGTATCCGTGGCGATCGGCGGTGGCGTCGCCGGTGCGCAGCGCACGAGCTGCACGGCCGGACGCTCGCGTGGCGTCGCGGTACCGGCGCGACCACCGCAGCCAGCGAGCAAGACCACGAGCCAGCGAGCGTTCACGCGCTATTTACCTTTCCACACCGGAGGCCGCTTCGCGAGGAACGCCGAGATTCCCTCGGCGGCATCCTCGAGCGCCAGCACGCGGGACAGCTCGGCCTGCAGGTAGCGCAGCTGCGGCTCGTACTCCATGTCCTGCGAGCGATAGAACGCCTTGAGCCCCAGCGAGATCGCCGCCGGGCTGCGCGATGCCAGCTGGCTCGCCAGCTCGAGCGTCGCACCCTCGAGCTCCGCCGGCGGGACCGCGCGGTTGATCAACCCCGCGTCGAGCGCCTCGGCCGCCGTCAGCTTCGCGCCGGTCAGCATCATCTCGAGCGTCCGCTTGCGGCCGATGCTCCGCGTGATCTCGGCGGTGATCATCATCGGCCACAGGCCGACGGCGATCTCCGTGGTGCCGAACGTCGCCGTGTCTGCCGCGACCACCAGATCACACGCCACCATGAGCCCCATCCCGCCCGCGAGCGCCGGGCCGTTGACCATCGCGATGATCGGCTTGCCGAGCTCGTGCATCGCGACGAACAGCTCGACCAGCGAGGCTGGTGGCACGCCGTCCTGTTGCTGTCCCTGCATCGCCGCGAGGTCGCCGCCCGCCGAGAACACCGGGCCCGCGCCGGTCAGCACGACCACCCTCGTCTCTTTCGTCGTCTTGATCTGCGCGAGCGCGTGGACCAGCTCGCCACAAGTAAACGGACCGATCGGGTTCCGCTTGTCGGGACGGTTGAGCGTGATCCGCGCGATCGGTCCGCGATCCTCGACCAGGATAGTCGTGTACGCCTCGGCCATGGTCGCTGTGTATCATGCAGGACGATGTCGCCGCGGCTGCTGATCCTCGCGCTGATCGCGATCGCGCTCGCCGCGGCCATCTTCTGGTACGTGCGCTCCGACCGGATCTACGCCCTCCCCAGCACGCCGATCGACGCTGCGTTCGCGGTCGAGCACGCGCGCCCCGATCCGCCCACCGCCCGCTCGCGCCTGCGGAAGCTCACCCGCGGCGAGCGCGACAAGCTCGCCGCACAGATCTCCCAGGCCGCTGCGTCCCGCGGCTCCGGCTCCGGCTCTGGCTCTAGCACGCTCACCAATCCCCCCCGACCGAAGGCCGCCCACCTCAGCACCGACCCTGCGATCAAGAAGTTCAACGATCGCGCCCTCGAGGAGCTTGGCGGTGCCCTGCCCTACCTCACCGAGTGCTACGACGACCATCGCTTGGAGCTGCCAGCCAAGCTCACCGTCCTCACGCAGGTCCTGATCACCACCGATCCCGATCTCGGTGCGGTGCTGTCCGCCGACGCGCTCGTCGATCCCGACGGCAAGCCGCTCCCCGCCGCGTTCGACGACTGCATCCGCGACATGCTCCAGACCTTCACCCTCCCGCCCCTACCACCCACCAATGACAGCCAGTTCCTGCTGGCCTTGCAGCTGTCGTTTCACGACGACGACTGATACGCTGGCGTCGTGAATCGTTGGGTCGTCACGACGTGCGTCCTCGCTCTCGCGTCGCCCGCCCACGCCGACTCCAACGACATCGTGCTCAACCGCCTCTCGGCCCTGCAACCCGACGGCACCTTCGTCGCGCAGAACGCCGAGCTCCGGTCGCTGGCCTCGCAACTCGGCGTCGTGCTCGCGCCGCGCCTCAGCACCCCCGCCGATACGCTCGGCTTCGGCGGCTTCCAGATCGCCGTCGATTACGCCACCACCACGATCGACCCCGGTGCCGCGTACTGGCGCGCTCGCGAAGGCAGCCCCGACCCCACCGGCACCGCCGGCATGGCTCACGGCCCCTCGTCGCTGTCGACGATCGGGCTATTTGCTCGCAAGGGATTATGGTTCCCAGTCCCCGCGTTCGAGGTCGGCGCCGGTGCCGTCCACCTGATGGACTCGACGATCTGGACCGGTCAGTTCTACGCCAAACTCGCGCTCCACGAGGGCTACCACCAGTGGCCCATCCCCTCGTTGTCGTTCCGCGGTGGCGTCTCGCGGATGATGCAGCAGCGTTCTCTCGACCTCACCGTCGTGTCGCTCGACGGCATGGTCAGCAAGCACTTCGGCATCGGCGGCACGTGGCGGCTCGATCCGTACGCCGGCTACAACATCCTGTTGATCGTCCCGCGCTCCGAAGTCATCGACCCGACGCCGACGATCGATCCGCTCGTCCCCGGTAACGAGGGCGACTCGACGAAGAACTTCGTGTTCAAGGAGCAGGACAACATCGTCCGCCACCGCATCGTCGTCGGCGCGAAGCTCCAGTACTACGTGCTCCAGTTGACGATCGAAGCGGCATTCGCGACGGCGGGTAGCTCGCTCGACGATCGCGTCGGCGTGACCGACACGTGCATGCCGAGCTCGAGTACGGCGAACTGCGACGCGAAGGATGCGGCGAAAGCGCAGACCACGCTCTCGGTCTCCGCCGGCCTCGACTTCTAGATCATTTCGTCGTCAGGGCTGCGGCGGTTACTGCGACGCTCAGAAACGGAGAGCCCGAGGTGAAGGTTCCGTCTCGGGTCGCGATGCGCAGCACTCCGACCGAGCCACCACCACCACCGTAAACGACTGGACAGACCGAGCCATCGCAGCCAGTCACGCAACCATTTCCCGGAGCATTGCTTCCGGTGCCTCCTGCACCGGAGAAGTAATTCGCGCAAACTCGACCGAGAGCCCCCGACGGAAGCCCGTCTGCACCAGCCTGCCCGCAGCCTCCGCCGCCGCCACCATTCGCTGCAACCCCAGCCAACTCACCAAGAATCGCGACCTCGGGTGCCTCGATCACGACGGTGCCTCCAGCGCCACCACCCGCCGTCGAAGCGCCGCCACCGCCACCAACATCGATTAACCCGAGGTCAGTCAGCTCGATCTTGGTTGCCGAGACGATCTGGATTGCACCGCCGCCACCTCCACCGAAACCTACGAACGAAGCTCCATCGACGGTGATTTGCGATCCACCGGGACAGCCGCCAACGAGAGGGGTGAACGGCGCAGACGCCACGCCACCGTTTTGTAGGCTGGCGCCACCACGACCACCGGCGGTGTGTGACGCACCTCCACCGGCCCCAACCGAGTGCGGTTGCGGGCACAAACCGACGAATTGCCGCGCATCCTGACCCGAGCAGGTGCCCTCCAGCCTCGAACCTGGCCCTCTAATCCGCCCACTCGCTCGGGCAGTGACACGGCCTGCGATGACCACCTTTCCGTCGGAAACGATCGCGAGCGGCAACGTTCCCGTCACGGTGAGGCTAGAGATCGAGATCGAGCGTGCTTCGATCGTCATGATCGGCGGGGCACCGACCTGCGTTACTAGGCCGATCTTCACTGCAATCGGGACGCCGTTGGCATCGCGAACGTCGAGCTGGTCGGTATCGATCTCCGCACCTTCGGGAAGGACGAGGTCTGCTTCGCTGGCAGACTCCGTCAACGCCAGACCTAGCCCATTTGATGGTTCGAAAGACAGGCATCGCACCTCGTCGGAGGCACAACCCAACAAGCACGTTGTACCCACCGTAGCGGCGGTACCTTCCGTGTTGCAAACACTGATGGCGCCGTCCGTGCAGCCCAGGACCTCATCGGGTGTGCAGAAGGGAAGACAGCCGCCGGTCGCCCCTTCGCAACCTGCACCACACACGACCTCATCGAAGTTGTCGCCTGCGACATTGCACGTCAGTGCTGTCGAACCATCACAGGCCTCGAATTCGCCGGGCGTGCACGAGACGCCGAGACATTGATTCGGTGTGCCCCCGACGGCACCGTTCACATCACAGAACGGGAACGCAGCATCCAAGCAAGCACCGTTGATACACGTTGCTGCCGGATTTGGTTTCGTGCACGCGACAGTTGTCGCGAGCAGGGTCATACAGATTCTTGCAAACAACGTCATACGCCCCCCTTCGACCAACTCCGGCAATGGTTGCGTTCGTAGACGCAACCCATCTGTATGGCTCAGTTAACGACGATTGTACCGACGAAACTATGCGGCGTGCACTTGAACTTGAACGTGTCGGCTGCCGTGAACTTCAGGCACTTGGTCTGACCGAAGCCGACCGAGAGCCCGTCGTCATCGGCCGCCGTGTTCGGAGCCACGTTGTGAGCGTTCGGCATCACGAACTTCACGATCTGACCGACGGTGATCGTCGTCGACGCCGGCATGTACGTGGTCGCCCCGTCGCTCGGGTCCGCCGTCACCGTTGCGGCCTCACCGGTGCACGGTGTGACGACTTCGATCTTCGAGACCGCCGCATCGGCGCCGGCCGGCGAGTCTGTCGGCGCCGGGTCGTCACCACCGCCACACGCGGAGAGCACGAGAGCTAAACAAAACGCTTTCTTCACGAGGACTCCTTAGTTGACGGTGATCGTGCCGGTCATCGACGAGTGGGGAAAACACTTGAAGTTGAACTGGCCGGCGGCGGTGAACTTGAGGCAGGTGGTCGCGCCCTTCGGCGCCTTGAGCCCCGTGTCGGTCGGCGCCGCTCCAGGCACCACGCTGTGCTCGGTTGGATTCGTGAAATCGACCAACTGGCCCACGGAGATCGTGACGTTGTTCGGGGAGAACCGAAACCCGCCTATGCTCTCGACATGACCGAGCTCGGTGCCGTCACACGGCACGACCATCACGGTGGCGACCTGTGCCGGCGCATCATTCGCGGCCGCGGTATCGGCGGGCGCTGGGTCATCGCCACCACCTCCGCAGGAGGCAACAAGTGATCCAATCAAAACAACGCGAAGCATGGTCATAGGCCGGCGACCTTACCGCGGACCGCGACCGAATGATCACTCGACCTGTGTCGGTTTGGTCACGGGACCACCCGCCGATGGCGTGGGCGCGGACTCCTCGAGATCGTCGTCGTCATCGGACTTCTGCGCGGGAGTCGTCTTGTCGATCGACTTCGCATCGGCCGACTTGCCATCGCGCGGTGCACTCGCCGTGTCGACCGCACGTTGCCCCGTCGGCTTGGTCCGACGCCCGCGCGGCGTCTTCGACCACTGCTCGGCGGCGCGGGCCGAGCGCGATGGATCGGCGACCTGGTAGACGATGATCCGCTCGCCCTTCTTGAGCACGGTGCTGTAGGGGATGCGGTTGATCCGCCCGAGGTCGTACGCACCCATGCCGAACTTCTTCGCGATGTCGGCGAGCTTCTCCCTGCCGGTGGCGACGTACTCCATGCGCGCGCGCCCATTCCGCTGCTCCTGCAGATCGAGGTGCTCCGGCGAGCCGCGCGTGACCACGGTGAGGTTCGCTTCGTCGAGCAGCGTGATCTTCCTCTTGTCGGCGTCGAACTTCGTCGGCACCCACGCGACGAGGATCATCTTCGGGTGCAGCTTGCCGTCGGGATCGAGCGAGCTCCAGCGTGCGAGATCGTCCTTGTCGACACCGAGAGCCTTCGCGATCCCGCGCAGCGAATCGCCCGAGACCACGCGATAGAACACGCGCTTCTTGCCGGCGACCGTCGCGTCCTTGTCGGGCACGGCGACGATCATCGACTCGCCGTCCTTCTGATTTGGCCCCGAGGACTGCAGCTTGGACTTCGCCTTCGCGCGGTTCTTCTCGCGCGCGTCGGCGGAGATCCGCGGCACGACGAGCACGGTGCCGCCCTGGATCTCGGAGTCGGTGACGATGTTGTTGAGCCGCTTGAGGTTGTAGGTATTCGTCCCGAAGATCGTCGCGACGTCCTCGAACCGCTCGCCATGGGCGACGACGTACGCGTCGTAGCCGTCCCAGTCACTCTGCAGCTCGGCGATCCGGCGTTGCGCCTCGGCCTTCGCACCCGCGGGCACGCGCACGACATAGCCCGTCTCGCCCGGCGGCGTGCGGCCCTGACGGAGGTGCGGGTTGAGGCGCTTGATCACCGCCTCGTCGGTCCCGGCGGCACGCGCGATCACGGCGAGCGAGATCGAGGTGGGCACCGCGATGTCGTCCCAGACCTCGGTGGCGGTGGGCTTGATCGTGTCGAACCGGAACGCCGCGCGGTTCTTGCCGACGATCGCGGTCGCCAGGACCTTCGGCGTGTACCAGCAGTTCTCCCAGGGGAGCCCGTTCTCGTACTCGCAGAGCTGGTAGTAGTCGTTGGTGTTGTAGCGCGTGATCGACTTGAGCACCGCGCCGTAGCCGACGTTGAACGCCGCGAGCGCGATGTGCCAGTCGCCGAACCGCTGGTAGAGATCGTGGAAGTAGTCCATCTGCGCGATCGTCGAGCGGTACGGATCGCGGCGCTCGTCGACCCAGCGATCGCGGCGCAGCCCGTAGATCCGCGCGGCTTCCGGCATGAACTGCCAGAGGCCGAGCGCACCGGCGCGCGACAGCGTGTCGGGGTCGTACGACGATTCGATCATCGCGACGTAGAGCAGATCCTCGGGCAGCTTCGCCTTGCGCAGCTGGGTGAGGATGAGGTCTCGATAGCGGCCCTGATCCTTGAGCCAGCCGCCCATGATCGCGCGACCGCGCGGGTCGTCGCGATAGAACACGAGGAAGTCGGCGAGCCGCTGGCTCCACCGCATCGGCAGATCGGGGAGCGCGAGCGCATCGAGCCACGGCGCATCGGGCCGGAGCTCGCTCGGCTTCTTGACGATCCGCGCGCGACCACCCTCGAGCTTGCTCGCCGGCGGGGTGCGCTCGGAGATCCACGGATTCGACCCCGGAGGAGGGATCCGCTCGGCCTCGAACTGCCGGAGCACATCCTCGGCCGACGTGCAGTCATCACCAACCGGGCAGCCACGGACGTTGCGCCGATGGTCGTCCTGCGTGGTCAGCACGGGCTCCTTGGTCTGGAGCAGAGGTGCGGGCTGCGTTCCCACGGGGACGGGGTCAGCGGCTGCATTCCCGAGCAGCAACCAAAGTGCTGCGATTCCTGCGGCGGTTCGTCGCATCGCACCTGAACATAGGCGCCGGGCCGACCCTCGACCAAGTTTTAGAGGCGGTTTTCAGACCCAGCCTATCAAGAGTGCTAGGCTGCGGATTACTCAAGGAGATCCGCCATGCCCGGAATGGGCGAGCTAATCATCATCCTGCTAATCGTCCTCGTCGTGTTCGGAGCTAACAAGCTCCCGGGTATTGGCGATGCGCTCGGACGAAGCATCAAGAATTTCAAGCGCGCGTCGAAGGTCGAAGATGACGAGAAGAAGGACGAGAAATCGTCCGACGACGACGTCAAGCAGCTTGCGGCCACGCCGCAGAAGCAACTCGACAAGGTTGCAGCCAAGGACGACGACGGTGAGTGGGAAGAGGTCGTCGTCCGCCGCAAGAAGAAGTCCGCGGCCGAGTAAGTGCTCGAGCGCGCCCTCCTGTTCGTCACGCTCGTCGCGTGCAGCAAGAACCAACTCGGGGAGGCGTGCAACGACGACGGCGACTGCGTCACCGGGTACATCTGCTTTCGAGGCTCCTGCTCGACGGCGAAGGATCGCGATCGAACGCTCAATGCTCAATCGGGCGTGGGTAGCAACGTCGTGCTCGAGCGGCCGGCGGCCGGCGGCGATCGAGTGAAGGTACGGGTCACGCATGGCGAAGGCTCGATCTTCGCGGCGTGCTTGCCGACGGAGCGGCTCGTCGGTGGTGGTTGCAAAGGTGGCGCGGACTGCGACTCCGAGCACGACTGCCACTACCTGCGCAGCTATCCCGGCCAGTTCACCGACGACGACACGCTCGGCGCACGCTGGATCTGCAACGGTGCGGCCGGCACGATGCAGGCGTACGCGTTGTGCCAGGGCACCGCGCCGTCGTCGGAGACGGCACCGGCGGCCGGCGTGGGTTCCAGCGAGCGTTAACTACGAGGCGGTTCGGTCGGTGCCGCTGCAGCAGGCGCTGCTTCGTGCACTTCGAGCTCGCGCAGCTTGGCTTCGAGCTCGGAGATGCGATCCGCCAGGCTCGCGACGTCCTTGTTCACCGACGACCACGGCGTGACGGCCTGCGAGATGCCGTCGATCGTGGTGCGGATCTTCGAGTCGACCTGCTTCTGCCATTCCTCGAGGCGATGCTTGCTGTGATCGACCCACTCGCGCAGCGACTGCAGCGAGCGCTTCTGGACGATCGCTTCGCTCTCCGGTGCGCCGTCGGCCGCGGCTGGAGGCGCAGCGGCCGCAACACCGTCCTCGGACGTCTCGTCATCTTCCTTTTTCTTACCGGGCAGGATGTTCTGCACGCGGCGCTGCGCCTCGGCAAACCATTCGCCGCCGGACTGGATGATGTTTCGCATCGCGCCGAGCGGGAGGAAGCTGCGCTGCTTCTTCTCTTCCTCGAAGATGATCTGCGCGAGCGTGACCGTCGTCAGGTCTTCTTTGGTCTTGTTGTCGACGATCTTGACGTCGTCGCCAGCCCGAATCATCTCGCTGATTTGATCGAGCGTGACGTAGCGGCTGTGCTCGGTGTCGTAGAGCTTGCGATTGGCGTATCGCTTGATGATCCGAGGCTCTGGCATGGGTTCCTCCGGCCGGCGCGCCAGTGATTTCAAACCTATCACGCACCGCGCCATGACCTCAACGGCCTGGCGGGATGGGGCACAATGAAAGCGCTCGCCGTGGCGCCCGACAACCTCATTGCCCGCCTCAAGGCCATTCTGGATGCACGGATGCGCGTGCTGGCCCTTGTAGAGGCCTTCCGAGAGGGCGATCCCGTCGACTGGGTCCAAACGCTCGCGGCCGTGGTCGCCCGCGCGCAGCAACAAGACGATCCCGACGCGAAGCTCGCGCTCGAGGTGATCACCCACGCGGTGGCCGAGCCGACGCTCGCGTACGACATCCGGCAAGGGTTCTACATGGCCGCGATCGAGCTCGGGATGCCGGCGATCGCGCGGCTGTTCATCACCGCATCCCCCGTCGTCGAGCTGCCGGCGACGCTCAAAAAACAGCTCGGTCCCGAGCGCCCGCTGCGTCCCGCCGGTCGGCCGTTGTCGCTCGGCGAGCGCAAGTCCGCGGCACGGACGAACAACCGCGAGCAGATCGGTCTGCTGCTACGCGATCCGCATCCGATGGTGGTCGCGATCCTCCTCGACAACCCGCACGTCACCGAGATCGACGTCGTCAAGATGGCGGCGATGCGACCGGCGGTGCCCGCAGCACTCGCGAAGATCGCCGCGCATCCGCGGTGGTCGCCGCGCCACCCGGTGAAGCGCGCACTCGTGCTCAACCCATCGACGCCACTCGCCGACGCGATCCGGATCATGACCACGCTACGTGCCGCCGAGCTTGCCGAGCTCGCGCAGGATCCGTCGCTGCCCGAGGCGCTGCGCGAGCACGCGGCGGATGTTCGCGCGGCGAGCCTGCGCCGGTAGTTGCTCGAAGCCGAGGGTCGACTACTCGAGATCTTTATTGAAGGTCACGGTCTCGCCGGCCTTCACCGTCACCGGGAACGCGGACTTCGTCGTGCCGTACGAGAACCCGATCTTGTGCTTGCCGGGAGACAGCTTGAGCTTGGTCGGCGTGGTGAGACCGGTCTCGACACCATCGACCGAGACCTTCGCCTTCGGCGTGCTCGACACGACGACGTACCCGTCCTGGACCGAGCCCGCCCGGTCCGCCGGGTTGTCCTCGGGAGGCATCTTGTCGGGCGGCTTCTTGTCGGGCTTCTTGACCACCACGACATCGGGCTTCTTCTCCGGCGGCTTGACGACGACGTCCGGCTTCTTCACGACGACGTCCGGCTTCTTCTCCGGCGGCTTCACGACAACATCCGGCTTCTTCTCCGGCGGCTTCACGTCGGGCGGCTTGACCGCAACCATCGCCGAGCCCTTGCCCGGCTCGACCTTCGCGTCGCTGCCCTTGCCCGGCTCGACCTTCGCGTCGCTGCCCTTGCCAACCTCTGGCTTCGCATCGGAACCCGAACCAACGGCCTTTGCATCAGAGCCCTTGCCCGGCTCGGGAGGCTTGGTATCGGAACCATTGCCCGGCGTCTCGCCCCCTGCGGTCTTGGTGTTGAGCTCGCAGCTGATGATGGTGACCTCGTTCGCTTTGAGCTCGAGCTCGCGCTCGCAGACCTGGCCGTCCTTCGCGACGATCCTGATCTTCCGCTTGCCGGCGTTGATCGGCAGCTCGACGCCGTTCTTGACGACGTGCTCGCGGGTCTTGCTGCCGTCGAGGAACAGCTCCGCTTCGACCGGCGGCTTGAGCTCGACCTTCAGCGTCGCGATCGTGTTGGTGCTCGTCGTCTCGCTGCCCGACGAATCACCTTCGTCGAGCACGAAGAACTTCACCGCGAGGAACCCACCGAGCACCACCGCGGCGATCGCCACCCCGATCGCGACATCGCGACCGATCGACGACTTCTTTTTTCCCTCGGAGACGGGTGGCGCATCGAGCGCCGGCACCGGAGTCTGGTTGTTCTGGGTGTACCCACCGTAGCCCTGCATCGGCCCGGACTGCTGGTGCTGGGGCTGCAGCGGCTGACCATACTGGTCGTAGCCTTCGTAGCTCTGCTGCTGCGGATACCCCTGCATCTGCCCGGATGGATGCGCGAGCATCTGCGGCTGGGACGGGTTCATCCCCGCACCGTTGTTGTGCAGGCCATGAGATGGAAGCTGACCCGATGGGTTCATCGGGTTCTGCGCGTTCATGTTCGGCGGCGTCATCCCAGGCATCTGTGCCTGCGACGGATACCCACCCGCGGGTGACATGCCGTTCTGGCTCGCGCGATACGCGGCTTGGTATTGCTGCAGCTCCGGTGGCGCCACTGCGCCCATCAAGGTGCGGCCCTGCGTCGAGCCCGGATGAGCCAGGGCGTTGTCGACCTGCGGCGGCGGCAGGGTCGGCTGCGAGTGGAAGCCATGCGTGCTCGCCGGTGGTGGCGTGTGATTCGGGTTGAGCTGGCGCGCCGAGCCCTGGGCCTGTGGATATCCAGCGGCCGCGGGTTGTTGCCCTGACGTGCGCGCGAAGTTCGGGATGTTCTGGTAGCCGTTCTGCGGCGACTCCATTTGCGCATGACCACCGTGGCCACCGTCGTTGTGAGCGGCGAGTGGCGGCGGCACGCTCTGGCTCTGCGCGCGCCCGATCTGCGACGGTGCGCGAGGCGGTGCAGGCGGCTTGGCCGACGGGCGCGCCGGTTGCTGACCTTGCGCCGATGGACGGCCCGCGGCAGGTGCGGCCGCGGCTGCCGCTCCGTTGTTGTCGATCTCGCCGAAGATCTCGGTCGGCGCTTCCTCGCCGAAATCTCCGTCGGCGTCGTCGTTGCTGCTCGCAGGTCGTTGCTGCGGTGGTGCCGATCCGCGCGCGGCGGGTGAGCCCATTGCCGGTCCTGCAGCGGCGGCAACTGCGGCTTCGAGCTCCTCGAAGCTCGGCCCACCGAGCTGGGTCGCGTCGCCTTCAGGTGCACCGGCCTCGCCGAGGCTCTCGTTGACGTCGACCTTCGCCTCCGCGGCAGGGACGTTGTTGATCAGACCGTCGCGACCGACGCGCTTGTACTGCTCGAGGAGCTGACGCTCCTTATCGATCTCGGGAGTGAACACTTCCTTGAGCCAGCTCGACAGCGACTTCGCTGTGAACACGATCTCCTGCGACATCAAGAACTGCTGGAGGTCCGCCAGCATCTCGCTGCACCACTGGTAGCGATCGTCGACGTCCTTCGCGAGTGCCTTGAGAATGATCCGCTCGACGACCTCGGGGATGTTCGGGTTGATCTCCCGCGGCGGGCGAATATCGACGTTGCGAACCTTCTCCAGCGTCGAGAAATCGGTCTCGCCCTGGAACAGGCGCTCGCTCGTCAGGCACTCGTAGATCATCGTGCCGAGCGCGAAGATGTCGGAGCGCCGATCGAGCGGCAGCCCGCGCACTTGCTCGGGAGACATGTAGCCGAACTTGCCCTTGAGCACGCCGGCCATCGTGCGCGAGTTGCGCGACGTCGCCTTCGCGATGCCGAAGTCGATCACCTTGACCTCGCCCTCGTACGACACGAGCACGTTCTGAGGCGAGCAATCGCGGTGGACGATCTCGAGCGGGCGCCCGAGTGGATCCCGTTTGCGGTGCGCGTAGTCGAGCCCCTCGAGGACCTTGGCGATGATGAAGCACGCCATGGCCACCGGCATCGGCTGCTTGATCTTGCGGAGGCGGTTCTGGATCTGGAGCAGATCCTTGCCCCAGATGTACTCCATCGCGATGAAGTGCGAGCCGTCGATGCGGCCGAGCTCGAAGATCTGGCAGATGTTCGCGTGGGCGAGCTGCCCGGCGATCTTCGCCTCGTCGATGAACATCTTGATGAAGTCGCGGTCCTCACCCATCGTCGGGAGGATTCGTTTGATCGCGATGATCTTCTCGAAGCCCTCGACGCCGTAGGACTTCGCTTTGAAGACCTCAGCCATCCCGCCGACGCTGATGCGATCGAGCAGGAGGTATTTCCCGAACGGTACGGGTTGCCTCACCTGATCGAATCGTACGCAACGCGAACGACGATCTCAACGAAGAAGGGGCCTATACGCCTCGGCCACAGTCCCCCACTTATTGATCGCCGCCGATTCGAGCAGGTGTCGCGCGGGCGTCAGGCCCTGGGCTGCAGGCCCCAACATTCCTCGTCGGAGACGGCCTCAGATCAGAAAGTTCCGCTGATTCCGACGACGCCACCACCACTTGCCGGCATCAGGAACGGTTGGCGTTCCGAACGCCGCCGATATCCGGATACACCGTCGTACACGCCATAGACGTAGGTCACGATCAGACCGATCCCGCTGATGATGTTGATCCCGCGGAGCTGCGCCGCAGTACTCGCGCGATCTTTCTTCGCATCGCAGGTCGCGCTCGCGCCGCCATCGCCGCTCACGGACTTGCACCACGAACTGAGCACGAAGAACGTGGTGACGTTCGCGACGGCGAAGGCACCGATCAAACCACCGACGACGATCGCCTTCGTCTTCTCGCCGTTCTGGATCTGCCCCCCAGGCGGAATCAGGTTGAGCAGCCAGTAGCGCTTCTGCTTCGGACGCGCGTCGCGCAGCTCGGCGGCGTGGCGCACCTGGACGTCCTGAAAGAACGTGATGACGTCGGGCGGATACAGCGAGGGATCGAGCCGGCCGTCGAGGTCGAGCTTCAGGTACTCGACGAAGTGTGCTTCCGCGGCGGGGAGCCGCTGCTGGAAGTACGCGGCGAGGCCGGCGAGGCGATGTGCTTCGGCGAGGTGCGTCGGCCCGAGCCGTGCCCGCAGCAGCGGGGTGACCATCGCGTCGACCCGCGGCCAGTCACCGGCGCTCGCGGCGGTGTTGGCGGCGGCGAGTTGATCCGATGCGGGCTGCGCTCCCGCGACGCCGCACGCGAGCGCGATCAACAGCGCGATCTTCGACGCGCCTTTCAACGCCATTGGGGCTCCAGCTTGCGGATGTGCGGGCGCAGGATCGTCATGATCTCGCGCGCCGTGCGAGCGGCGAGCTCGCCGGGGCCGATCTGCTTGTCGCCGACGATCGTGTCGGTGGCGAGCACGCGATCGAACTGGACCTGCGAGCCATCCGCGATCCGCACACGCACGCGCGCGCGCACGAGCGGGATCAGGCCCGGCTCGATGACGTAGTCGAGGATCTCGAACACGATGCCGCGGCTCGCACCCGCCGAGGCGACGGTCTGCACGGCGAGCTGCTTCCCGAGCGTGCTCGCGTCGACTGGTGCGGGTCGGCGCTGGCTCGCCACCATCGTGCGATTGACGTTGTCGATCAGCGCCTGGCGGAACGGCTCGACGAACAGCGATGCGTTCATCGGCACGCCGACGCCGAGGAGGATCACGGGAGCGACGACCTGCGGGCGGATGTCGGGTGGTCGCTTCGGATCGGTTGGACTAGCGGGCTTGGGAAGCTTCGCGAGGCGTGACTTGACCGCCGGCAGCAGGCGCCCGGCGAGCTTGGCGGCGGCCTTGCTGATCGCGGCGACGTTGGCGGCCGGCTCGTCGAGCTTGTCCTCGTCGGCGACCGTGCCGTCGGCGGGGTTGCGAATGCGCACGGCGAGCAGCACGCCGGTGCCCTTCGCGGTGATCGAACCGTCGACCACCAGCCTCGCGGTCGAGGGCACCGCCATCTTCGCGTCGACGACGAGCACCGTCAGCCCGCCGTCGGTAAGCGCACGCGCGATCTCGGCGGCGACGGGCTGCCCATAGATCTCGAGGCGCGCGTCGGCGTCGAGCGGCAGCAACGCGACGGGCTCGGAGTCGGCGCGTACGATCCCCGGTGCGATGCACAGCACCGCGATCAAGGTCGCGAACAGTCCGAGTCTCATGGTTGGAAAACGTTAGTTGGGATCCGGGACGGCGAGCGAGAACGTACCGTCGATTCCGGTCACCCCTTCGGCGATCGGGCGGCTGCGATCGATCCCGGTGCAGGTCACCTCGCTGCACAGGAACTGGACGATCGCGCCGGGGATCGCGGTGGATCCCGTGACCAGGCCGGTCACCTTGGTCGACTTGGTGAGCGCGACGGATGCCGGGAGATTCACCGTGGTCTGGTTCGGCAGCTTCGCGAGCGCGCCGCGCGTGCCGTTGCCGTTCGGATCGGAGAGCCGGACGGTGTATGTCGCGTTCGGAGCGAGCGGGATGGTCAGGTTGCCGTTGGGACCGGCGACGCGTCGGATCGACGGTGCACCTGCGAGCGCGAGCGATCCGGTGGGAACCGCGTCGAGGATCGCGCCGGCGAGCCCGGTGCCCGTCGAGCTGGTCAGCTGCGTCGACTTGACGATCGTCGCGGCGGCGGTGATCGTCGTCGGTACGGTCGTCGTCAGATCGATCGCCGTCACTGCGTGATCGCCGGGCGCCAACGGAAAGATCACCGCATCGAGCGACTTCGCCGGGACGCGCAGGGTTGGCAGCACGCCGCTGTTGTTGGTCACCGCAGTGAAGCGTGCCTCGCCGACGGCGGTGAGCGAGGTGGTCCCGGTGACCGTGCCGGCGGCGGCGAACGTGCCGACGATCGCGACGGTCGCGTTCGCCAGCACACCGGCGCGCTGGACGGTGGTGCCGGCGAGATCGCGGGTGGTCGCGAGCCCGGCGGCGTACTGGATCGTGAGGTTGGTCGAGAGCTGGAACTGCGTGCCCTCGGCGACGAGGCGCGGCAAGCCGAGCGCTGCGGGCGGCGTGATCTCGAACCGGACGTTGCCGCTGCTCGCCGGGGCGTACAGGCCAAACGCGCCGGCGTTGTCCGTGGTCGCGATCGAAGAAGGCACCCCATCGACGGTGACCTGCACGGTCGCCGACGCGACACCCGCGCCTTGCGGACCGAGCACCGACCCGACGACGGGGACACCTTGCTGGAGATCGAGCGTGGTCACGCCCGGCGACCACGGCACCAGCTGCGGCGTGATGTTCGGATCCGTCGGCACGACGAGCACGTCGTGGCTCTCGCCCCGTACCTCGGCGAGGTAGCTGCCGGAGCCGTCGCTATACGTCTCGACGACGGCATCCGAACCGACGGTGGGGATGAACTTCAAGTACGCCGCGACCGCCGAGCCCTGGTACCGCACGGTGCCCGACGTCGTGACGCCGGCTGCGAGCTGGAGATCGTCGACGAGCTCCGCACTGCCGCCCTCGACGGGTACGAGCTTGGTGAGCGGCGGACGACCAGCATCGGGAGGCGCGACGACGTGGACGCGAAACACCGTGGTGCCGACGCCCGGCTCGTTGACGTCGATCTCCTCGGAGGCCTCCGCGCAGTTCGGATCTTCCTCGATCCGATAGCGAACACGATAGACGCCGGCGACCTCTGCTGGGAACTCGACCTGCGAGTTGTCGAGGCTTGCCATCGCGGGTGTCTGGTTCGGACCGCCGTTGAACGACAGGAACCACCGATAGGTGTGTTGCCCGGGCGAGTTCTGCACGGTCGCAGCCGCGCGCACGACGGTACCGGGAGCCGCGAACGGCGGCGACACTTCGTGCGAGATGCCGGTGATGCAGCTCGGCGGCGCATCGGGGCCACCGTCGGAGGAAGGGTCCAGAGATCCGGCGCCACCACACGCAGCGACGAGGCACAGCGCGAGGACTCTCATTGCACCACCACTTTCCAGGTCAGGCGTTGCAAGCACGCAGGCGTCAGCGTCGGATCGAGCTGGCAGGTCGGATCCGCCGGATCGCAGGTCAGCGGGAACGGGCTGCCGCGATCGTTGATCTCGACGCGGAGCTCGACGACATCGCCCGGAGTGAAGGTCCCCGGATCGACGGCGACGCTGTTGCCGGTCTCGGTCGCGAGCGTCTGCCGCACGTTGTTGTTGAGCTTGATCGACCAGTGAAACTCGCTCTGGCCGAGGATGGGATCGGTGACATTCGTCGGATACGGATCGAGCGCGTCGACGATCTGAAAGACCTGGAAGAGCGTCGGCTCGGTGATCGGCAACTGGCTCGGCTGGGGCGGCGCGGCGGGAGAGACCACGCCGAGGCACGGCAGCTGATCGACGACGACGACGATGGTCTCGACGACGACGGTGGTGCCCTCGGGACCACCGACGGCGTCGGTCGCGGTGACCTGGACCATCCACTCGCCGATCACGTCCGGCGTGAACGTCTTGCCGATCTGGAGCTTGGTGGCGTCGTCGGGTTTCGGGCAGGTCACCGCATCGCAGAGGTCCTCGGGCCCTTTGACGTTAGACAGCGTCGGCGAGAACAGCTTGAACTCGAAGGTCACGTTGGCGGCGGTGTCGTCGGCGTCGCCGTAGACCGCGAACAGATCGATCGGCGTGCCGACGGTCTTGCCGTACTTCGCCGACTGCGTGACCACCACCGAGGGCTTCGCATTGCTGAGCGGAATGATCAGCTGCTGCTTCGGGCGCGCCTCCGCACCGAGGTCATCGATGCCGGAGAGCTCGACGAGCAGCGACTCTGCCGGGCTGCCGCTGCGGCGCGCGACCGGCGCATCGAACATGAAGGTTGGATCCGAGCCTTCAGCCTTCGCCATGGCGTCGCAGGTCTCGACCTTCGAGGCGTCGTCGCAGACGAACACCTTCCAGTCGAGCTTGACGATCTGACCCTCGGGGTCATCGACGTGCGCGATCAGCGTGACGCCGGCCTCGCCGCGCTCGATCGTCTCGGCACTCGTGTTCTCGATCTCCAGCGAGGGACGCTGGTTGATCGGGTCGACGTAGAAGCATCCGCCGAGCAGCGCGCTGGTGATGAGGAGAAAGCTCTTCACGGGTGACCGGTACGGCTGCAACCATCTTGCCACCTGCAAGTGCTGAATTCAGCAACGGTAGCAGGGTCGTCGCTCACCGGTCGTTCCGAGCCAGCCCCCAGATCCACGACAAGGCTGTCAGGGGTCGCAGGCTAGACCCGCGCCAACCTCGTGGAGGTTGCAGGGGACGCGAGGAACGCTGAAGAACCCGGAGATTCCGCGCTTGTCTCCCGACATCACGGTGCCGCCATAGCGCCCGGCCTTCAGTTCGAGGGTGCTGCCTCGCGCGTAGGTCTTCCCGCCGATCTCGACGCGATCACCCGTCGTCACCGCGACCGTGATGGTCACGGGCTTGAGCATCACCCTCGCCAGACCGCGCGTCTTGCCGGCCTCGACCACGACCGTCTCCGTCCAGCTCACGGCCTTTGACTGCTCGCAGGTGATGGTGTGGGGACCGGCCGGTAGCTCGAGCGTCATCTTCGCGCCGAGTGCGAGCTGACCGCGACCATTGCCGTCGACGCTGATGTGGCACCAGGTGTCATTGCTGACGACGATGTTCCCGGTCTGTGGCGCGACCGGCGCATCCGGCGGAAGCGTCCCCACCGGCGCGTCGGGGGGCTCGCTCGCGACATCGAGCGGCGCGACGGTGACTGCGGCATCGCGCCTTGCCACCGCGGCATCGCGCACGACCGGCGCGCGCGCGTCCTCGAGCACCCGTGTCGCGTCGGGCTCCAGCGCCGCGTCGAGCTCGGTTGCCTGATCGGCCGTCTGATCGGCGGCCTGATCGAGCACCGCGGTATCGACGACGATCGCGCTGTCGGCGAGCGCGAGCTGCGTCGCATCCGGGGTCGCCGAACCTCCACCCGCGAGCTTCGCCACGCCGAGCGCACCACCCCCGAGGACGAGCGCGCCGATCGCCGCGAATGCGAGCAGCTTGCGCCGCCGCGCCCCGCGATCCCCTTCGGTCACCGTCTCGACGAGCGTCTTGACGGACGGATCCTCGGGCGCGAGTGCACTCGCACGATCCGCCAGCGCCATCGCACGCGGCAGCCGCGACTCCGCGACTGCCTTCTTGCCGGCGCTCACGATCGCACTCACCACCTGCGCGCGCTTGTCCTCGAGAAACTTCTCCGCGTCGTCGAAGTACGCGGCGAGCTCCTCGGTGGCATCGCCGAACCCACTCGTCGCGGCGATCCCGCGCAGCTCGACCGCGATCGCCGTCGCCGTCTGCGGGCGCTCCTGCGGATCGGTCGCCATCATCTTCGTGATCGCGTGCGACAGATCCGGGCCAACCTCGGCGCGGCGCTTGACCGGCGCTACCAGCGCGCCCGTCGCGATCAGCGACATCACCTTCGCGGGGCTTCCCGCGTACGGCAGCATGCCGGTCGAGAGCTGATAGAGCGTCGCGCCGAGCGAGTAGAGATCGCTGCGCACCGTCGCGGTATCGCCGCTCGCCTGCTCCGGGCTCATGTACGCCGGCGTGCCGAGCAGCGCACCGGTGCGCGTGACCAGCGACTCACCGTGGGTCTCGAGCTTGGCGACGCCGAAGTCGGCGAGCAGCAACCGCCCGCCCGGCGCGATCAGCACGTTCGATGGCTTGATGTCGCGATGGATGATCCCCTTCGCATGCGCGGCGGAGAGCGCGTCGGCGAGCAGCGCACCGATGCACGCGGTGACCTCGGCGAACACCGGGCCGCGTTGCTCGATCTCCTCGAGCAGCGTGCGCCCGCGGATCAGCTCCATGACCATGAATGGCGGGTCGTCTCCCTCGCCACCGCCGACGTCGTAGATCCGTAGGATGTTCGCGTGCTCGAGGTTCGCCGCGGCCCGCGCCTCGCGATGAAACCGGCGCACCACCTCGTCGCGCCTGGCCAGGTGCGGGAACAGCACCTTGACGGCGACGTCGCGGCGCAGCTCTTTGTCGCGCGCCCGAAACACCGACGCCATGCCGCCCTCGCCGATCTCCTCGAGGAGATCGTAGCGACCGAGCGAATCACCACTGCGAACCTGCCGCGGTCCCTTGGGGCTGGGTTCACGCATGGCGCCGCCCTCGGGCGTTGCCGTCGCGCCCGGTTCGGACGCGTGCGTGTCTGCGACCGCGAGGTCGGTGTCGAGGAGACCGGACGGTGGCTTCTTCGAATCCACGCGTCCGCTAGCTTGGCGTTGCCTTACGCCTTGTACGTGACGTGGCCGGTCTTGCCGTCGGCCTTCGCGAGCTTCATCGCCTTGCCGAGGCGGCGACCTAGCTCGTCAGCGCCGGTGTTGAGCGTCAGCCCATCGGTGAGTGCGACTGCGGAGACCAGCGCGAGGGTGCCCGGCTCACCGGGCAGGCTCGAGCGCTTGGTATCGAAGGCACCTTCGGCGGCGGCGAGGAACTGCTCTGCGTGGGCGGGCGACAGGACCGCGATGAAGTCCGAGCCACCGATGTGACCGACGAACGCGCCACCACCCGAGGACGCTCGGGCGGCTTCGAGCAGCCACGCGCCGAGGTTGCGCACGGTGTCTTCCGATCGGGCGATGCCGAGCGAATCCGAGTACGAATCGAAGTTGAGGATGTCGACGTGAACGACCGCGGTGGGCTTGCCGCTCTTCAGCGCACCCTCGATCTCCTCGTCGATCGCGCGCGAGCCCGGCAGGTTCGTCGTCGGGTTGCGGTCACGCTCGCGCCGCGCCGAGCGGATCAGCGCCTTGACGCGCGCACCCATCTCGCGAAGGTCGAACGGCTTCGCCATATACGAATCGGCGCCCGCCTCGAGCCCCGCCACCTGGTCGTCGGTGGAGGCCAACGCGGTCAGCATCAGGATCGGCGTGCGTGACCACATGACGTCGGCCTTGAGGCGGCGTGCCACCTCGAGCCCGTCGACACGCGGCATCATCACGTCGAGCACCAACAGATCCGGATCGTGCGCCTTGACGAGCTTCAGTGCCTCGTCCCCATCGCGCGCCCGCAGACACAGAAAACCCGCGTCACCAAGCGACATGTTGACCATGTGCGCGATGGCGTCGTCGTCCTCTGCGATGACGATCTTCTTGAGGAGCATGACCGGTCTCAGGTCTTACCATAGGGCCCTACGGCGTGTCCGTGGTAAGCCAAGGCGTTGCGCATCGACCCCGAAGTCTCGACGGCCACGCTCACGAACGGCCTCCGTGTCACCACGGTCGCGCTCCCGCACCTCCACACCGCCGTCTGCGCGCTATTCATCAAGGTCGGGGCACGGTTCGAGTCCCCGAAGGACAACGGCCTCTCCCACTTCACCGAGCACATGCTGTTCCGGGGGACGGAGAAGTATCCGACATCCTTGGCGCTCAACACCGCCGTCGAGCAGCTGGGGTCCACGCTGCACGCCGAGACTGGCAGGGACTACACCCTGTACCAGCTGTCGCTCGAGCCCGCCCACGTGCCCGCGGCCATCGCGCTGCTCGGCGAGTTCGTGGGCAGCCCGCGGTTCTCGGATATCGAGCTCGAACGCCGGCTGATCCTCGAGGAGATCAACGAGGACTACGACGAGCGCGGCGTCGAGATCAATGCCGACGACATCGCCCGCGGCCTCGCCTTCGAGGCCCACCCGCTCGGGCAGCGCATCATCGGGCCGAAGGATAACGTCGAGCGGTTCACGCAGAAGGATGTCCGCCGCCACTTCAAGCGGTTCTACGGCGCGACCAACGCCACCCTGTGCGTCGCCGGCCCGGTCAAGCACGATGCGGTCGTCGAGCACGCGGCGCGCGCTCTCGAGTCCCTACCAGCGGGCGAACGCGCAAAGCACAAGGCAGCGCCGAAGGCTCGCCGCAAGGAAGCCGCGCTGCGCCACGTCGCCGACGCCGGCTCCCAGACCTCGCTCGCGGTGCTGTTCCGCGCGGTGCCCGAGCTCGACCGCCGGTACCTGTCGCTGGTCGCGCTGTTGCGCGTGCTCGATGACGGGATGTCGACCCGGCTGCACTACACGCTCGCCGATCAGAAGGGCCTGGCGTACTCGATCCACGCGGCGATCGAGCCGCTCGCCGATACCGCACTGTTCGAGATCGCCGGTGCCACCGCGAACGCGAAGGTGCCGTCGCTGGTGCGCGAGGTGCTCGTCCTGCTCGACGGCTTGCGCAACGGCGAGATCACCGACGACGAGCTCGCCAAGGCCCGGGTTCGTTACCGCTACGAGACCCTCGCCTCGATCGACGACGCGTCGGCGATGGCTGGCTGGTTCGGCGGCACCTCGCTGTACTACCAGCCGCAGGAGCTGTCGGTGCGGCTCGAGGCGATGTCGAAGGTGACGCGGGACGACGTGGTCGAGGTCGCGCGCGATATCCTCACCCCCGGACACCTCGCGGTCGCGGCGGTGGGATCGCTGTCGAAGTCGCGCCTCAAGGAGCTGAGCGGCGTGATCGACGACTGGCAGTAGCTCGCCGCCGACCACGAACTTCGCGAACGACACGTCGGCAGACGCGGTAGTCCAACGACGACAGCAGGCCCTGCAGCTCGGCCGTGTCGGCGGGCTGGACGCGCACGATCTCGTAGGGCCCCCGCATCACCGGGTCCGCAGCCGAGGTTCGCGTCGAGGCGCTGGACCAGGAGGACGACCTCCTCGAACCTTGGGGGTAGGAGAGCTGGGCTCGAACACGAGCCGAGCGAGGGCGAGGGCGACGGCCAGCATGCGCGGTCTACTTCCACGCACCAGCCGGGCGGCAACGATTTCTTTGGCTTGGGTTTGGCAGAACCGCGGGCTGCGAGCAGATCCGGGCGTGGGTGTCGCGTTATACTTCCGCACCGTGGCGCATTCGATGCGGTTCTTTGCCAATGCCGCGTTGCAACTCGACGCGCTCAAGAAGGCGCTGAGCACCGAGGACTCGAGCTTCAAGATCGACGGCGGCGAGCTGTCGCGCGGCGGGCAATTGCTCGCCGAGATCGAGATCAACAAGCCGGGCACCGACATGTTCGACGACGAGATCGCCGGTACGATCCAGAAGCTCCAGCACGCCGGTGGTGGGCACGTGGTGCCGTACATCCAGCAGACCCAGTGCACGCTGACCGTGATGATGGTCGACCCGAATGCGATGGAGCTGCTCGGCCCGTTCTGGAGCCTGCTGTCGCGGATGGCGAACGGGCTGTGGGAGGTCGAGGGCCAGGGCTTCTACGACCAGGGGCAGCTGATCGTCCCGATTTCGTGACTTGCGCTCGTTAGTGTTCCCCATACACTAATCGGATGTTCGCAGGCTACAAGCGCATCGTCGTGCTCACCGGCGCTGGGATCTCGCGTGCCGCCGGCCTGCCGACGTATCGCGGGCCCGGTGGGCTATGGAACAACCCAGCGAACGTCGAGCTCAACACGATCGAGGCGCTGCGCGACCGGCGGACCGACGTGTGCTCGATGTTCTGGAAGTTCCGCGCCGCGATCGGTGGGGTCGCGCCGACGGCGGGGCATCGTGCGCTCGCCGCGTTCGAGCGCGCCCTGCCCGCGGGTTCGTCGATGTTGATCGTCACGCAGAACATCGACGGCTTGCACCAACGCGCCGGCTCGATCGGCGTCACCGAGTATCACGGGGCGTTGTCGCGCTGGAGCTGCGAGCGATGCAAGGTCGAGATCGAACCGCCACGGATCGACACGGATCCGAGCCCGCCTTCGCATTGTGACGAGCTGATGCGACCGAGCGTGGTGCTGTTCGGAGAGACCATCCCCGTCGCCGCCGAGCACACCACGAAGCGCGCGCTGCGCGACTGCGATCTGTTCGTCGCGATCGGGACGTCGGGCACCGTGTCACCAGCATCGAGCTTCGTGCGGTGGGCGAAGCTCAATAGCGCACGCACCGTGCTGCTCAACCTCGAGACCTTCGACGACGCCGGCGAGCTGTTCACCGACGTCGAGCTCGGTACCGCCGACGAGCTCGTCCCGAAGTGGTTCAGCTCGTAAAGCCGCGCAGCGTGCCGAGCCCAGTCCTCGCGACGCGCCACGACAGGCGCGTGCACGCGAGCGCCGCGACCGCACCGGCGATCACGGTGCCGGTCATCAGGTAGCGAACCTCCTCCGCGCCGGGAGGCAGGCCGATCTCGAACACCATCGCGGCCGCGACCGCGAGGCTCGTGGTGCTGACGGCGGCCATCACCGCCGCCCAGCGCGCGCGCATCACGATGCCGATGCCGGCGAAGATGGTCGCGAACTGTGCGACGTGCGCCACGACCGCTTCAGGCGACAGCACCGGATTCCAGATCTCGAAGTTGATCACCCAGCTCGCGCCCGCATACATCACGACGACGAGCGCGAGCGCGTAGCCCGCCGGTCCTATCTCGCCCCGGCGCCACGGGGCCACGAACGCGAGCACGCCGAGCTGGATCGCGAGCATCAGATAGGTAGGCGCTTCGAAGCCTCGCAGCCCGCCATGGACCATCGCCCCGACGCCGATCTGCAGCAAACCGTACGTGACGAATGCGGCCACGGCTGCACGCGCCCATGCGAAGCGCGCCATCAGCGCACCGGCCAACCCGACGCCGATCAGCGTCTCGATGACGAAGTATCCGACGAACGGCGAACGTCCCGCGAAGAGGACGAAGTTGAGGACCACCAGCGCGAGGAAAAGCCCACCTCCGCTGAACGCGCGAGCGCGCGACAGCTTCGCGCCGAACGGCGAGCGGACGCGGGTATGTTCGCGAGCGATCGTCCTCGGGTCGCCGAGGCGCAGCTTGGCCTGCGCGATCGCGTGTTCCGTCGATGCGCCCGTCGCGCGCAATTCCTCGACGAGCGAGCGCATGTGATCCTCGAGCTCCGCGAGGTCATCGCGCGCGAGCTCGGCTTCGGCCTCGAGCTCGCTGAGGTACTCCGATACCGCGTGATCGATCTGGGTCATATCGCCTTCCATGCCTTGGTGAGGGCTGCGTGCACGGCGTCCCACTGGCGTCGCTCCTCGGCGAGCGCAGCGCGGCCGTCCGGACGCAGGCGGTAGTACTTCCGCTTGCGATTGTTCTCGCCTCGGTCCTCGAACGATTCGATCAGCCCCTGGTCCTCCATGCGATGGAGCACCGGGTACAGCATGCCTTCCGACCACTCGAGGACGCCGCCCGACAGCTCGCGGACGTCCTGGATGATCGCGTAGCCGTAGCTGTCGCCCTTCGCGAGGATCGACAGCACCATCGCCGAGGCCGAGGCCGCGACCAGATCCTTCGCGATCCGTTCGGTCGGTTTCTCATGCCTCATGGTTCTAGGCATAGAACCTCGAGGTATCGATGTCAACTCCGCGAGGGGCGATTTCTAGCGACGACCACCGCGGCGACCACCACTGCGACCGCCACCACCGCCGCCACCACCACCGCCCGGACGTCCCCGCCCACCACCGCCACGCCCCTGCTGTTGCTTGGGCGTCTTGGTCAGCGGCATCACGCTCATCGGGATCGTCGACTCGTACGGATGACCCTCGACGACGGGCAGGTGCTGCCGCGTCAGCTTCTCGATCGCGCGCAGATCCGCGCGCTCTTCCACTTCGCAGAACGTCAGCGACGAACCGCTCGCACCGGCGCGCCCCGTGCGGCCGATCCGGTGGACGTAGGTCTCCGGCACTTCCGGCACGTCGAAGTTGACGACGTGGGTGACGTCGTCGATGTCGATGCCGCGCGCCGCGATGTCGGTGGCGACGAGCACGCGGGTCTTGCCGGCCTTGAAGTTCGCCAGCGCTCGCTCGCGCGCGTTCTGCGACTTGTTGCCGTGGATCGCCTCGGCGGAGACCCGCTCCTTCTCGAGGTGCTCGGCGATCCGGTTCGCGCCGTGCTTGGTGCGCGAGAACACCAGCACGCGGCTCATCTTCGCATCGCGCAGGATGTCGACGAGCAGCAGGCGCTTGTCGTTCTTCTCGACGAAGAACACCTCCTGATCGACGAGCTCGACGGTGGTGGCCGGCGGTGCCACCGCCACCGTCTCGGGATCGTGGAGCAGCTGATCCGCGAGCTCCTGCGCTTCGCGCGGCATCGTCGCCGAGAAGAACAGCGTCTGCTTGACGCGTGGCAGCAGCGCGATCACCTTGCGCACGTCATGGATGAACCCCATGTCGAGCATGCGATCGGCCTCGTCGAGGACGAACACCTCGAGCGGCTTGAGATCGAGGAGCCCCTGCCCTGCCAGATCGAGCAACCGACCCGGCGTGGCGATCAGGATATCCATGCCGGTGCGCAGCGCCTGGCGCTGGGCCTCGACACCAACGCCCCCGAAGATCACCGCGTTGGTCAGCGGGAGGTGCTTGCCGTACGTCGTGAAGCTCTCGCCGATCTGCGACGCGAGCTCGCGCGTCGGCGTCAGCACCAGGCAACGGATTGGCTTGGGACGCTTCGCAGGCCCCTTGGGATCCGCGAGTCGCTGGAGGATCGGCAGCGCGAACGCCGCGGTCTTGCCGGTGCCGGTCTGGGCGAGGCCGAGGAGATCGCGGCCTGCGAGGACGTGAGGAATCGCCTTCTGC
>JBBQJJ010000037.1:0-34153 GCA_038325805.1 Haliangiales bacterium
GCACATGTCCTGGGAGGTCACCGTCGTCGACGGACCTACCGCGCTCGAGGTCGTCGTCGAGCCGTTCGCGTCGGTGCTCGCGATCCGCCCCGTCGGCGCCTGGCCGTCCGGGCGTTCGCTCGAGGTCGTCGCGCGACTGCACAGCGAGGAGCGGCGCCATCCGTTCGAGACGGCGAGCCAGTCGCACGATCTGCCGCCGCTGTGCGAGTGGCCCGGGCCGTCGAAGGTCCACCCGAAGGTCGGGCAGCAGCCGCCGGACATGTGGCCGACGAACACGCCGCGACCGCCGCACAACCAGCGGACGTTCTCGCTCCCTCGGGTGGTGTCGACGGCAGGCTACCTCGTGCTCGCGCGACTGACCCTGACGGATCGCGGTCGCACGTGGTCGACCGAGGTCGGCGTGTCGCCATCGCCGACGAAGACGATCGAGAGCGGACATCCCGAGCCGTTTGTCGCGCTGACCCCGGGCTACGAGGCCGAGTTTAGCGACGACGCGCAGATCATCGGCGTGACCCTCGTCGATGTCGCCGGCAACCAGGCGTCCTACGGCACGACCTGAGCCCACGCGTCTCGCGCGCGCAGACCGAGGGCTTCGAGGTTCGGGAGAATCACGTCGTCGAGCCGCTTGCCGAAGGCACGCGCCGGAGCGCCTCGACTGAGGCCGGCATAGTGACGGAGCCCGTGGACGAGATCCCGATTCAACCACTCGCGCTCGTCGGGGCGCAGGCGTGGGATCACGCGCTCGGCGAGGTCCCAGCCGAACAGATCGTGGAGCCGCTCGTCGCGCAGCAGCGTGGCGATCACCACGCTCGCGCACGGATCCACGGTCTCCTCCGCGAGCGCCTCGAGCATGCCGACCGACGACGACTCGCCGATGCAGAACATCGACACGGTCCAGCGCGCCACGAACAGGTGTGCCGGCAAACCCTCGTCGGGAATGCTGCGCTCTCCCGGCGCGAGGTCGAGGCTGTCACAGCCCCCGAGCGCACCGGCGAGCTGCAGGCACAGCTCGGTGTGGCGCGCCTCGTCGGCGAGGAGCCGCGATGTCGCGGAGGTCACCTCGAGCGGCATCGCCATCTCGGCGAACCGCGGCAACAGGCTCGCGAACACGATCAGCGATCGCGCCTCGGAGCGAGCACGAAGCTCCCATTCCACGGCGAGCTGCGCCCGCGCATCATCGGCGACCGCGAGCTGATCCCAGGGCGGCGCGGGATATCCGCGATCGGCGATCTGGCGGTGCAGCTTCTCGATCAGCGTCACTTCTTCTTCGACGCGGCAGCCTTCTTCTTCGGCTCTTCCTTGTCAGCCTTCTCGGCCTTCGCCGGCTTGGCTTCGGCCGCGCTCGTCGCGCCGCCCATGCCGAGGGACGCCTTCAAGGCTTCCATCAGATCGATCACCTTGCCGGCCGGTGCCTCGGGGACCACGCTGATCTCCTGACCTTCGACCTTCTGCTGGATCAACCCCATCATGCGGGTCTGCACCTCGTCCTTGTACTTCTCGGGGTGCCAGGTCTCCTGGGCGATCTGCTGGATGATCTGCTTCGCGAGCCCGATCTCCGCCGGCTTGAGGTCGGGGAGCGCCGGCAGCGGGACCTCGGTCCACGCCTTGACCTCTTCGGCGTAACGCAGCTGGTGCATGATCAAGCCCTCGTGGAACGGGCGCAGACAGACGATGTACTGCTTGCCGCGCGCGGCGTACGAGGCGATGCCGACGAGACCGGTGTCGATCATCGCGTCATGGATCAGCTTGTAGGCGCGCTCGCCGCCCTTGTCGGGGCCGAGGTAGTAGCTCTTCTCGACGTACAGGGGATCGACCGAGGCGGCCGGGACGAACTCCTCGAGCGCGATGCTCTGCGTGGCCACGGCGTCCAGCGCCTTGAGCTCCTCGGCCGAGAAGATCACGTACTGCCCTTTGGCGTGCTCGTACCCCTTCACGGTGTGCTCGCGGTCGACAACCTCGTTGCACTTGGTACAGATGTACTGCTGCTTGAGTCGGGCCCCATCGGCCTCGTGAAGCATGTTGAAGTGGATGTCGTTGCCGGACTCGTTCGTGGTGTACAGCTTCGTCGGAATCGAGACGAGGCCGAACGAGATCGTGGCAGTACCGATCGAGCGTGCGGGCATCCGCGGACTGTAATTGTTAGCCCACACGTGATCCAACGATGAGCGGCCAGAAGCCACCGGATGACCCGAAAACCGACGACTCGCTCGATCTGTATCGGGCGAAGCGGACCGGAGGGGCCACGCCGGAGCCCATGGCGACCACCACGCCGGCCGCGCAAGCCCGCGGCGGGCCGCGTGTCTTCGTGGTCCACCAGCACGACGCGACGCGGATGCACTGGGACCTCCGGCTCGAGATCGACGGCATCCTGTGCTCGTGGGCGGTGCCCAAGGCACCGTCGATGGATCCCGACGACAAGCGCCTGGCGGTCAAGGTCGAGAACCACCCGCTCGAGTACGTCAACTTCGAGGCCGTGATCCCCGACGGGAACTACGGCGCCGGGCCGATGATCGCGTGGGATCGCGGCCTGTTTCGCCCGCTGATCGACCCCGTGCAGGGCATGCAGGACGGCGAGATCAAGTTCGAGCTCTATGGCTACAAGCTGCGTGGCGCCTTCACGCTGATCCACACCGGCAAGGGCAAGCGCGGCAAGGAATCGGGGCGCGGCAGCGATCACTGGCTGCTGATCAAGAAGCGCGACGACCCAGCCGAGCAGTTCCTCGCCGCGAAGCAGGAGCTGCCGGCCGCGTCGGTGCTGTCGGGCCTCACGATCGACGAGCTCGCGACCGGCGCGCCCCGCCACCAACTGGTGCTCTCCGAGCTCGACAAGCTCAAGCCGCCCAAGCGCGCGATCCCACCGGGCTCGTTCGAGCCGACGCTGTGTCACACCGCCGAGGCGCCGTTCTCGTCGAAGGAATGGGTGTTCGAGCTCAAGTACGACGGCTTCCGCATGGTCGCGTTCGGCGGCGGCGGCAGCTGTGCACTGCGCTATCGGTCGTCGCAGGACCCGACGGAGCGCTATCCGGAGATCACGAGCGCGGTGCGCGCGCTGCCGATTCCCGGGCTGATCCTCGACGGCGAGATCGTGATGCTCGATGCCGAGGGCAAGCCGGACTTTCACAAGCTGTCGTTCCGCGGCCAGATGCACAAGACGTCCGAGATCCAGCGTGCCGCGCTGTCGAACCCGGTGACGTACATCGTGTTCGATCTCCTCGCAGCGGCCGGCTACGACCTGCGAGGTCTGCCGCTGCTCGCGCGCAAGGCGCTGCTCCAGCAGATCCTGCCGCCGAGTGGCGTGGGTCCGCTGCGCTACGGCGATCACGTGCCCGAGCTCGGCGAGGCGCTGTTGCGGCAAGTGGTGCAGCGCGGCCTCGAAGGCGTCGTCGCGAAGAAGGCGAGCTCGCCGTACAGGTCGCAACGCTCGCGCGACTGGTTGAAGATGAAGTCGGATCCCGAGGCCGACTTCGCGGTGTGCGGATACACGCCGCCGAAGCGATCGCGCGCGGGCATCGGCGCCCTGCACCTCTGCGTGTGGGTCGACGAGCGCTGGGTGTGGGCCGGCAAGGTCGGCAGCGGCTTCGACGACAAGCAGCTGATGGAGGTCAAGAAGCGGCTCGATGCGATGCCGACGTGGAAGCCGACGTTCCCGCGTCCCGAGGCGAGCAATGACGCGCGCTGGCTCGACCCCGCCGAGCAGATCGTCGTCCAGGTGCGCTACCGCGAGTGGCCGGTGGATTCGTCGCTGCGGTTCCCGGTGTTCGAGCGGTGGCGTCCCGACAAGCGCCCCCATGACTGCGGGATGCCGGTGCGCACCACGGCCGAGAACAAGGGTGATGGCGAGGGTGACGAGGCGGCGGAGATCGCGGAAGAGGTCGTCGTCGACGACGATTCGCTCGCGACCCCGCAACGCATGCACCCGCAGGACGACACCGGGCCACTCCCCGTGATCGAGCAAGAGCTCGAGATCGACGCGCCCATCCGCGAGCTCCGCCTGACCCGGCTCCACAAGATCTTCTGGAAGGAAGACAACATCACCAAGGGCGACCTGATCGAGTACTACCGCGCGGTCAGCCCGCAGCTGTTGCCGTACTTGAAGGACCGCCCGACGGTGTTGACGCGGTACCCCGACGGCATCGACGGCGAGATGTTCTATCAGAAGGACATGCCGCACTGGGTGCCGCCGTGGCTACGCACCGCGACGCTGTGGTCCGAGCACTCGCAGCGCGAGATCCACTACGTGATGATCGATGACGCCGACGGGCTCGCGTTCATCGCGAACATGGGCTCGATCCCGATCCACGCGTGGGCCTCGCGCTCGACGAACCTCGAGAAGCCGGACTGGACGATCGTCGATCTCGATCCCAAGAATGCACCGCAGGAATGGGTCGTCCCGCTCGCGCTCGCGATCCACGAGCTCTGCGAGGCGGCAGGGATCCCGAACTACGTCAAGACGTCGGGGCAGTCCGGGCTGCACGTCCTGATCCCGCTCGGCGGGCAGTGCACGTTCGATCAGGCGCGCACGCTCGCGTACCTGATCGGGTTGCTCGTCGAGAAACAGCATCCCGACAAGGCCACGACGAATCGCAATCCAGCCGCTCGCGGCGGTCGCGTCTATCTCGACTGGGGACAGAACGCGCACGGCCAGCTGCTCGTCGCGCCGTATAGCGTGCGGCCCGTCGCGACCGCGCCGGTCTCGATGCCGGTGACGTGGGACGAAGTCACGCCGGATCTCGATCCGCGTCAGTTCACGCTGCGCAACGCGCTCGATCGGATCGCGAGCTGGGCGGGCGATCCGTGTGCACCGGTGCTGACCGAGCGGCCCGATCTCCAGGCCGCTCTGACGGCGCTCGAGAAGCTCGTCAAGGAGTAGGCAGCTTGATGCCGTCGAGCAAGGCGTCGCGCACCGAGGCGATCGCCTTGACCTCGTCGGAGTCCTTGTCGTTGCCGTCGACGGAGGCGCACCGCTCGACCTTGCCGCGGCGGACGCAGCCACTGCGCAGGTTGTAGCGAGTGCCATCCCCGCCCTGCTTGACCGGCTTGACCTTGAGCTTGTCGAGTGCGGCGAGCGCGGCCGCGACCTTCTTGGGATCCTTGACGGTCGCATCGAGCTCGACCGGCTTGGGATTCGACCCGCCGAAGCCACGGCCGAGGTACTGCTGCGAGTAGTGGAGCTTGGTGCCGGTGACGACGATCCGCGTCATCGTGATCGACATGTCCCGCGAGGACTCGCCAGTCTCCCACTGAAGGAACAGGTCGGGCTCGACAGGTTTCGGCGCTGGCTTCGGATCGGCGAACGCCGCGGAGGAAGCGAGCACCACAAAGGCCACCCAGATGCGCATGCCTGATTCAAGCACGACGCCGTCCGTATGCGAGCGGAGAGAACGGCACGACCGCAGGTTGCTTTCGTCGATGCCCTCGCATCGGTCGATCTCAGGTCCGGCGACGCACGAGCATCGCGACCAGGCCAAGGAGCAAGAGACCGCCGCCGCCGCCACCCGTCGACGAGCAACCGCCCATCTCGTCGTCGAGGACCGGTTCGTCGGTCGCCGGATCTTCTGGTGTCGTCGGATCGCTCGGAGCCGGCGGATCGACATCGGTCGGCGCGGCCAGCAGCAGCTCGTCACGCATCACCTTGTAGATCTCGCGATCGTAGAAGAACTGGAAGTGACCGACGAACGTGCCATCGCAACCGAGGCCGATGTTCTTCGCGCCGGGGACGATCGCGGTGTCGTACGGCTGGATGTACTCGTCGGTGCACGTGTAGATCGACGTCATCGGGACCTCGGGCGCCATCGGCGCGCTGTTGACGGTCTCGAGCCACTCGCTGCCGGGCGTCAGATCCTTCACCGCATCCCAAGGGACGAACAGCTGCGCCTCCCCCGCCTTCGGCAACCCGTGTTGAGGCGAGATGAAGGTGACGAGCCGGCGGACGTGCGCGTTGCCGCCGAGCGCCTGGATGTAGTGGCGCGAGATCAACCCGCCCGTGCACTCGGCGAGGATGTCGATCCGCTCCTCGCCGGTCTCGGCGCGGATGTCATCGATCACGCGGCCGAGCTCCTCGGCGTTCCAGAACAGATCGCCCGACAGCAACCGCGGCGGTTCATAGACGACGGTCCGGAAGCCGTCGCGCTCGAGGCGCGCCTTGACCGGATCGAACCACTCGGCCGGGATGGTCACGCCGGTGATCAGCAGGACGGTGCGCGGGTGCGCGAGCGGGGCCCGGTCCGCGGGCTCGATGGTCATCGCTTCGGCGCGCTCGGTCTCGAACTTGTCGAGGAAGTACTGGCCCCAGGTCTCGGGCTGCTTGATGTCACCGGAGGGCATGGCGCAGGTGGCGAGGAGGGAAGCGGCGGCGGCAATCGTGGCGGTCAGCATCGAGTCACTCCAATTACTGGTTGAACGTTCATTCGGTTAATCTGGACGTAGAACTAGCAGTGACCATACTTGCCCGTCAATCAGTAAAATCGATTGATTGACAAGTGGTTAATTTCCCGGTTGAATGTTCATTCAATGATAGCGACAGCGAAGAAACGCGGACGGCCAGCCCTCCATCCAGACCGCCGCGAGTCGATCCTCGATGCGGCGCTCGACTGCTTCGTGGAGCGTGGTTTCCACGGCACCTCGGTCCCCGAGATCGCCCTACGAGCGAACATCGCGGCCGGCACCATCTATCACTACTTCGACGGCAAGGAAGCGCTGGTCAACGCCCTCTACCGCTCGTGGAAGACCAAGGTCGGCCAGCGGGTGTTCACGCGGTTTCCCCAGAACGCGCCGGTGCGCGAGCAGTTCCGCGTGATGTGGAACGAGATCATCCAATTCGCCCTCGCCGCGCCTGCCGGCTTCGCGTTCATCGAGACCCACAACCACTCGAGCTATCTCGACGCGGAGTCACAGGCGATCGACAACACCATGCACGGCTTCGCGCACGCGATGCTCCAGCGCGCGCAAGCCGAGGGTGTCGTGCGCGCCGTCGATGCGTGGGTGTTGATGGAGCTGGTGTTCGGTGCGTTCATCGGCCTGATGCGCGCGCATTGGGAAGGCCGCATCACGCTCACCGATGCGACCGTCGAGGCAGCCGAGCAAGCCTGCTGGGACGCGATCGCCGTCCACCAACCCCAGAGTGCGCCTGTGTCGACCCTTCGACCAGGCGAATGATGGGGAACGGGGTGGCTCCGGGGACCCCGAAGACAATCGACCGGGTGACCGCGATCGCGCGAACTCCTACGTCCAGAGCTCAGCTGGACAGCCGGGGTTAGGCTCGCGCGCTATCATCGGACCGATGCGGCCGACCGAGGTCCGGTTGATCGAGGAGGTCGACGCCGAGCCGGGTGACGACGAACGACTCCTCGTGTACGCCGACTGGCTGCAGATGCGCGGCGATCCGCGCGGCGAGCTGATCGCGCTCGACGTTCACGCGCGCGTTCATGGCACCCGCGATCCGCGTACCCGCGAGCTCGAGATCGAGGTCGAGGCCGCGTTGCTCGCGAGGCTCGATGTTGTCGGTGGTGTCGAGTTTGGCTGGCACGGCGGCTTCCTCCGCGACGTCATCGTTCCGGGCAAGCTGGTACCGGTCATCACGGAGCGCAGCTGGCTGGCCGATCCGGCGTTCTCGCGACTGCGCTCGCTCGCGATCGATTCGACAACCACCACCAGCGGCAACGACGACCCGAGCGCCTTACTCGCGAGCGCGCCCGGCCTCGCGAGCCTCGAACGCCTCGCGATCGGCGGGAGCCGACTTCCTTCCCCCACCCCGACCCTCCTCGCACAGCTCGTCGCACGGCTGCCGAAGCTCCACGATCTCGAGCTCGTCGGCTGCACCACGCTCGACGCCGAGCACCTCACCGCGCTCGCTCCTGCGAAGCTCGATGCGCTCGCGATGTGGATGCCGTGCGATGACACGGCGCTCGAGCGCCTGCTCCAGATGCCCTCGGAGCTGACAAGGCTGACCGTGTTGCAGGAGCATCGCGACCCGACGCACCGAGCCGCGCCCGATGGCGTGCGGCGCCTGCTCTCGGGTCACTACCAGCCTCGCATCGAGCGACTCGCACTGATGGGCGGCGGCTACGAGCGCGAGTTGCTCCAGCTCACCACTGGCCGCAGCATCGCCACGCGCCTCCTCGCACTGGGTCTCGACTGGAACCGCGTCGACAACGACACGCTGCTTTATGCCGCCGGCTGGCTCGGCAAGCTCCAGTTGATCTGGCCGCGTCCGCTCGGCACGACTCCCGATCCCGATCACGACTTTCAGCTGGCCCGCCGGCTCAAGGCGATCGGGCGGCTCGACGATGCATTGCTGCACGCGCGCCGTGCCTGCGATCGCGGCGGGACGAGTTACCTCCATTGGCTCGAGCTCGCGACCATCCACGATGCGCGGCACGGGATCCGCGACTATCTCGACGCCACCACCCGCGCGCTCCAGCTCGATCGCGACGGGCTCGAGGCCTGGACCCACCGCGGCCGCGCCTTGCTCGCCCTCGGTCACTACGATGAAGCGCGACTCGCGTTCGAGCGCGTGATCGAGCTCGCGCCGAACGAGGGCCACCATCACCTGCAACTCGGCCGACTCCACGCGCTCCGCGGCAACGTCGAGTCCGCGCTGATCGCGCTCGAGCACGCCGCCGAGCGCACGCCCCGCCGTGCCGATGAAGCGATCCTCATCGCCGTGGAGCTGCTCTGCGAGCTCGACGACCCCGCCCGCGTCGAGCTGCTCGTCGAGCGCCACCCCACGCTCCATCGCCAAACCCGTGTCAGGGCGAGCGCTACCCGAATGCTCGCCTCGGGCCAGGTCGACCGCGTGCTCGGTATCGTGTTGCCCCACGCAGATCTCGATGTCGCGGGCGCGCACCTGTGCGCGGCTGCGTTGCGTGGCCAGGGTGACCACGAGCGGGCTCGGCAGGTGATGCGCCGGTTCGTCGCCTCCCTCGCATGCCCTGCGCTGATCGCGAGTGGCTGGGTCGGACTCGCCCTCTCCGGCGAGGATGGCTTCGCGGTCGCGACCTTCGATCCCGCGCTGCTCGCCGACCAGATCGCCGACCATCTGAATCCCACCCGCATCAGCCCGATCCATCACACGCACGACCGCCCGACCGATCGCCTCCTCGCCGCCGCCTACGCGATCGCGACGGCAGCGGTGCTTCGCCCCGACGAGGTGCCGCCTCGGATCGCCGTCTTCGCCGACTGGCTCGACGCGGCACCACGCAAGACCGCGGGCACCGGCTACTGCGACCACGTGCTGTTCACGGCCGCGGCGGCCGCGGCTCCGGCCTGGAGTGCTCGGCTCGACACGCTCTACCAGGTCATCGCCGGGCGCTTGCCCCGACACGTGTTGCGGCAGCTCGACTAACCCCATCATTCGCCTGTGTCGATCCTTCGACCAGGCGAAGGATGGGGGAAGGATGGGGAACGGGGTGGCTCGTGCTCGAGCCGGGACCGAAGACAATCGACCGGGTGAGCGCGATCGCGCGAACTCCTACTTCCAGAGCTCAGCCTGGAGGTCAACCGAGGTGAGCTCTGGGGTTAGATCGCGTCGCGATTCGGCGACTGCACGATCACGCTGCGCGAGAACGACCGCAGCGCATCCTTGATCGATAGCGTGCCGTGCCCCGACTTGTCGGCGGCGGTGAACCCGAACGTGTCGGGCCCGCGCTGGCAGACATCGTCGAGGTTGATCCGCGCGACGTACGACGACAGCGCGTCGACGAGCTCGCGCTTCGAGGGCGAATCGGGACCGTGGATGCCTGCTTGCTGCCCATACGGCGAGCGCTCGTGCCACGCGACGATCTCGGAGATGTTCGAGTAGCGAGCGATCGGCACGATCGGCCCGAACTGTTCTTCGTCGTAGATCTTCATGCCGAGCGCCACGTGATCGAGCACCGCGGGTCGCATGATCGAGTAGAGGCCGCGGCCACCGCTGTCGTTCGCAATCTTCGCGCCCCGCTTCACGGCGTCACCGATCAGCCCCCACATCACGTCGAGCTTCTGCGGCTCGGGCAGTGGCGTGATCGCGGCCTCGGGATCCCACGGCATGCCGAGCTTGAGCTTCATCACGCGCTCGGAGATCGCGGCGACCAGCCGGTCGCCCTCGGCGCCCGCGGGTGCGAAGATGATCTTCTCGGCGGTGCAGCGCTGCCCGTTGAAGCCCAGCGCACCTTTGACGAGCTTCGTGGCGGTCGCGCCCGGGTCCGCACCCGCGAGCACGATGCCGGCATTCTTCGCGCCGAGCCCGAGGATCTTGTGGAGGAACGAGGGCGTCGGGTGGCCCTTGAGGATCGCGTTGGCGGCGCCCTCGCTGCCGATGAACGCGAACACGTCGATCGTGCCCATCGCGTTGCCGAAGATGTCGGTGGTCTTGTGACCGATCACCGTCGGCAACACGGCGCGGCCGTCCCCGGGGAGCAGCGCGACGACGCCCGGCGGAAACGCCTCGGCGAACGCGTCCATCAGCGCCATGTTGGCGAGCACGCCGAACCGCGGCGTCTTCGCGATCACCACATTGCCGACCAGCAGCGCGGGGATGATCGTCGTCAGGAACTCGTTGATCGGGTAGTTGAACGGCGCCACGCACAGCACGGTGCCGAGCGGTCGCATGACGTCCTTCGCGTAGTGCGTGGTCTTGCCCGCGACGCCGGTGTAGATCCCGAGGTCGCTCTCGAGCGCGCGCTGGGCGACGATCGTCTCCCTGATGTAGTCGATCGAGCGCGTGACCTCGGCGCGTGCCGCGGCGACGGGCTTGCCGATCTCCCACTGCAACAGAGTGGAGATCCGCTCGGTTTCGGATCCCAGCTTGGCGGCCAGCTTCTCCACCGCGGCGATCCTGGTCTCGAGCGACGCCCGCGACCACGTGCCCGCGGCCAGCACGCGCTCCCCGGCGGCGATCGCCTCCTCGACTTCGATCGGTCCGAGCTTCGGTTCGTGACCGAGCAGCACCGGTTGCAGCTCGTTGCCGTCGCGCACGGCGACGCGCGAGTACACCGGCAGCATGTGATCGGGATCGGTCGGATCGATGGTGCGGACCTGCCCGTCGATCAGCATCCGCGGAGGATTCGCGCGGGGATCGATGCGTACGGCCTCGGGGACCGAGGAGAGCGTGGGAAACAACGTGTGGAGCGCCGGATCTTCGTAGCTCGCCATACCTCGCGACCTTAGCTCTGTTGGGTTACGTTCGCGTCGTGAACATCGCCTGTATCGGCGGCGGGCCGGCCGGGCTCTACCTCGGCCTCCTGGTCAAGCGCGTCGCGCCCGAGCATGACGTCGTCGTGTACGAGCGCAATCGGCCGACGGATACGTTCGGGTTCGGCGTGGTGTTCAGCGATGCCACGCTCGGCAACCTCGCCGCCGCCGATCCAGAGACCCACGCGCAGATCACCGCAAAGTTTGCGCGCTGGGACGACATCGAGATCCACACCGGTGGCGAAGTGCTGCGCTCGACTGGTCACGGCTTCTGCGGCATCGAGCGCAGGACGCTGCTCGAGATCCTCCAGCGCCGCGCGCAGGAGCTCGGCGTCCGCGTCGAGTACGAGCACGGGGTTGCGTCGCTCGACGCACCCGAGCTCGCGAACGCAGCGCTGATCGTCGCCTGCGATGGTGTCGGCAGCTGGGTCCGCGATGCGCTCGCGGATCAGTTCGCACCGCGCGTCGATACGCGCCCGAACAAGTTCGTGTGGCTCGGTTGCCAGGTGCCCTACCGGGCTTTTACCTTCATCTTCAAGACGACGCGGTTCGGTCTGTTTCGCGTCCACGCGTATCCCTTCTCGACATCCCACGAGCATGGCTCGACGTTCATCGTCGAGTGTCGCGAGGAGACCTGGCGCAACGCGGGGCTCGACGAAGCGGATGAAGATCAGACCATCGCGATGCTCTCCGAGCTGTTCGCGGCCGAGCTCGATGGCAGTCCGCTGATCAAGAATCGCTCGATCTGGCGGAACTTCCCGACGGTGCGCTGCGGGAAGTGGCATGCCGCGTCGGCCGGCAAGCACGTCGTCCTCGTCGGCGATGCCGCGCACACCGCACACTTCTCGATCGGCTCGGGCACCAAGCTCGCGATGGAGGACGTCATCGTGCTGCGCGACGAGCTGCTCGCTGCGCCGAAGGGTGCGGGACCCGAGATCGATCTCGCGACGGCCCTCGCCGCCTACGAGGCCCGCCGCCGTCCCGAAGTGGAGGCCCTGCAGGCCGCCGCACAGGCCAGCCTCGAGTGGTTCGAGGGCACCGAGCGCTACATGGCGATGGCGCCGGTCCAGCTGACGTACTCGCTGATGACCCGCAGCCTTCGCGTCTCGCACGCGTCGGTCGCGAAGCGCGATCCGCACCTCGCGCGCGGCGTCGAACAGCTGCTCGCGGCGAGCAACGGCATCCCCGGTGGCGAGCCGCCCGCGCCCACGTCTCTGCCCCTCGTGCTCGGCGATCGCCGGCTGCGCTCGCGGATCGCGGTCGCGCCCAGCTCGTCGGAGCGCCCCGACGACGATCAGCTCGTCACGCTCGGCAGTGCCGCCACCGCAGGCGCCGATCTCGTGGTCACGTCGCTGCTCCCTGTCAGCGCGCTCGCCGACGACGAGGCCGCGGTCGCCTGGAAGAAGATCGTCGACTACGCACACGGCAAGCGCGCGCTGGTCGCCGCGCGGATCCATGCGAAGGCCGGAACCGATCTGACCGCCGCGGTCGAGCGTGCGCTGTTCGCCGGCTTCGATCTGATCGCGCTCGATCCCGGCACCGATCCCCACGCCGTCGAGGCGTTGCCTGCCGCGGTCCACCAGGTCGCCTCGCTGTCCACGCGGCTTGGCTGGCTCGGCGCGGTCGTCCAGGATCGTCCCGCGTCGCGGTCCGTCGTCGTCGGTCATGCCGCGCAGCTCGTCCGCGCCGGTGCGTCCTTGTTGTGGGTGATGGCCACGCACAGCGACGGCAACGCGCGACTGCCCGCCGCACCGCTCGCAGATCGCCTGCGCAACGAGCTCGGTGTCGCGACCTGTGTCGACGGCGGCGGCGCCTTACTTCCTGATCTCGATGCGGCGATTGCCGCAGGGAGAGCGGACCTCGTCGTCGTCGATCGGCTGCCGACGGGAACGCGGCCTCGCCGCGGTACCCACGCCGACGGATTGTTAGGTCGTTGATGCACGCTCGGCGCTACCAGATCAAGAAAGACGCCGCGGCGATCATCGAGCGCGGTCATCCGTGGCTGTTTCGCGAGCAGCTGAGCACCGCGGCCACGGTGTTCGGCGACGGCGACTGGCTCCGCCTGGTCGACGGGCAGAACAAGCTCGTCGGCCACGGCATCTATGAAGCCGACGGCGCGATCGCGATCCGGATCCTCCGCAAGGGTGCCGAGGCGCCGAACGCCGCGTACTTCGCCGCGCAGCTGTCCACCGCGCTCGCGAAGCGTGAAGCGCTGGTCAGCCGCACCGATGGCATCCGGCTCCTCAACGGCGAGTCAGACGGCATCCCCGCGATCGCGATCGATCGCTTCGGCGACGCGATCGTGATCGCGAGCTACTCCGCCGGGGCCGATGCGATCGCGCGGTTCCTCGGCCGCACGCTCGCTCGCACGCAGCAGCATCGCGACGTGATCGGTCCGGCCACCTCGATCACGCTGCGGCCCGCGCGTCGCCGCCAATCCCCCGCCGACGCACGCACGCTGTATGGCGAGACCCGATCGACGGGCAGGTTCACCGAGGACGGGTTGACCTACGCCGTCGACCTCGCCGAGGGCCACAAGACTGGCGCGTACCTCGATCTGCGCGGCCTCCGTCATGACCTCGCCACCGCCGCGCTCAAGGACGCGCGCGTGCTGAATCTGTTCTCGTACACGGGGATGCTCGCGCGAGCCGCCGAGGCGGGTGGCGCGACGCAGGTGATCTCCGTCGATGCGTCGGCTCGCGCACTCGCGTTCGCCGCGGAGTACAACGCGACGGATGCCGAGCGGCACCAGTTCGTCACGGCCGACGTCTTCGAGTGGCTGCCCGCGCTCGCGGAGACCGAGACCTACGATCTGGTGATCGTCGACCCGCCGTCGATGACCAGCCACAAGGCAGCGGTCCCCGGGGCGCTCAACGCATATCGCAAGCTCTACAAGGCCGCCGCCCTCCACGTCCGCCCGAACGGTGCCATCGTCGCCGCGTGTTGCACGTCACGGATCGAGCGCGCTCAGTTCCATCACGTGGTCTCCGAGGCCCTCGGCCATCGCTTCAAGAAGACGCGGGAACTGACGCCCGAGATCGATCACCCGGTCGGCTTCCTGCAGGCCGATTACTTAAAAATCGCGTGGTGGCGGAGGACCCTCTAACGCCCAAAGAATCCGACTGGCACGCCGTACGTGACCGGTGGAGGCTTTGAAGATGCGCGCAGCTCTGCTGATGTTGTTGATCGCGTGTGGTGGAGACAAGGGACCGACATCGGAGCCCGGTCCAACACCGACTCCCGTGGTCGTCACGCCACCCGTCGCCGCGCCGGCGTGTGCGCCGGTGATCCGCAACGCCGCCACGCGAATCGCGACCGAGAGCAAGCGCGTCGAGATCGCGACCGCGATCGACCGCACCGCGACGGTGATGATCGCGAGCTGCGAGGCCGAGGCGTGGCCGGCGAACGTGCTGACCTGCATCGCCACCGCACGGCTCGACGCCGACCTCGATGCGTGTACCGAGGAGCTGACCTATCGGCAGCACGAACGTCTGCACGCCAAGATCGCGCAGGTCACGCCGCGGCCTGCACCGGTGAGACCTGCGGTGCCACGTGCGCGGATCCCGTCTCGAGATGACCTGATTCCGCCGCCCACCGCGACCGCGAAGGTCGATTGTTCGAGGACGCTCGTCGCCCCGACCAACACTGCCTGCCAGCGGCAGTACTGCCTGACCCACGCGGCCGATCCGCGCTGCATGATCGAGTGACCTGAACAGCGCCGCGAATCGTCGCAGCCGGTCGCAGCCGGTCGCAGCCTCGAGTGCGGGTTAGCGTGCGACGCGATTCGAGGACAGCCGGCGGTAGTCCGTGAGGTGGCGGATCGCGCGGCGAAGCATCAGCTCGTCCTGCGCGCTCCGGCCGATCTGCTCGTACAACCGTGCGAGGTTGAAGTGCGCATCGACCAGCGTGGGATCGAGGAGCAAGGCCTGCTGATACGCCTCGATCGCCTGGTCCCGATCAGCGCGATCCTCGACGACAACTCCGAGATTGAACCAGTACAACGCGACCTGCGAATCGCACGCGAGCGCGAGCCGATAGTGCGACTCCGCGAGCCCGATCTCGCCCCGGTCATGGAGCAGCCGGCCGAGGTTGCAGTGGGCATCCGCGAGGTCCGCGCGACCGAGCAGCGCACGCCGGTACGCCGCGATCGCCTGGTCGGGAGCGCTGTCTTCCAGCGCCAGGCCACGCTCGTACCAGGCCTCCGGCGACTTCGCGCGCAGCATGCCGTGGCGGGGTCCGATGGACATCGAGAGCAGATCGCTCATCACAAGACAGAGGCTAAGAGAGCGGTCTGACAATCACCGCTGTCAGGGTGTGATGTAAGATGCAGCCGTGGGCGATGCCCAGGGCACTACCCTTAGCTTCCACGAGGATGGGAAGTCCGGTCGGATCGGTCCGCGACCCGAGCCCGTGCTTGTCCTCGTTTTGGAATGTGGTCGGCCGCGCGCGGGCTCGGTTCGCTACCGACTCTCCGAGCTGACGGCGGTCTCGCTCGGTCGCGGTACGGACCGCAGAGCCGAACGCGCCGGCACCGAGTTGACGATTCGCGTCCCCGATAAATGGATGTCGTCGAGGCACGCGCGGATCGAGCCCAGCTTCGGTCGCTGGGTGTTGACGGATACCGAATCGAAGAACGGCTCGATCGTCGACGGTCACACCACCAAGCGCGCGGTGCTCACCGACGGCTCGTTGATCGAGCTCGGTCACACGCTGTTCTATTTCTTCGAGCGGCTGCCGGTCGAAGCCGAGTCGCCCGTCCTGCTCGAGCTCACGCCCCTCGATGGTCCACCCGGCTTCACCACGCTGATGCCGGCGTGGAACACGGAGATCACGCGGCTCCGCCAGATCGCATCGTCCGAGATTCCGATGCTGATCGAGGGCGAGTCCGGCAGCGGCAAGGAAGTCATCGCACGCGCGATCCACACGCAGTCCAGTCGTCCAGGCGCGTTCGTGCCGGTCAATTGCGGCGCGCTCCCAGACAACCTCGTCGAGAGCGAGCTGTTCGGCTACAAGAAGGGCGCGTTCTCCGGGGCGCAGACCGATCACCCCGGGCTCGTTCGCTCCGCGGATAGCGGCACGCTGTTTCTCGACGAGATCGGCGATCTGCCGGCCAACTCGCAGGCCGCGCTGCTTCGCATCCTGCAAGAAAAAGAGGTGATGCCCGTCGGTGGCACGCGCGCGGTGCCGATCGACCTGCGTGTCGTCGCGGCCACGCACCGCGACCTCGACGAGATGGTCGCCGACGGATCCTTTCGCCACGATCTGTTCGCGCGGCTCGCCGGCTTTCGCGTCACCGTGCCCACGCTCGCGGAGCGCCGCACCGATCTTGGCATCCTGATCGGCACCCTCCATTCGCGGCTGTTCCCCGGCGAGCATCCCGGCTTCGACATCGACGCCGCGCGCCTGCTACTCCGCTATCCGTGGCCGCTCAACGTCCGCGAGCTCGAGCAGGCCTTGGCCACCGCGCAGGTGCTTGCTGGCGCCGAGCTGGTCCGCGGCGAGCACCTGCCGGACTCGGTCCGCACTGGCCGGCCACCCGGTGCGCCACGGCCTGTTGTCCTCAGCGAGAACGATCAGAAAGTGCGCGACCAGGTCGTCGCCGCGCTGCGCGAGCATCAGGGCAATGTCTCGGCGGTCGCCCGCGTGCTCGATAAAGACCGCAAGCAGATCCAGCGATGGATCAAACGCTTCGGTCTCGATCCCGGCAGCTATCGTTAGCGTGCATCGTCGTCGCAGCGAACAGCGATCGCGCGGGTCCTATCGTTAGCCCTGCATGGGGTACTCGTCGGGTAACGCGTCACTCGCCGCGCAGCGAACTCACGCGTGTCGCATCGCGAGCTTTCGATCTCGATGCGTCGTCGCAGCGACTCGTCATGGGACGTCGCGATTCGCGATCTGGCTTGGTTCGCTCGCCACGTCTCACGGGCTTACGAGCCGCATGCGCGGGCGCGCATCTTGCTGACCAAGTCAGCAATCCACGCGGTCGGCTGCCCGAGCCTCCCAAACGCACAACTTTGGTAGTCGGCCGCGTGGGTTTCTCTTCTCGGGCTCGGGGTTCGAACCCCGTCGGTCATCGCGCAGTCGTTCGTCGAGCGAGTCCGAACAGCTGCCGCTCGGTCCACGCGGACCATCGACTCGGGCCCTGCCCTGCGAGTCGGCGCCGCGCTTCGGTGCACGCCGGGATCGTCACCAGCGATCGAGGGATCCGCCGATACACCTGCGCGAACGCGCCGAGCGCGAGTCGTGTGCGCTTCGGGGCACCTCGCAAGCCGAACTGCGCCGCCAGCGGTTCCGGAAGCAGCGCGTGCGAGACCAGCTCGCCGATCCGACCGAGCACCGGCTGTGCGCCATTGCTGCCGATCAGGAAGCTCGCCATCTCGCGCGCGCATGGTGTGACCGCGAGCGAGCGCGACTCGATCATCTCCGTCATGTAGTGCTCGTGCTCTGCCCACGTTCGCGGCAACGCGCTCGCGGGGATTCCGAACAGCGCACCGAAGCGATGCAGCTCGATCTGATACGCGTCCTTGATCGCGATCGGCAGCGGACCATCGATCAGCTCGCGCACCACGATCGTCGTATCGATCAACGTCGCGTGGACCCAGCGCAGCGATTCGATCTCGTTCGCGTGATACGGCGTGCCCGCATCCCAGCGCCCCGCGCGATCGGGGAGCGATCCCGCGATGCGCGTGTGCACCGAGTGCACACGACGGGCTGCCGTGATCGCGTCGTCGAGATCCCCGAACACCATCGCGAACACGTGGCGGAACGTTCGCTGAAATCGCCCCACCACATCGGTGCGCGTCCGCGAGTGCTGATCGACCGCGTGGGCGACCATCGGATGTGCGAGCTGTAGGAGCGCCGCGCGACCGCCGCCGAGAAACAGGGCGAGGTCTGCCCCGATCTGCCACCCGATCGAGGTCGGACCGAGGATGCCCGCCGCCGGATCCGTGACGCTCGCGCGCAGTCGCGACAGGGACGCTTCGAGGTCTTCACGCGAAACGATCACGAGATCTACATCCTAGCTCGCACAGTCCGGCGTGCGCGCTCGCTACATCGCGCTGCATGGCTACGCCGGGAACCGCGAAGTGCCCGTCTACAAAGGGATTGGTAGGGGAATCCCCAGGCACAAGCGCTGCACCGCGAGAGGGCGTGCAGACGATGATGAGCACCGCATCCACAGAGGGACCCACCGGGGATCCGGATGCGCTTGCGCCTGGCTCGCTGGCCGGACCCTGGCGGGTCGAGCGCGAGCTCGGTCGCGGCGGCATGGGCACCGTGTACGCAGTTGTCCACTCGGAGATCGGCAAGCAGGCCGCACTGAAGGTCGTGCATCGCAAGGTGCTCAACCCGGGCGAGGACCGGATGCTGCTCGAGGCACAGGTCGTCAACCTGGTCGGCCACCCGAACATCGTCGACATCTTCGAGACCGGTCACCTGCCGGACCAACGCCCGTACCTCGTGATGGAGCGCCTCGATGGCGTCTCGCTCGCGCAGCGCGCCGAAGAGGGCAAGCTCCTCCCGGATCAGGTCATCTCGATCCTGCTGCAGGTTTGCGATGCGCTGATCGCGGCCCACGCGGCTGGCATCATCCACCGCGATCTCAAGCTCGATAATGTCTTCCTGATCGACAACCCCGACGCCCCGAAGCGCCCGCGCGCGAAGCTCCTCGATTGGGGCATCGCGAAGGTGATCGCCGAGCACGCGAAGAGCACGCGCCACACGATCGACGGGCAGCTGATCGGCACCCCACAATACCTCTCCCCGGAGCAGGCGCGGGGTGGCGAGCTGACCGAGAAGACCGACGTTTACTCGCTCGGCGTGATGGCCTACGAGCTGTTCCTCGAGCACCTCCCGTTCGAGGCCGAGACCGCCGCCGAGATCATGACCATGCACCTCCGCGCGGTCCCGCCGCCGGCGAGCGAAGCGTGGCCCGACATCCCGCCGCAGCTCGAGCATCTGCTCCACGAGATGCTCGCGAAGAACCCGCTCCACCGCCCGACCATGCTCGACGTCGCGCGCCGCCTCGAGGAAGTTCGTGACGAGCTCGACCGCCGCTGCAGCCAGCCGGTCGTGATGCCGCCCGCCGCGACCGCAGGCGCCCTCGAGATCCAGGCGATCGCGGCACCGTTGATCGTCGCTCCGCAGCTCGCGCAGTCCAAGACGCGCTGGCAGTGGTTCGTCGGTACGGCAGCCGTCGCGGCCTCGGTGATGCTCCTCGTGATCAGCCAGGTCGTCGATACAGCCTCCGCGACCGCCTCGACCCTCGGCGATACCCCGGCGCTGCTCGCGCCCACGCTCGTCGAGCGCGCTCCGGTCAAGGCCATGGCGCAGCCTGCACCGATCGCGGCCGTCGAACCCCCACCCGTCGTCGTCGATCCGGTCGTCAAGCCGATCGCGAAGCCGACCAAGCCCTTCAAGAAGCACGCGCCGGCCGCGCCGCGCCGGAACGCGAAGCTCGACCCTGACGGCACCTACGACCCGTACAAATGAAGGCGTTGTGGGTCGTCACCACGCTCGCACTCGCAGGCAGCGCTGCGGTGCATGCGGATACGGTCCCCAACCGCGCACGTGACCTCGCCGAGCGTGGACGGGTCGCGCATGACGCCCGCGACTACTCGACGGCGATCATCTCGTTCACCGAGGCGTACGCGTTGGCGCCCGCACCCGGCTTGTTGTTCAACCTCGCGCAGGCGTACCGGCTCCGCGGTAGCTGCGACGACGCCGCGTTGATGTATCGCCGGTTCCTCGCGACCAACCCGCCCGACGACGCCCGGCTGCTCGCCGAAGCGCACCTGTCCACGGTCGAGCGTTGCCTCGCCGCGAAGATCACGGTGCCCACGTCTGCGCGGGTGTTGCGGATGCCCGGCACGATCCCGGTCGGCAAGCGCGACCAGCCGCGCGTGACGAAGCGGCAGACGCCTTCGTCGTCGTGGCGCACCGGAGAACAGGTCGGCCTCGGGTTTGTGATCGGTGGTGGCGCGGCGCTGCTGTTCGCCGGCTACTACGGCTACGAATCGCACCAGGCCGAGACCGACGTCGAGCGTCGCTATGCCGCCGGCGAGAAGTGGACGACGCTCGAGGCGCGTGCCGCGGAAGGTGAGCGCGCCGGGACCATCGCGAAGGTGTCGCTCGGTCTCGGTGCCGCGGCCGTCGCGGCCGGTGTCGCCGTGCTGGTGATCGATCACCGCCGCCACAAGACGCTCAAGATCGAGCCCGTCGCGCGAGGCGCGAGGATCGGCATGTCATGGAGTTTCTAAGAGGGCTGTGGTTCGCGCTCAATCTCGTCGGTTGCTACTCGCCAGAGCTCGCCGACTGCACGGTGACCTGTAGCTCCGACGGTGATTGCGGGGATGGGCAGAGCTGCGGCGAGCAGGGGCTGTGCTCCGCTGGCGCGACCTGCACCCCTGCTGGGAGCGATGCCGCCGTCACCGCCGACTCGCCCGACGCGACGCCGCAGACCATGCTCCGCGTCAAGATCACCGATCAGGGCGTCGTCAACATCCCGGATCAGACGCAGTGCACGATGGAGCTGTCCGAGTGCAGCTACACGGTCGATCGTGGCGTCGAGATCCAGCTGACCGCCGAGCCGCTGAACGACCGCATCTTCGAGAAGTGGGAAGAGGCCTGCACGGGGCAGCTGACCCCGACCTGCACGATCACCCCGACCGGTCCCGAGCTGAAGGTGACCGCGAAGTTCAAGCGAGCACCGAGGGACTGATGGTTCGATTCGCGTTTGTTAGCCTCGCCCTGACGAGCTGCTACACGCCCGACCTCGCCGACTGCACCGTCACGTGCGCGGCCGACAGCGACTGCGGTGGTGGCCAGCGCTGCAGCCCCGCGGGTATCTGCGCGCGCGAAGGTGAGTCGTGTGCCGCGATCGTGGGGGTCGATGCGAGTGCCTCGATCGAGCCCGACGCGGCGCTCGATCCGGACGCATCCGCACCGGATCCAGACGCTCCTCCGGCTCCGCCCGACGCGCCGCCCGAACCGACGACGACGATGCTGCGGGTCAAGATCAAGGATAAGGGCAAGGTGACGCCGGCCGGCTTCGCAGCCTGCACGGCGGGTGAGTGCCTCTATCACGTTGCCCTCGGGCAGGCGATCACGCTGACCGCCGTCCCCAACCCGAACCGGATCTTCGAGAAGTGGGAGGAGGCGTGCGCGGGGCAGCTGCCGACCTGCACGATCACGCCGACGGGCTCGACGAACGTCACGGCGAAGTTCAAGAAGCCGTAGCGACGGAGGTCCACTCTGTCACCTCGCGGCGGCGCCGCTGATCAGCGTTTGATGCCGACGACCAACCCATCCGGCGTCGGGATGCACACCGAGTCGCAGGTCGCCGCGACGTGCTCGTGGAACGTCCGCATCGCCCGCGCTTCGTCGGTATCGTCGCAGAGTCCACCAAACAGGTACGAGTTGTCGCCGATCACGAGCCCGCCGGCGCGGAGGTGCTCGATGGCCCATCTGCCATAGCTGTCGTAGTTCGCCTTGTCGGCGTCGATGAACACGAGGTCGAACGGGCCGTGCTGCTCGAGCGTCGGCAACATGTCGATGCCGGCACCGACGACCACGGTGATCTTGTGCGAGAGCCCGGCGGCCTCGATGTTCGCGCGCGCGACCTCGGCGTGCATCGGCTCGTACTCGATCGTCCAGACGTGGCCGTCGTCGGGAAGCGCGCGCGCCATCGTGATCGCCGAGTAGCCGACCAGCGTGCCGAGCTCGACGATCTGCTTGGTCCCGGCCAGCTTGATCAGCACGTGGATCGTCTTACCGTCCGATGGACTGACCTGGATCGACGGGATGCCGTCGGGCACGGTGAACGCCCGCGTCAGCGCGGCGTCGTGCGGAACATGCGTGCGATCGACGAAGTCGATGATCTCCTCCGTCGTGTACGTCTTGCCAGATCGCGAGTCCTGGTCGGCCATGCCCGGATACTACTCGTCGTCGTCGCCGGACTCGCTGCGGTACGGTCCGTACTTCGCGAGCTCCGCCAGCTCGTGCTCCATCGCGATCGCCTCGCGCTGCGTGAAGTCGTGGATCGCCGCGGCCAGCCCCGGGTGGCGGATCCAGTGCGCCGAGTAGGTCGCCGCCGGCTCGAAGCCGCGCAGCAGCTTGTGCTCGCCCTGCGCGCCGGCCTCGAACAACGGGAGCTGCTTCTCGATGCAGCGCTCGATGCCCGCGTAGTAGGCGGTCTCGAAGTGCAGGAGATCGACGTGCTCCGTCGCACCCCAGTAGCGACCGTAGAGCGCCTTCGAGGTCTCGAAGAACAACGCGCCGGCCACGCGCCTGCCTCCTACGGTGACCTCGACGAGGCGCATCGCATCGGGCAGCGTCTCCGCGAGCTTGTGAAAGAAGCCAGGGCGCAAGTAGTCGCGGCCGCCGTGCTGATCGGTGGTGGTGCGATAGAACCGATCGAGATCGTCGAGTTGCGGCGTCGTCAGCTCTCCACCCTCGCGCCACACGAGTGACTCGATCGCCGCCTTCGCCTTCGCGCGCTCCTTCCTCAGTTGCTTCCGCTTGCGGCTCTTGAGCGCGCCGAGGAAGCCATCGAACGACGCGTAGTTTCGGTTGTGCCAGTGGAACTGCATCGTCGTGCGCGGGAAGTAACCAGCCTGCGCGAGCGCCTGCTGCTCCTCGTGCGTGCAGAACAGCCAGTGGATGCTGCTGCACTTGGTCTCGTCGGCGAGCCCGCGCACCCCCGCGATCAACACGCTGCGCACGAGCTCGGCATCCGCCCCGGGGGCGATCAACATCCGCGGTCCGGTCGCTGGTGTGTGGGGCGCCGCGATCACCAGCTTCGGGTAGTAGTCGAGCCCGGCGCGCTCGGCGGCGCTCGCCCAGCCCCAGTCGAAGATGTACTCGCCGTAGCTGTGCGATTTGACGAACGCCGGGACCGCCCCGACGAGCTGCCCTGCCTGCTCGGCCAGGAGGTAGATCGCTAACCAGCCGGACCTCTTGCGGTTAACCAGCGACTTGCCGAAATCGATGGACCCGGACTCCTCCAGCGCCCGCAGGAAGCCGTGGCGCAGGAAGGGAGACGGCCCGTGATCGAGGGCGTCCCAACGTGCCGAGTCGACATCAGCAATCGTTCCGACGGCTCGGAGCGTGATCTTCGTGCTAGAAGGGCCCAAAGATCATGACACTCGATGCTGCTCTGAAGAAGAAGATCGACGACCTCGTCGCGAGCGACAACGTGGTGCTGTTCATGAAGGGCTCGAAGAGCTTTCCGCAGTGCGGATTCTCGGCGTCCGTCATCAACATCCTGAACACCATGGTCCCCAAGTTCACGACCGTCAACATCCTCGCGGATGCAGACATTCGCGGCGGGATGAAGGAGTACTCGGACTGGCCGACGTTCCCTCAGCTGTTCATCAAGGGCGAGTTCGTCGGCGGCGCCGACATCGTCCGGCAGATGCATGAAGCCGGCGAGCTCGAGAAGAAGCTCGGTGGGCTCGTCGCACCGGCGAAGCTACCGGCGGTGACCGTGACGCCGCGCGCGTCGAAGGAGCTCCAGGAAGCGCTCAAGGAAGCCTCGCCCGGTGACGTCATTCATCTGACGATCACGCCGGCGTGGGAGCACCAGCTCGATCTCGGCGCCAAGGAAGGCAGCCACGTCACGATCGAGAGCAATGGAGTGACCGTGCAGCTCGATCGCGCGAGCGCGCAAAAGGCCGAGGGCGTCGTCGTCGATTTCATCGAGGCCAGCGGCGAGTCGGGCTTCAAGATCGACAACCCGAACCGCCCTGCGATGGTTCGTCAGATCGGTCCGAAAGAGCTCAAGGCGCTGGTCGATGCCGGCAAGGTGAAGCTCTACGACGTGCGCCCCGACAAGGAGCGCGCGATCGCCAAGATCGCCGGGGCGGTGATGTTCGACGACAAGACCATGGCCGATGCCGAGGGTCTGCCCAAGGACGCCGGCCTCGCGTTCCACTGCCACCACGGTGGTCGGAGCCGCGCAGCCGCCGAGCACTTCCTCAAGCTCGGCTTCACGAACGTCTATAACCTCGCCGGCGGAATCGCGGCGTGGTCGACCGAAGTCGATCCCTCGATCCCGCAGTACTGAATCCTAGGGCCGAGACCTCTCACGAGTGACTCGGTCAGATTTCGTGGTTGAACCTTTGTCGTGGGATTGGCATGGTCCGCGGCGATGCGAACGGCGCTCGCTGTTTTTCTGATCGGCTGTGGCGGCAACACCGTCACCCCGGATGCCCCCACCGAGCCGATCGCGCCGACGGCCAACCTCGTGCGCGAGATCGTCGACACGCAGCTGTCGTTCGACGTCACCGCCAGGACCGGCACGGCGGTGATCACGTTCGGTTCGAGCGTCGATCCAGGAGCGACGGTCGAGGTTGGTGATCTCGCTCTCGACACGGTCACCATCGACGGCGCCGAGCTCTCGTTCGCGGTCGCCGAGGGTGAGGGTTCGGGACTCGCCAACCTTGGCCTGCCCGCCAGCGAGCAGCCGCTGCCCGTGACGTTCACGTACACGTACCTGCGGCATCCGTCCTTTAACGGCGCTGCCGACTCGTTCACGTTCTTGTGGCCGTACCACTGCGGAAACCTGTTTCCATGTCACTCGGATCCCGGGGACGGGACCACGTTCTCGCTCGAGCTCGCCGGTGTGCCCGCGGGCAAGACGGCGGTGTTCCCCACGAGCATCGTCGAGGCACCGAGCTACCAGGTCGCGTGGGCGATCGGGGACTACAAGGAGACCACGCTCGGCACCACGCGCGCGGGCACGCAGGTCTCGCTGTTCCATCCTCCCGCCGAGCAGACCCAGGCGGATCAGGGCGGCGCGAACCTCGTCGCGGTGTTCGAGTGGCTCGAGGACCATCTCGGCGCGTACCGGTTCGGCAGCAAGGTCGGCGGAGTGTCGATCGCGTGGCCGGCCGGTGCGTTCGGCGGCATGGAGCACCATCCGATGTGGCACGTCGCGAAGGGCTCGTTCAACAGCGAGGAGACCCAGGCGCACGAGGCCGCGCACGGCTGGTATGGCGACGGCATCCGGATCGCGTGCTGGGAAGACTTCGTGCTGTCCGAAGGCACGGTGACGTACCTCGCCGGGCGGGCCCTCGAACAAGTCGCACCCGCCGTCGGCGCCACCGTGTGGCAGGGCTACGCGACGGAGCTGGCCGGGATTCCGGGTGGCGATCCGGTGTGGCCGGAGGGCTGCAACGAGATCGATATCCTGAAGGACAACCTCTACACGAACGCACCGTACATCCGCGGGGCGTTCTTCTATCGCGGCGTCGCCGAGAAGGTCGGTGCGGTGAAGCTCGATGAAGCGCTCGCCGCCTTCTACACCGCACACGCCGGCAAGCCCGCGAGGATGACGGACATGCTCGAGACGATCCAGACGGTGACTGGCTACGACGCCACCGCGTGCGCGACTTCGTGGCTGCGCTCGTCCACGAAGCCGACGCCGGGTCCCTGCCCCTGACGGCTAAGGAAGACGTGGCGCGGTGAGCACCTTGCCGCCGACCTTGAAGACCATCCCCTTCACGACCTTGTCCTCGTAGACGAACTTCACGGCCGCGTTGAGATCGTCGATCCAGAACCCCTTGTCGCCGTAGGGCGCCAACCGGTGGCGCGGCTCGTCGGGGCCCTCGAGGTAGAGCCGCTTGTTGGCGACGACGATCGACAGCTTGACGCCCGAGAAGTCGTAGCTTCCCACGTAGGCGGCGAGGTCCGCCGCGGTGGGCAGTGGCGCGGGCGCCTTCGCGGTACCGGAGAGCACCTCGAACATCATCGGTCCGAGGAAGTCGACGAGCGTGGTCGAGGTCGACGCGAGCACGACGATCCCGCGCTTGAGTTTCGGATCGAACGCCATGTACGTCCGAAACCCGGACGTTCGCCCGTCGTGCCAGCGGCGACCGGAGGAATCGATCATCCAGGCGAGCGCTTCGTTATCGCCATCGCGATCGAGCTGGGCTTCCTGCGCGAGCCGGAGCTGCGGGCGCAGCGTGCCGCGGCTGCCTGCGGCGGCGTCGAGCTGCGCGTCGAGGAACTTCAGGCAGTCGCGCGCGTTGCTGACGAGCGCACCCGCACCCGCGAGTGCGCCCCACGTCCACCGCGGTGACGGCTCGAGGTTGTCGTCGGTGCCGATCGCCTTGTGCGAGGAGGCTCCCGGCGGCAGCGTGACGAACGTGTCCGCGAGGCCCAGTGGATCGAGCACGCGGCTCTTGAGCGCGGGTCCGTAACCGCCGCCGATCTTGCGACCGAGCGCGAAGCCGAGCAGGCCCACGCCGTAGTCGCTGATCTGGATCTCGGTGCCGGGCGCATTGGCCAGGGTCGTGCTGACGAGGTCTTGATAGAGCGCATCGTCGCTGTATGACGCGAACGGATCCGGTGGAGGCTTCCTCGAGGTCAGGCTCCCCGGGTGGCTTGGCAGCCCGGAGCTGTGCAGGGCGAGGTGCTTCGCGGAGATCGCGACATCGTCCTTCGTGGGCACCGTCACGCCGGTCGGCATCAGATCGGAGATCGGCGCGTCGAGGTCGACCTCCTTGCGCTGGACCGCCTCGGCGAGCAGCACCCCGGTGAAGACCTTGGTCAACGTGCCGAGATCGAACAGCGTCTTGCCATCGGGCTGCTTGCCGCCAGGCCCCTTGCCGAACCCGTAGATCTCGGTCTTGCCGGCATCATAGAGGCCGATCACCACCCCCCAGACGAGCTCGCCCTCGATGTACGGGGCCACCTGCGCGGCGACCGCCTCGCGGTGAGAACCGCTGGGATCGCCCGACTGCACCAACGACTTTGCAGGGACGTGAGCATTGCCACCGCAGGCCACCAGGCTCAGGGCGAGCCATACGCGTAACATCGCAAGAGAATAGCCTCGTGCGCGTGCCGTGCAACGATCTGCGCCCCGGGTTCTCGGTGGGTGCGAGCAGGTGCCAAAGGAGAGACGTCGGCCGGCGTGCGGGAGCATGAGAGAGTCTGCGCATGCGAGCTGTCTCGGTCGCTCTGGCCTGTTCCCTGATCCCCGCCATCGCCTCTGCAGAGGACAATGCGGACCGTACGTTCATCCCCACCGTCGAAGATAGAGTCGACACGGTCATCGGCGGCATGGATGCCCCGGCCGACAAGTGGCCGGACGCCGGCGCGATGTTGTTCAGTGGCCAGCAAGCCTGCACCGGCACGCTGATCGCGCCGACGATCGTGCTGACCGCCGGTCACTGCAACGACCCGGCGCTGACCAGGGTGCTGGTCGGCACCAACGATCTCCGCACCGGCGGTGAGGAGATCAACGTCAGCGAGCGGATCGAGCTCCAGCAGAACGACACCACGGTGTTGATCCTGGCGAAGCCGTCGACGGTCAAGCCGCGTGCGCTCGGCACCGGCTGGGCAAAGTTCGACATCAAGAACGGCGCCCCGGTACAGCTGGTCGGCTTCGGCACGACCAACGCGAACGGCAGTACGCCCACCAACACGCTCAAGGAAGCGGCGTCGACGATCACCGACTTCGACTGTTCGACCAAGCCCGGTTGCTCGAACTTCGAGATGGGTGCCGGCGGCGGCGGCATCGACACCTGCCCCGGTGACTCCGGCGGCCCGGTGTACCTGACGACCGACTACGGCGACTTCCTGATCGGCGTGACCTCGCGCGCGTACTCGAACGCGACCCGCGCCTGCGGCGAAGGCGGCATCTACGGTCGCCCCGACCTGATCGTCGACTTCATCGAGCAGGCCGCGCGCGTGCCGGTGGCCCACGGCCCCGAGCCGACGCTCGACGAGCCGCTCCTCGGCATCCGCGGCGATGCAGCCGAGTCGTCGATCGCGCACAACGACCCGAAGGCCGGCGCGTCGCACAAGTTCGAGATCATGACGCAGCCGATGAAGGGCCAGGCCGCGGTCTCCGCCGACGGGGTGATCCGCGTCTGCGTCGCGCAGGACGCCACGCCCGGCGACACCGACTCGGTCGTCGTCAAGGTCAGCGACACCTCGGACCCGAACCGCTCGGTGACCGCCCGCCTCAAGTTGTCGGTCGCGGCGAACGAGCCGGTCTCCGGTACCTGCGATCCGCAGGCGTTCGGTGCGGGCGGCGACGAGGGTGGCTGCTGTGATTCCGGCGGGCGCGGGGCCGGCGGTTCGGCGTTGCTGTCGCTGATCGCGCTCGTCGCGCTGCGCCGCCGTCGCAAGTGATAGGTTTCGGCGGATGGCCGAGACCTGGCTGAGGTGCACCGAGTGCAAGACCGAGATCCCCTACGGCGGGAAGCACTACCTGTGCAGCGTGTCGACGTGCAAACGCAGCAAGTTCCGGTTGGTGTTCTGCACGCCGACTTGCTGGGATAGCCACCTGTCGACGGTGCGCCATCGCGAGGCGTGGGCCGAGGATGCCGTCGCACCGACCCGCGAGGCGTGGGTCCGCGAGCAAGCGGAGGCGAACGCCACGCCCGACAAGCCACCGCCGGCGCCGATGCGCCCGGTCGTGGCTCAGCCCAGCTCGGCGCCGGTCGTGCGCCCTGGCGTGCCGCAACCCGGCTCGGCGCCGGTCGTGCGCCGCGTCGTCGACGTGGCCTCCCCGGCCGTTGCCGCGCAGCTCGAGGGGCTCACGCTCTCCGAGGTCACCGACAAGGACGTCCTGATCGTGGTCTCGAAGATGAAGAAGTACATCAAGGACCGCTCGGGGATGAACTGCTCCGACGGCGTCGCCGACATGCTCTCGGAGCACGTGCGCGCGCTGTGCGACGACGCGATCCGCATGGCCGCCCGCGACGAGCGCAAGACCGTGCTTGACCGCGATGTCATCCGCCCTCGCCGCTAGTCCTACCGTTTGAGCGCGCGTGCCGTCGCGATCCAGTGGCCGCGGTGCTCCCGCCACGTTGCCTCGATCGCGGCAGGGAGACCTGTGGTGACGGTGGCGTAGAGCTCGCCGACGTCGAGCTCGACCTCGGTGAAGCCGACGTAGCGCTCGACGATCGGATCGACCGCCTTGTAGATCGCTTCCTTGATCGCGAAGCGCAGCGTCACCGCGCGTGGATCGGCGGGCAACGCGGTGCGCTCGGCCGCTGTCAGGATGCGCCTGGCGATGTCCTGCTTCGAGGGTGCCGCGTGCTCGAGGTCGACGCCGACCCACCCTGCTCCGCCGGGCGCGACGATCGCGATCGCGGTGCCCTGCTTGTGGCTCACCGAGCCGGTGAACCCCGCAGGCATCGCAGGACCGCCACGGTGGCTGGCCGCGATCGCGATCCCGCGATCGATCCCGAAACCGTCGAGTGCGAGATGCAGCGCGGTGCGACCGGCGACGAAGTCTCGGCGGGTGGTCGGCAACAGCTTCGCGCGGGCGAGCGCTTGCTCGGGATCGGGCAGCGCAGCGAGCGCGGCCTCGTCGTCGTCATCGAGATCGACGAGCACGCATCGCCCGTGCGGCGTATCGAGGTGCTCGACGCGCACGCCTAGGGCGACTTCGGGCGCGTGATCATCAGGTGCGGTTTCTTGTTCACGTCGGGATAACCGAAGCGAAACGACAGCGGCCGCTTCGGCTGGTCCTTCCACAGCTTGACGAACTGCTTGCGAACATTCTTCGAATCGATCACGAACAGCGGACCCGTGAACTCGCCGTACGTGACCTGCTCGTAGCCGGCCGGTCCCGCGTAGCTCGGCGGGATCCCCGACGCATCGGACACCATCCACGCGATCGAGCCGAGCAAGTACGTCCGGATGTCGGTGAAATCGTCGTACCAGAGCAAGAAGCTCGCGGCCTTCGTCATCACCGAGACCTTGCCCTTCTTCCTCAGGTGCTGGAGCACGCGGTTGTCGCCACGCAGATGCTCGTCGTCGAGGTTCTGCACGATGTGGCGATAGACGCGGGTCGCCGCCTTGCCAGTCTTGCCATCGCTCGGCCCGCGCGGGCGGAACTGGATCTCGACGTTGCCGTACGCCGAATCGTGCGCGTACCAGTAGTGCGTGATCTTCTTCGGCGGCGTCTTGCCGCGCTTGGTGGCGGCGTACTCGGCCGCACGCGATTCGAGCTCGGTGCCGGTCAGGTACTGGATGTTGCCGTCGGGCAGCACGTCGAAGTAGCGCATCGACACCGGCTCCATGTCGTGGAGGGCGAGCCCCGCGAACGCCATCATCAACGTGCCCGGGAACGAGTTGTCGCGCGATGCCTTCTGCAGGTTCATCGTCGCCGAGTACGCCGAGCCGTAGAGGTTGCGGATGAAGCTCGAGACTTCGCCCAGGTCGCCCGCGAGCGTGCCGATCCGGATCGTGTCGATCTGGCGAGCGTCACCGGCGGCCTCGAGGGAGATCGTCGTGATCTCGGTGGCGTCGGGGAACGCGACCAGCGCGCTCGACAGGTCGCCACCACCGAACGGATAGATCACCGTCTTCGGTGCGGTCGCCGGGCGCAACTCGCCGAGGAACTGCTTGGCCTGATCGGCCCACCGCTTCTTGTGGCGGCTGTACAGCTCCGTCATCTCCTTGCAGTGACGCGCGATCGACTTGTTGCCCTCGAACCGCGTTGGCGCTGGTTCGTCGCTCCCGCACGCCGCGATCCGCCACAGCACGCGGCCCTGCGCCACGAACTCGCCCGTCTTGTTCTCCGCGGTCAGCGGGACGGGCGGCAGCGGCTTCGGATCGACCTTCGGCTTCTCCGTGTTGGTCGCGGGCTGCTCGTCCTTGGGCAGGTCGGCGATCGCCACGGAAGCGCATGCGATCACCATCAGGCCCGCAACACGGGGGATCCACATCGGCCGGTTCATCGCACGAACGGACGTCGCAAGACCACGGTTTGTTCTCCGCCCCTGTTTGCCGGGCGTTCGGCGTCCATCGAAGTGGTGGTAGAACCGTCACCACCCTGGGCTTCAACCCGCTGAAAACACGCGGCTAAGCCGATGGCACAGACCGTGGATTCTCTGAGGGCATGACCCGCTTACTCGCGCTGCTGTTCGTGACCTGCGCGGTGGCTTGCTCCCGGCCCTCGGTGTTGGTGCAGCGGCCCGCCGACAAGCAGGTCGACACCGCGGTGACCGAGATGTGGTCGAAGGAGATCGCGAACACGGCGCGCGATGGCGACTGGATCCTGACCCGCTCCTACGTGCTGGTCGCCGATGCGATCTCGACCGTGGTGCCGGGCGAGCCCCTGTCACACGCCTCCATCTATGACGCGAAGACCGGCAGCGTGATCGAGGCGGTCAGCGAAGGCATCCGCGAGATCCCGCTCTCGAAGCTGGTCGGTCGCAACCACTACGTGATCGTGGTGCGGCCCGCGAACATGACAGCGGCCGATCAGACCGAAGCAGTCGCCCGTGCGCGCACCAAGATCGGCGGCAAGTTCGACATCTCCGGCATGTTCGGCCTCGATCACAAGGACGCGTTCTACTGCAGCGAGCTCGTCTACTGGGCGTCGCAGACCGAGGCGCGCAGTGGCCGGCGCGAGCGGATCATCACGCCGTCGGATCTGATGAAGTACGGCGAGGTGATCTACTGGAGCGGCAAGCGCGACGACGAGCAGGTGATGTCCCTCGCCGCTCATCGGAACTGAGTACGGAGCTACCCGCTGACGATCGAAGCGCCGAGCGTGGTCAGTGCCGCCGCGAAGCCGGGATACGACGTCGCGACCTGGTCGGCGTCGTCGATGGTGCCGGGGCCATCGGCCACCAGACTCGCGATCGCGGCGGACATCGCGAGGCGGTGATCACCCTCGGCGTGGATCGAACCCGCCGTGAGCTTGCCCTCGGGACGGCCGTGGACGAGGAAGCCATCGGGGCGCGCTTCGCACTCGACGCCGAACGCCTTCAACAGGCCGCAGGTTGCCGCGATGCGATCACTCTCCTTGACCTTGAGCTCGGCGGCGTCGCGCACGACCGTGGTGCCCTGTGCACGCGCGGCGATCACGGCGAGGATCGGCAACTCGTCGATCGAGCGCACCGCGAGGTCGCCCGCGATCTCGGTCGCGCGCAGCGGTTGCGCGGGACCGCGGATCACGAGATCCGCGATCGGCTCGGGGCCATGGGTCCGGAGGTTCTCGCGGTCGACGCGACCGCCCATCGCCGCGATCACGTCGAGGAAGCCGGTACGCGTCGGGTTGACGCAGACGTTCGGTAGTCGGACCTCCTCCGCACCGACGAGCAGCGCGGCGGCGACGAGGAACGCCGCCGACGATGGATCACTCGGCACCTCGAAGTCGCTGCCGGCGAGCTTCCGGTCCCAGCCGTGGGTCTCGATGATCGTCTTGCGGCCGCGAGCTTTGAGCGGTGCACCGAGATACGCCAGCATCCGCTCGGTGTGATCGCGGCTCGGGCCGGGCTCGCTGACGACGGTCGTGCCATCCGCGTAGAGCCCGGCGAGCAGGAGCGCGGTCTTGACCTGCGCCGAGGCCATCGGCATCTCGTACTCGATCGCCGTGAGCGGTCCGCGCGCCGGACCGATCGTGAGCGGTGGGGTGGCGTCCGCGCCGGAGCCGATGCCCGTGATCAACGCGCCCATCTGCGTGAGCGGCTCGATCACGCGGCGCATCGGCCGCTTGCTCAGCGAGTCATCGCCGAACAGCGTGGTCTGGAACTTCTGGCCCGCGAGCAGGCCGCACAACAAGCGAATCGTGGTGCCCGAGTTGCCGCAATCGATCGGCGCCGTCGGTGCGGTCATCCCATCCAAGCCCACCCCGCGGATCGCGAGGCCACCGTCGGCTTTCTCGATCCGGGCACCGAGGGCGGTGATCGCCTTCGCGGTGCGGCCGTTGTCCGCGCCATCACCGAGGCCACGCACGCGGATCGGCGTGGGCTGGCTGACCAGCAGCGAGAACACCAGCGAGCGATGCCCGATCGACTTGTCACCGGGGATCGTGATCGTGCCCGACAATGCACGCGTGGCCGGCTGGACGATGAGCTTCATGACTTTTCCTTCACAGGCTCGAAGAACACGGTCGCTCGCTCGACGACGCGCTGCAGGTGGCGAGGCCCGATCGCGATGATCGTGCGGATCCAGCTGCCACGAGTCGCGAGCTTGGCGCCGGTGATCGAGGACGGAAGACCGAGTGCGATCACCGCTGGCTCTTGCGCGAGCGTCGCGAGGGCAGCCTGCACCGTGGCGGACATGCGCTTCACCGTCGCCTGCGGCTTCGCCTTGTCACCGGGATCGGTCGCATCGGCGTCGACGATGATCGCGAGATCGTCGGCGACGTCGACCCACACCGACAGCTGGCCCGGCGCGTTCTCGATCCCGGTGATTCGCGCGAGTGCGATCCGCGCATCGAACGTCAGCCTCGCCGAGATCCGGATCGAGGCACCGGGCGCGGCCTCGGGCATCGCTCGCTCGCGGAGGGCGAGCAACTCCTTCGACGGCGAGAGCCCCGACGCCGCGTCGATCTTCTCGCGCGCCTTGACCTGATCGATCCAGTCCGCACCACCGAGCGCGTAGATGTCCTTGGTGATCGGCGTCGCGCCTTGGAGCGCTTGCTTCGCGGTGAACAACGTCAGGGTGCCGGCATCTTTGGTGCCGAGCCCGTACGCGGCGAACACCACGCTGTCGGCATCGCTGAACCCCGCGAGCTGCGGAATCCCCTTATCACCGAGCACCTTGATGATCAGCGGCCCGACGACCTTGTTCGCACGGAGCCGCGCGAGATCGACTTCGACCACCAGCTGCGCACCATCGGGGAGCAGCGCGAGCATGTGATCGCCCGCGGTGATGGCACGGGGGATCGCGGTCGAGACCTTGCTCGGCACCTTGGTGCGTGCCCGCCCGCCGCCGCAACCCGCGACGGCGACGAGCATCGCGATGACGAGCGTTGGAGATCGAAAGGTCGGCAACAAACCACCGTCCCTATTCGTGCAACGTCTCGTTGATCGCGCTGATCACGCGCGGCAACTCGCTGTCACGCGCGATCGAGACGCGGATGCAGTTGGTTAGGCCCCACGCTGCCATCGGTCGCACGATCACGCCGCGGCGAAGCAGCTTGTCGTAGATCGGTCCCGACGGCCGGCCGCAATCGATCAGCACGAAGTTCGCGAGGGACGGATAGACGTGGGTGCCGACGCCGTGGATC
>JBBQJJ010000038.1:0-33988 GCA_038325805.1 Haliangiales bacterium
TGATCGCGCTCATGCAAGCGGTGATCGACGGTGGCGATCCGCTGACCTACGCCCCGCACATCTTGCGCGACCGCTTCACGATCGCAGGTACTCCGCTCGGTCCGCGCAGCGTGATCGCGATCGAGGTCGTTGGAGATCAGGTGCTGTGCAACGCCGGCACCGATGCGCTCGCGCTCGAGCTCGGGCTGGCCGCGCTCGAACCGCACCTCGACATCCCCGATGGGATGCCGTCGATCGCTTCCCCGGCCGCCGCCAATGTGGACGCGCAAACAGCAGTGCTCGTGCAGTATTCACCGGCGACGCACGGGGCAAACTGGTCGGCGGAGCGAGGCACGCTGCGGTTCGCGCCCGGGTTTCCCGCGACCGGCGACGAGCCGTTTCCGCGGCTGCCGGCCAAGCTCACGATCGCCAACCCGATCTACGAGACGCTCGATCAGGTGTTCGGAATCCTCGCGACCCACCGGGCAAGTGGGGTGCCCAGCGTCGAGATGACGAAGCCACCGGTGCGCGACTTCGATGGAGACGGCACGCTCGACGAGACCGACGGCCACCCCCTCGATCCGGGGATGCAGTGAGTCCTACGTCATCGGCGCCGCGTTCGCCAAGCGACTACTTGAGCAGCGGGAACAGAGCCTTCGCTGTCGACCGCCCCGTGGTCGCGCCACCCTCCATGAAGCCCTGAAAGTCCTGCGACGTGTGCTCTCCACAGAAATACACGCCGCCCTGCGGCACGCCCTCGTAGCCACTGAATGCGGTGTACTGGCCGACCTTCCAGTAGGAGTACGACGCGCCGAACAGGTTCGAGCGATGCGGCAGCGACTGGGTGACGAGGCCGTTCCACGCCAACCCGGGATACACGCTCGATAGCTGCGTGAGACCACGCTGCGCGTCCTGCTGGACCTTGGCGTCGGTGGCGGTCGCGAATGGAGACGTCGTCTTCATCGCATCGGTGACCGAACCGCCGGAGTAGAGCACCAGGATGCCCGGCGTTCCGGCCTGCGCACGCGTGACGTCCCAGCTCGCCTGGTATCCGGAGTCGCTGTACGAAGAGCCGTTCGACTTGCCGGGCCACGGCCCGGTGCCAAGCCAGGCGCGCTGTCCGAACTGGAGTTGCAGCTTGCCGTTGTGACCGCGCCCGAGCCGCGAGATCGCATTCCGCTTCTTCGCATCGAAGCCGGCGTTCGACGTATCGACGTTGTCGAGAACCGCGAAGGGGATCGCGAGGACCACGAAGTCGGAGACCACCTCGATCGAGCTCGCCCCGCGATCGAACGTGCAGCGATATCGGCCGTTCGCTGTCTGCGCGACACGCACGAGCTTGTGCCCGGTCTTCACGGCACCGCCGAGATCGGCGGCGATCGCTTCGGGTAGACGCTGGTTGCCGCCGCGGATATGGAACCGCTCGTCGGACTCACCAAACACCTCGAACTTGTTCGGGTGCGGTTGGAAGCCGAGCAGGTAGAGCATGTTCAGCGACGACTGATCGTTCGTGTCGGCTCCGTACTCGATCGAGTACGCGGTATCGAGGAGCTTGCCGAGCGCGGACGTGTGGCCGCCCGGCACGCGGGTGTTGATCCACTCGCGGATGCTCGTGTGATCGAGCTCGTCGCCGTCGGACGTGAAGCTGTTGTAGAGGGTCGGATAGCCTGCCGCGTTGACGTCAGCATCCACGATGTCGAGGATGTCGAGGAAGTCCGCGGTCGCCTCGGCCTTGGAGTAATACGAGCCATTGAAGTAGTAGGTTTCGTTCGAGCCGGTGGGCTGCGCCGCGAGAAGGTCGTCGACCGCCAGGTTGTAACGAGCCGCCAGGTTGCGAACCGTCTTGTGACCGGTGTCGATCAACTCACCACACCATTCGCTGACCTGGTTGGCGGCGAAGTAGCTCGTGTTCGAGAACATCCGACCGCCGATGCGGCCAGATGCTTCGTAAACCGTCGACGCGTAGCCCTTGTCACGCAGCGTGAGTGCGCAGTTCAGGCCCGCGATCCCACCACCGACGATCGTCACGCTCGGCTGCGCTGCCGCGCGGACGGCGCGCGGGACCGCGAGCGTCGCAGCTCCAATGGCGGCCCCGGCGAGGAACGTGCGGCGCGACAACCGCGCGCGATGCTCGGCGCGAACCTCCGGAAGCTCGTCGACCGGCACGCCCGTGGCGCGTGACGCTCGGAGATCGCGAACCATCTGACGGATCGATCGAAGCAGCGGGGTGCGTGACATGGTCAAAGAGTCTCGCAAGTCGCGCGACCGGCCGATAGTGGCCACCCGAGTCACCACAACGTGCGGCGGTAACAACTGTCACGCAGCTCACTTCCGAGCGACCACGACTCCGACCCGTCCAAAAGGTCACCCAAAAAAAGGCGGCACCGAAGGGCTGTATCCGGCCCCCCGGTGCCTATCCGCAACGATCGCTCGTTGCGGGTGCCGTGTTCGCTCACCAACGGCAAGGATCAGCGCTGAGATCTTCGTACCCGCGACTTACCGTTAGCCAAGGCCTGCATGAGTGGGAGCAGGCCACCGGAGTCGAACCGGTATCTCGGGCAACTACGCTGAAGGAAGAGAAGGTGAGCTCGGCTTCTTGAGTTTGGAGAATAGCTTGAGCCTGTTCTGGCCGTCCGACACGAGCTTTCGCTCGCGCGTCTACCAGTTCCGCCACCGGATCGTACTGACTCGAGTGATTCGAGGAGGACTTGAACCTCCACGTCGGACTGGCCAACTTTGTTCAGCTTGAGCTTCAGGTTGAGTCTGTCTCCATCTCAAAAATCGTTTTACGCACCGAACAGGAACTCGAAGACCTCCTTACCGAGCTTCTTGTCGGTGGCTTCTGCGGCGTTTGCTTGTTCGCGTGCGAACTTGACGGCGTTCGTGAGCTTCTCGATCCGTGCGAGCAGCGCCTTCTTGCGCGGCACCGGAATCGCACCCGAGTACTTGATGGTGACCCACGTGCCCGCGATCTGATCTTCGGTGATCAGCTGGGTCTGCGCGGGGTGCTCCTTGGTGGCCTCGTAGAGCGTGATCGGGCGTTGCACCTTCTTGGTGCGCTGGGTCAACTGGGTGTCGGTCTTGTAGAGACCGGTGCCTGGATCCATCGCCCAGTCACTGCCCGGATCGAGCTCGGTCATCTTGCCGATGAACGTGTGGAGATCCGCGAGCTGCTTCTCGAGGAACAACAGGTACGTCGCCGGGACGTCCTTGAGGAGGACCTTGCCATCGATGATGACGTCGGCGCGCGCGATACAGTTGGTCCAGTCCTTGGTCGCGGTGACGTCGAACAGCTCGGCGAGCGAGCTCGAGATCCGATCGATCACGTCAGCGGCGCTGTGCTGCACCTTCTGCGACTCGGCCGGATAGGTCTCGTCGGCTTCCTGTCGCGGCTGATACGACTTGTGGAAGCCGTTCATCAACGCGGGCTTTTGTGTCGCCTGATGGAGCTCGGAGAACTCGGCGTAGACCCGGGTCTTGATCCCCTTCTCGATCGCGAGCACTTGATTCAGTTTGGCCATGACATCCTTCCCGGAAGGGCGCCAACCATAGCCGGGGTGCGAGTGAATGCAACCGCGCCCGCGCAGAGCGCCGAAACCTCGCGGCCGAGTTCATCTGCCAACTCGGTTACGCCACTCCGGTTGCCACCGGCAGCTCGAGTTGCCGGTCGATCCCTGTCCGGGCGTGGTCCAACCGCTCGATCCGGCAGGCCCTGACGCGGTACGTCGCTTGCTTCGCGCGCGTCTATCAAATGACTTCGCTTACTCGCGCACTTCTCCTCTCGAGCCTGATCGCCGGATGCGGCACTGACAAGCCCACCCTCGACCCGTCGGCCCTCGACCAGATCGACATCAACGGCAGTGGTAAAGAGGACTCGTTCCGTTTCCCGACCGTCAAGGGGTCGCTGGGCATGAACGAGACGGCCAACAGCCGCGTCACCCGCCGCAGGGCGTTCCACGCCTACGACTACACCTATACGGGACAGTCGGGCCTCAGCCGCCTCGACGTCCGGAGCTCCGTCGGCGAGGACATGTTCCTGGTCGCATACCGCCGCACCGGCAACTTCTGGGTGCTCGCGGACTACAACGATGACTGCGGCGACGGCTCGCTCAACGCGTGCCTCGCGCTGCCGACCACGGCGGGTCAGTACCGCCTGATCGCCACCACGTACGACGCGATGGTCGGCTCGCCGATCGCCGCCGACTACGAGCTCGCGATCACCTGCAAGGACGGCGATTGCCTCGTGCGGTCCTGCGGTGGCTTCGCCGGTCTGCAGTGCGCCGACGGCGAGTTCTGCAGCTTCGGCGAAGGTGACTTCTGCGGCGCCGCCGATGCGATGGGCACCTGCGCTCGGATGCCCGAAGCATGCACCGCGCAGTTCGATCCCGTCTGTGGTTGCGACGGCAACACCTACGGTAGCGCGTGCCAGGCTGCCTCGGCCGGGACGTCGGTGGTTCACGCTGGTGCGTGCGAGACCGCGTGCGGTGGTCGTGCTGGTGACACCTGCAGCGCCGAGCAGTTCTGCAAGTTCGAGCTCTCCGCGATCTGCGGTCGCGCTGATGCGCAGGGCGTCTGTGACAGCCGCCCGGAGATCTGCACGCAGCAGTTCGAGCCGGTCTGCGGTTGCGACAACGTGACGTACTCGAACTCGTGCCTCGCGGCCGCGTCGGGTGTCGGCGTGCTCTCCGAAGGCGCCTGCCCGGCGCCGTAAAGCCTCGCTCACTCGTCGGTCACTAACGCCAGCTCCTCCTGCCATGGCGACCACAACGGATGTGCGCTCAGCACGAGTGGCGCGATCGCGTCAGGAAACGGCAGGCTCACCTCCTCGGCATCGCTCCAGCGCGGATGATCGCGTACGACGTCCGCCCACGCGACCTGCCGACGAGCAACTACGACCTGCTTCCTGGCGATCGCCGGCGCTTGCGGCTCCTCGGGCACCACGCGCACTGCCTTGGTCACGCCCTTGTAGCCAGGCTTGGTACCGACCACGCGCACCCGCGCCCGCCGTGCTGCAGCTGATGGGTGTTGCGTCCGACGCAACCCTACGCGACCCTGCGAAGATGTTTCGTCTGGTGGCCGTCACCCACACCGGTCGCTGCGGGTAGGCATGCGCTGGGTCGTGCAGTCCAACATCTTTGCCGAGGAGGGCTACGCCCACTTGCTCGCGGCACTCGAACGCTTCGAGCTCCCTCGCACCCTCGTCAAGGTCATCCCGTTCGTCGGCGACCTCGAGCTCGTCGAAGGCGAGCTCCCCGGAGAGCACGAGCAAGCGATCGTGATGGGCTCGTTCGCGCTGGCTCGGGTGGCGGCACGGCGCGGCTGGAAGCCCGGCGCGTTCCTCGACAACCTGGATGCCGAGATCCACCTCGCGCACTGGGGCGAGCACATGCTGAACGCCGACGCCCACGTGGTTCGCTTCGAGGACGTCCCCGAGCGTGCGGAGTTCTTCGTGCGACCGGTACACGACACCAAGGCGTTCACCGGCACGGTGCTCGACTGGGCCGACTACTGCGAGTGGCGCGACAACGTTCGCAAGGTCCCCGCCACCGAGCCCGATGCCGCGCCGATCATCACCGAGGTCCTCACCGTCGACACGCCCGTGCTGGTGTGCGCGTGCAAGGAGATCTGGAGCGAGACACGCGTCTGGATCGTCGACGGCGAGCCGGTGACCTGGTCCGGCTACAAGCGGGGCGCGCGCGTGTGCTACGTGACACCTCACGAGGTCGACGGCCGGATCCCCGCGTTCGCGCGAGCGCGGGCGCAGCAGTGGTCGCCGAATCGCGCCTACGTGCTCGACGTCGCGGACACACCCGATGGTCTCAAGATCATCGAGGTCAACAACCTCAACTCCGCCGGGTGGTATCGAGCCGACCTGCAGCAACTCGTGGCCGCGCTCGAAGCGCTCGGCCTCGGAGCCTACTCCGACGTCCACCAATCGTGATCAGCCGGAATCCCCCACGGAGCGGGTGCGCGCGACGTGACGAGTAGATGAGCGTCGAGCGCGCTGGTGTCGAGCGGCATCTCGATCCCGACGCGCCCGCATGCCTCGACGAGGAACGCCAGCGCCGAGCGAAGCTGCGCGCCCTCGGTGAGGTTCCAGCTCGGGACGGTGGCGCCGAGCGCCTGGAACGTCGACCGCGCGAGCAGCAGCTCGTCCGAGTGACACGCAAACCAATCGTCGATCAACTCGCCGCGATCACCGTGACAACCGATCGCGAGGACCGCGGCGATCAGCCGACCGAACGGACGCGTCCCCAGCGCCAGCTCGAAGTCGCGCAACCGATCCTGGGGGCGCGGGCGATCCAGATCGAGCACCTCCAGCACCTCGGCCACCGTCAGCGTGGTGTTGCCGGTGCGGCGTGACGCGATCCTGATCGTCCGCTCGACGAGCTTGGGCATCACGGTCGTGACGTGGAGCTCGTTCCACCAGCCCGGCTGATCGTGGGGCAACCGGTACGGAAACGCCGCCCGGATCGTGCGCGCCGCGCCCTGACCGTAGACGCTGCTCTCGACGATCGTCAGCGACGGCTCGCTCGAGCCATAGATGTCGCTCGTGCCGCGCCAGTGATACTCGACGCCGTCGACGACGATGCGGCGCATGCCCTTCCGCGAGATCGCCACGCGAGGACAGTACACGTGCCGAAAATGCGAATGGACAGCATCGCTGCTGTCCATTCGTCGTCGTGCGCGAAGGGGGACTCGAACCCCCACACGGTTAAGTACTAGCACCTCAAGCTAGCGCGTCTACCAATTCCGCCATCCGCGCGTCAGTCAGGTTGTCAGGGGGGATGGTTTAGGTGGTTTCGGTTAGCGCGTCAAGCGCCGCCGATGCTCCATACTTCAGCGGCGTGCCGTTGTCGCCCAGCCAGCCCAGCCCCGGCCCGCCGCTCTCACGAGCGAGCTTGGTCATCGGGCTGTACGGGGCGATGGCTCTCGTGGCGCTGTTGATCGCGGCGGCCCGAGGAAACCCGGACCTTTATCGCCTCGATCCGACGATGCCGCCGATGTGGCTCGGGCTCGGAACCGCGCTCGGGGTCGGGCTCGGGGTCGGCGTCGTCGGGCTGACGCGCCTCGCGACCAAGCACTACCAATGGGCGCGCGACCTCCACGGCAGCTTCCGCGATCTCCTGGGGCCACTGACCGGCAAGGAGATCGTGATCCTCGCGCTCGCGAGCTCGATCGGGGAGGAGCTGTTGTTCCGTGGCGCGTTACTGCCGTGGTTTGGTGTGTGGATTCAGGGCGTGATCTTCGCGCTGCTCCACATCGGACCGGGCAAGCGGTTCTTGCCATGGACGCTATCGGCGCTGGTCCTCGGCGTCGCGTTCGGCTGGCTCGCGGTGTGGACCGGAAACCTCGGCGGTCCGATCGCGGCGCACTTCGCGATCAACTTCTTGAACCTGCGCTACATCGTTCGGCGAAACGCGTAGCTCAGCGGCGACGGCGGACGAGCAACAACAGCAACATCGCGAACGGTGCGAGCGCGCTCGCATCGAGCGGTGCGTTGGTCTCGCAGGCACAGCCCGCGTGCATCGCGCCACCCGGATCGTTGTTCGGCTCGCCACACTCCGCGGCATCGTCGACCTGGCCGTTGCAGTCGTTGTCTTCCCCGTCGCAGATCTCGGCCGACGACGCGGGCGCCGTGCACGAGCCCCACGAACCGTTGCTGCACGTCTCGGTGCCGCCACCGCAGGCGTTCGTGCAGTCGCGCACGAGATCCTCGTCGACCTGACCGTCGCAGTCGTTGTCGATGCCGTCGCATAGCTCGTCGGCGGTCACCTGTTGCGCGATGGTGTCGAGCGCGGTGACCAGCTCGGTCGCGTTGTTGACCTGGAAGTAGCAGTTGTCCGCGGCGCTCGGATCCTCTTGGGCGGCGTTGCAGTTCGGGCGCTCGGTCCCCGACGTCACCGCCATGTCGTTGAGCGCGAGCGAATCGACCTCGGCACCGAAGCCGACGATCCACGTGGTGATGCCGGCAGCCCGGAGCTTGGCTACCGCCTCGACCCCGTCGAACCGCGTCGCGGGATCGTACGGCGAGCAGTACTGCCAGCCATCGGTGATCAGGATGACGTGGCGCGAGCCCGCGGGTCCGCTGAGCAAGGCAGGCTCCGTCGCCGCGACCTCGAGCGTCTGCGCCATCGGCGTCCAGCTACCGGCGTTCGGTGGCGGCGCGGTGAGCGCACCGAGGATCGCGTCGCGATTGTTCATCGCGGGTGCCACGTCGACAGCGCCGGGCGCGCATTGCGACGGCGACGGGAACGTCATCAACCCGAACTCGGCGCGGTTGTCGTAGGCCGACAGCACGTCTCCAAGGCCAACCACCGCGGTGCTCCACTTGGTGACGCCGTTGATCTCGCCGGTCTGCATCGACGACGACTTGTCGAGGATCACCATCGCGCGTGCCGGCGAGCAGGTGTCGGCGGTGGCCGGTTGTGCTGCCAGTGTGAGGAGGACCGTGGGCACTGCGAGGCGAAGCATGGATGCTCCTCCGACGAGCAAGCGGCGGACCGCGGCATCGAGCGAAGCCGGTTGCACACGAGGTACCGCTTCAACGCCTTGCGCGACGAAGAGCTGGTGACCGCGATCGACTGGCTAGCCGGCTAGCCGCCAATCGACGTTGCCGGTGTAGAGTTTCCTCCCGTGCCAACCGGCTTATTCGTGCCCAGCCCCTTGGCCGAACAGGCCGAGCCACGCGTCGACGACGCGCAGGATATTTACGACATCGTCGCGGCGGTCTCGCTCCAGAGCCTCGGCCGCGAGACCAAGCTCGTCATCGGGCTCGACATCGGGCGGGTGATCCGCGTCGTCGCGCTGCCGGCGGAGCTCTCGGCTCGTGCCCGAGCGCAGCTGCACGCCCACGAGAAGACGCGCGCGTGGCAGGTGATCCGCGCCGAGGAGCTCTACGTGCTCGACGTCCAGGCCGTCGAGAAGCAGCCCGACACGCCGGGCGCCGACGATCCGCTGTTCCTCTACGGGGTGCTGCGCGGTCCGTATCCGGAGGGGTTGCGCGATGGCGTGCGCGGGGTCGAGGGCCAGCTCGCGTCGCGGCGCGGCGAACTGCTCGACGGCTTGATCACCGGCATCCAGTGGGCGTTCCACTACGAGAGCGGGCACTACGGAACCCGCTGCGTGCATGCGTCGCTGCCGATCGACGTCGGTGGGGACGCCGTCGTGCTCGCGTTTCCGCTCGTGCCGATGGGCGACGACGGCAGCAACGAGCCGGTCGCCGCGCAGGTGATCTACGACGTGCTCGGTGCGATGCGCGCCGATCTCGGCGACGATCTCGCGGAGCAGCCGGTTCAGGTGCTCGATCGAGCCGCGTACGAGCGCGAGCTCACCACCGCGGGCTGGACGATCAAGGGCGACACCGCGGTGCATAGCGGCGGCAAGAGCCGGTTCGCTTCCTTGTTCGCACCGAGCCGCAAGCAGAAGCTGCCGCGCGAGGTGAAGCTCGACGACTACGTGATGATCGTCCACGAGCAGCTCTGCCGTTTGCCGGGATGGCCGGAGCCCGCGCGCTCCGCGCTGCACGCACGGATCGGCGTCACCATGCCACGGCCGCGCACGCCGACGCCCCCGATCCCCGTGCACGGTCGCGCCGAGCCACCACCGGTGCCAGCTCGCACGCGCACGACACCGGGTGTGCTGCCGCCGCTGCCACCTCCGCTGCCTCCCGCCGCGCGCCCTCGCCCTCCGACCAACCCGGGACTGCCTCCACCGCCATTCACGCCGCGCAACCGCCGGCCCACGCCGCCGATTTCATCCGGCAAGCGCAAGACTCCGCGCACCGTGATGCCCGGCCTCACCGCACCGACGCCGAAGGAGTGGATCAAGGAGCTGATCGCCGATCACACACCGCCGGATCGGCCGCGCTCGCGTGTCGTCACCCCACGAGCGACGGGGACCAGCTTCCCGGAGTGGGTGCTCGACTTCATCGACGTCGAGTTTCCCGACGACAAGAAGTGATCTGCGCGATCACGCAACATCTTGCGTAGGCGCCCCTAACACTCACGGCGGGTTACGCGGGCACACGAGTTGCCTTTACGGACCGCACCTAAAATGAACGCTCCGCGATCGAGGTATCGTTCGGCAGGGGCAGGTCCACGAGTTGGGCCGGAAAGATAAGTCATGGGTCTGTTCGACAAGATGAAGAGCAAGGTCGCGTCGATTGCGGGTCAAGCCACGCAGCAACCGCCGCCGCAGCAGCAGTACCAAGCGCCCGAAGAGCCGGCCGAGCCCGAGCAGCAGGAAGACGATCAAGATCAAGAGGACGCGGACGACTGGGGTGGTTGGGATCCCAACGATTGGCAGGGCTACTGGTATCGCCTGAAGGCGATCGAGATGGCCGGCAACCAAGGCGGCGATGACACGTGCGATGCGAAGTGCCGCGAGTACGGCCTCCGCGACTACTCGCACATGCAACGCGTGCGCGACACGTTCACGAAGCACTTCGGCGATCGCCACGAGTTCACGCAGGCTGCGATGCAGGCGAACACGCAGGCGACGCGCGAGGTCCATGCCGCCGCGGCGTCGGCGAACCAGGAGATCTTCGCTCCCGTCGAGGGCGTCAACCTCGAGCTCTATGCGACGACGCAGGCAAAGGCCGCGACGATCGGTAACGACATGGGCAAGTGGAGCCAGATCCTCGCGCAGGCGGGCTTCGATCAGGCGAAGTGGGAACGCGTCTCCGCCGAGTGGAACCGCCGGATGAGCGGTCAGGCGACCGGTGACATGAACGCGACGATGGCGTTGCTCACCGAGTACGGCAAGTACTTCGGCCAGGCCGGCCAGGGTCAGTACGGTGCGTCCGCCGCGGCGAACGCGGGTGTCGCCGGCAACCTCAACGATGGCAGCGGTGCCGTCGGTGGCGAGCCGTGCACGCTCGAGCGCTACGCCGAGATCGGTGGCGCGCAGAGCGCGTGGGCGCAGCAGGGCCGCGACGTCAACGCGATGCTGTCGCAGCAGTTCGGAATGAACGCTCTCGACTGGTCGAACATCTCCCAGTACTGGTCGGCGAAGTTCATGGCCGACTACCGGATCGCCGCGCGTTACGGCGACCTCCTCACCCACTACACGGAGCAGTACATGGGGAGCGCTGCTGGCGGTGGCGGTGGCCAGGATAATGACATCGACATCTGATCACGACCTGCTGTTCCAGCTCAGCCAGGAGCTCGGCCGGTTGCTCGACGTTGCCCTCCTGGTGGAACCACCGGGGATGGTCAACGACGCGTGGGGTCGCTTGCTCGCCGAGTACCACGTACAGCCGGTGGATACCGCGACACGCAATGCTCGCAAGGCGAAGCTCAACCTCGCTCGCGGTGCGTTGCCCGAGGAGGTCGCGGCGGTCGTGCACGCGATCGCCGAGAGGTTCGCGCACCACATCGGCAATCCAGAGCTCGTGCACGCTGCGGCGGCGACCTGGAAGCAGATGGAAGAGACGTATCTCAAGCAGGCGACGTGGCGACCGAAGAGCATGTTCGCGTTCGCCGTCGCCAGCGCGAAGGCACCGGTGTGGCAACGGCCGCCCGGTGGCTTCGTCGCGCGCTGTAACGAATGCGGCGGACCGCGGCTCACCGTCGAGGGCGACCTCATCTGTGGGTTCTGTGGCGCTGCCGCACTCAAGACCTAGGAGCTACCGATGATGCAAGCCCCCCCACTGCTCGCGCCGTTTCAAGCGCGCTGGCTAACGTTCGCCGACAAGATTCGTGCGCGCGTCAAAGAGATCGAAGGCGAAGCGGTCGCGGCGTACAAGGAAGTGATCGCCGTCGACGTGCTGCAAGGCACGGGTGTCAATGGCGTGTCGAACGCGCTCAAGTCGCGCCTGTTGGGTCTGCGAACCAAGGTCGACGAGGCGTGGAGCAAGCTCGACGGCGAGATGGACGCGCTCGATCTCGACGACGATACGCGGGGTAACGCGATGTTTCGCGCGACCATGCTGTCGGCGAAGGGTGCGTTCGAGCGCGAGCTCGAGCGGATGACCGAGACGATGATCGTGTACGGCGAAGCGGAGGCTGCCCGTGCGCTCGCGCAGGTCGCGATGAAGGAAGCCGAGGCGCCGCTGAGCTGTCAGCAATGCGGGGCAGCACTCCAACGACCGAGCTGGTGCGACACGGTCAACGTATCGTGCTCGTCGTGTCGAGCGGTGACGACATCGACGCCCGGCACCGCGGGTTCGATGTTCGCGAAGGGGTCCGGAGCGATCGCCCTCGCGTTCGAGGCCGCCCTGCCCGCCTGGTATGCGAAGCAGGATGCCGAGCACGTGTGGCAGTCGCTGCGGCACAAGACGCTCGACGATCTCGCGCACTGGGAAGCCGCGAACCGCGCCTACTGGCAGGCGTTCGCCGAGACGATGGCGAGGTACCTGCCGAGCTGGACGCAGGAGACGATCGCGAACGAAGTGCGCGGCAAGATGGCTCAGTTCATGGAGTACGAGGCGAAGAGCGATCGCCCGGACCGAGAGAACATGGGCGCGGGTGTTGCCGCCGGATGCTCGAACGATCCGAATGCGGTGATGGCGTGGCTCGGTCGGCAGAGTGATCGAGACAGCAAGCGCGAGGAGCTCGTCAACGCGTTCCTCGAGCGTGGCTGGAAGGATCACGCGCGGTGGATCGCGGGGATCACCGGGATGAACGGCGAGGAGCTCGCCGACTGCGAGTACTACTTCGCGACGCGCGGTGACTGAGCTCGAGCAGCGCGTGCTCGCCGTTCACGCGGCGCGGCCGGGCTTCACGTCGCGCGGCTTCGAGCGAAGCGGCAGCTACGACCGGCTCGCCGCGGCGGTGCCGGCAGGTGCGCGGGTGCTCGATCTCGCGTGTGGAGATGGTGCGCTGTTGTCGAGGATCCCCGGTGCGATCGGCGTGGATCTGTCGGTCGAGGAGCTCGCACTCGCCAGAGGTGTGGTCGTGCGTGCGCGTGCACAGGCGTTGCCGTTCGCGGATCGCTCGTTCGACGTCGTGACGTGTCACCTCGCGCTGATGTTGTTCGACGACATCGAGCAGGTGGTGACGGAGCTCGCTCGCGTGCTCGTTCCCGGTGGGAGCGTGCTCGCCGTGATCGGCGGTGGCCCGGTTGCCGATCCGATCGACGACGTATTTCCGGACTTCCTCGCCCGGTTGCAGGGGCGCGCTCTGCCGCTCGTGCGGCGAGACTGGACGGCCGTGTTTGCCGGCTGGACCGTCGCACCGTGGGAGCGCCACGAGCTCGTGCTCGACGGGACGTTCGACGAGATCTGGCCGTTCCTCGCGGCCTGCTACGAGCTACCGGAGGATCCGGAGCCGTTGCGTGCGGAGCTCGCCAGGCCAGGCCCACTTCGCTGTCGGGCCGTGACCTGGCTAATACGCGCGACTCGCTAACGCTCGGACCACACGCCGAGCTCGTTGCCCGCGGGATCGAGGAACTGGAACCGACGGCCGCCCGGAAACTCGAACGGATCTCTCGAGATCTTGCCGCCGGCCTCGCGCACGCGCTTCAGCGTGTCGTCGAGGTTGTGCGAGAACAGCACGACGAGCGGCCCGCCCTTGGTGGGTGTTCCCTGCGTCAAGCCGCCGATCTCGCGGGCCTCGCCCTTGATGCCGGCGTACGCGGGGCCGTAGTCGGTGAAGCTCCAGTCGAAGGCGGCGCTGTAGAACTTCTTCGCGACGGCGACGTCGACAACGGTGAACTCGATGTAGTCGATCGCGTGGTGCTCGTGCGTGGACATGCGCGGAGTGTGACCCGGCTTGGTGACAGCCGTCTGTCAGCTATGGCGCCCAGGCGTTGCCGGTCGCTGCGTCCCGGTGGCCGAACCGCAGCTTGCCTTGCTCGATCGAGATCGTGCCGAACACGATCGGAAGCGAGAACCGGCGCGGACCGCACGATCCGGGATTGAAGATCGTGAGGCCTCGATCCTCACCTACGAACGGCACGTGCGAGTGACCGCAGACGACCAGCTTCGCCTTCTCGGCGTGCGCGAGCTTGGCGACGTGACCTTGTAACCGAGGGCCGGCAACGGCGATGTGGACGAGCAGGATGCGCAGCAACGTCTGATCGCCGGCAACCAGATCGATGACGCGGTGATCCGGGATGTCGTCGCCGTGGCCGTCGATGTTGCCGCGGATCGCATAGAGCGGCGCGATCGGGCGGAGTTGCTCGAGGACGCCGAGATCGCCGATGTCACCCGCGTGCAGGATCGCGTCGGGTGCGAGCGTGCGCAGCTGATCCAGCGTGCCGGGTTGCGGCACCGAATGCGTGTCCGCGACGACCGCGAGGTTGAGGGCAGGTCCGGATCGAAGCTGGATCTGATCGCGCGCGATCATGGCCACTCCGCCGACAGCCTGCGAAACCACGCGGTGTCGCGGCTGTCGCCCTTGACGATCATGTGCTGCTGCTGGATCCCCTCGAACGTGAAGCCGTACGACAGCGCGGCTCGACGAGAGCGCTCGTTGCGCGCATCGCACTTCCACTCGACGCGACGATAGCCGAGACCGAACGCGTGCGCGCACATCAGGTGGGTGGCCTCGCGCGATGCGCCTGTGCCTTGCGCGATCGGCCCGTACCAGATCGCTCCGAGCTCGAGCTTGAGATCCGCTGGCCGGTTGGTCATCAGCGACGCGACCCCGAGCGGGCTCAGCGTCTCGCGATCGCAGATGGTCAGCGTCAGCACGTCGGGCTTGTTGGCGAAGTCTGCGAGGAACGCGCCGAGCGCCGCGGCATCGCGATACGGCCCACCGAACATGTACCTCCAGATCGCCTCGACGGGATCGTACGTGCCATGTGATCGACTCCCGAGGGTGACGGGCTCGCCGTTCGACACCGCGTGAAGTGCCGTGCGATCGGCAGCAACGTACGGCCGCATCACCACGCGCTCGCCGGTCAGCGTCACCGCCGCGGGCTTGGCCGGTAGCCGTGCGGCAACCGCGAGCATCTCGGCGGGCAACATGGGGAGAGTTGTTGCACGTAATCCTCTACAGCGGCAGGTCAGTCAGCGTCTCGCGCAGCCAGTTCAGTCCGGGGTCGCGATCGAGTCTGATGTGCCAGCGCATGATGATGCTGAACCCCGGCACCTTGAACGGCACGTCGCGGATCGTCAGCGGCAACTGGTCGGCGAATGCCTTGGCGAGGCGATGCGGGGCGGTCCACACGAGATCGGTCGCGGCGACGATGTGAGGTGCGACGAGGAAGTGTGGCACCAGCATCGACAGCACACGTGCGTGGCCCTTCCTGGCCAGCAGGTCATCGAGCGGGCTGCCGATGATCCCGCGCGGCGCGATCAGCACGTGGCGACACGCGAGGTAGCGCGCGAGGTCGAACGTGCCGCGTGACGCCGGACTTCCCTTGCGCATCACGCAGACGAAGTCCTCCTCGAACAGCAGCTGGTCGCGGATGCCGGCGGGTGCGTCGCGAAACACACTGATCGCGAGATCGAGATCACGTGCCAGCTCCTCGCCCACACGGTCGTGCTGCATCGGCCTGACATCGATCCGGATCCCGGGCGCCTTGGCCAGACGGTTCGCGAGGAGGGGAAGGATCTGGAACGCCGACTGATCGGGCAGCGCCACCGAGAAGATGCGTTGCGACGTGGCCGGATCGAATGCCGGTGCCGCTTGCAGGACCAGCGCAGCCGCGGCGAGCGCATCGCGCACCGCGGGCCGGAGCTCGAGCGCGCGGGGCGTCGGCTGCATCCCGCGCTTGGTGCGAACCAGGAGCGGATCGCCGAGCAGCTCGCGCAGCCGCTTGAGCGCGTGGCTGACCGCGGGCTGGGTCAGCCCGAGCCGCTTCGCCGCGACGGTGAGGTTCTGGGTCTCGAGCACTGCGTCGAGCGAGGTCAGCAGATTCAGGTCGATCCCGGCCAGCCGCATGCCATGAACATGACGAATAACCTGAATGAAGACAATCGATTTGGGTAATTGCAGCAGCAGGCACATGTTGGTGGCCTCGCAACCACCACCAAGGAGCTCTGCCAATGTTCGTCGTCACAGGTGTTACTGGAAATACGGGTTCGGTCGTCGCTGCCACGCTGCTCGCCGCCGGCAAGCCGGTTCGCGTCGTCGTTCGCGATGCCAAGAAGGGTGAGTCGTGGGCAGCGAAGGGTGCCGAAGTCGCGATCGCCGAGATGTCGGATCGCAAGGCATTCGCCGCGGCCCTGCGAGGCGCGACCGGCGCCTACGTGCTGCTACCTCCCTTCGCCTGGAACGGCACCGGGATCCCCGCAGAGCGCCTCGCACTCAACGAGGCCATCGCCGGCGCGATCGCCGATGCCAAGCCGGGTCACGTGGTGCTGCTGTCGTCGGTCGGCGCGGACCAGCCCTCGGGCACCGGCCCGGTCAAGTACCTCCACGACCTCGAGCAGAAGCTGACCGCGCTCCACACGACCTCGACCTTCCTCCGCGCCGGCTACTTCATGGAGAACTGGGCCAGCATGCTGAAGGGTGCGATCGACGGTGGCGCGCTCTACCACGGCTGGACGAACGAGGTCTCGGTCCCGCAGGTCGCGACCGAGGACATCGGCAAGCAGGCGGCGAAGCTGCTCGCCTCCGGCGCACCCGCGAAGTCGCCGCGCATCGTCCAGTTCACAGGTCCGGCCGAGCTCACGCTCGCGCAGTCGGCCGCCGCGTTCTCCGAGGTCGCCGGCAAGGAGATCAAGCCGGTGAGCGTGCCGCTGCAAGCGATGATCGGCTCGCTGACCGGCATCGGCGCCTCGCAAGAGGTGGCCGAGGTCTACGCGGAGATGACGGGGGCGATCAACGAGGGGCGCATGAAGTTCCTGCCCGGCGAGATCGTCCGTGGCTCGACCTCGCTCGAAGCGAAGCTGAAGACGTTCCTCGGCTAGCGCTTGATCCGCGGGTCGCAGAACTTGATGCGCAGCGCTTCGATCGAGCCCTCGAGCATCTCGTCTCCCACGGCGATCTTCGGCACGACCTCCGTCGGCTTGACGCCTGCCTTGATCACCGACGCGTAGACATCGCGACAGCGCTTCGCCGACTCCGCCGTGGGTGTTCTGATCGTCTTCTCGACCTCGATCGCGAACGCCTTCACCTTGGAGACGTACGCGATCTGTTTGCAGTTCGCCTTCGCTTCCGCGAACGTGTGGCGGCCCGAGCTGAGGTCGCGCGCCTCGCCGGGCATCATGAAGGTCTCGGTGTCGGGGACGCGGGCGCCGACGAGCTCGTCGACGTCCTGCTGACAGCTCGGTGAGGCCAGGTCCTCGCTATCCTGGATCCACCACACGGCGCCGCGCTGGACCCACGCGCGGTGCAAGTGGTTGCCGAGGCTGCGAAACGCGGCGCCACGGGCATCGGCGAGCGCCGTGGTCGTCGAGCACACGAGTGCGAGCGTGAAGAGGAGCTTCATGGTGTCACCGATAGGCCGACGCTGGAGGAGTGCCGCAGTACTGCTTCTCGGTGGCCTTGAGGAACTTGCTGGTCTTCGGAGCGAACTGCCAGCGATAGAGGATGATCGTCTTGCCGTTCGCGCAGCTGTTGGAAGACGGCTCCATCTCGTAGAACCACACGTTGTTCGCGGCGAGCAGCTTCGGGCTGTTCGCACCGTCGACCTTGCCGGGCAGCATCCAGAACCGGCCCGACAGCGCGGCGTCGAGCTTGTCGCCCTTGAGCACCGCGCGATACGGCGCCTCACGCTTCGCCTGTTCGTCGGCAACCTTCTTGTAGAGCGGGTCGCAGAACTTGATCCGCAGCGCTTCGATCGTGCCGCCGAGCTCGGCATCGCCGCCGCCGCGAAGACTGACCTTCCGCGTCGGCACGAGCTCGCTCGGCTTGACCCCGAGCTTGATCACCTCGTCGTAGCCGTCGATACAGCGCTTCGCCATCTCGAGGTCCGCGGAGTAGATCGCGCTGTAGACGTCCTCGCTGAAGCTCTTCACCTTCGAGACGTACGCGACCTCCGTGCAGGACGCCTTGTACTCGGCAAATGTGTGCGGGCCGGCCTTGTAGCCCTTGATGTCGCGCTCGAGCTTCCACGTCGTGGAGTCGGCCATGTTCGTCTTGACCAGGTCGTCGACGATCTTCTGACACGGCGGCGGCTTCAGGCCCTCCTCGCCCTGATCCGAGAGCCACCACACGCCGCCTTGCTGGACCCAGGCGGTGTTGAGGCTATCGGCGAGCTGCTTCAGCGGAGGATAGGAGAACGAGTCGGCGTGCGTGGTCAGGCTCGCGCAGAGGCTGAGGGCGAAGACTGCTTTCATGGCCGCGACTTGTGCAGCCGATGTGCCGCACGTCGCCGACGAGAAGACCGCTAGTTGCGTGATTTCACGGCGTCGATCGCCTAGCCGAGTTGGCTAGGCAAACTGTCTAGCGCAGCTCGCGGCGCACGATCCGCGCACCCTCGACCAGCGCGCGCAGCTTCATGATCGCGCACACGCGCGGCAGTTGCTTGAGGCCGCAGTCGGTGGTCAGCGTGACGCGCGCGGCGTCGATGTGCTTCAGCACCTTCCGGATCCGCTCGGCGACCTGCTCGGGTGCCTCGATCTCGAGGGTGCGGACGTCGATCACGCCGGCGTGCACCTTCTTGTCGTCGGGCAGCTTGCGCAGCAGGTCGGCGTCCTCCATCTCGCGACACGCGAAGTCGAGCACGTAGGCCTCGACCTTCGCCGCGAGGTAGTGCGGCAGGATCTCGCGATAGCCGCCCGCGGTCATGCCCTCGAGTTTGTTGCCCCACGCGTTGCCCATGCAGAAGTGCCACGACCGCTCGATGCCCTGCGGGATCGCATCCATCGTGCGATCGACGATGTCGTTGACCCAGTCGTAGTCCTTCTCGCCCGACAGGTGCGGCATCCACGCGCCGAGATCCTCGAGCTGGACGTGCTTGCAGCCCGAGTCGACGACCTCGGCGATCTCGACGCGGAACACGTCCGCGAGTGCCTTCGAGAGCTCGTATCGGTTCTTCACCGGGCCGCCGCGAAAGTGCGCGAGGGTCGACAGCTGGACCGGACCTGCACCGATGCACGCCTTGATCGGCCTCTGCGTATGAGCCTGTGCCCAGCGGTAGATCATCGCCATCCGCACCGGACCACGCTCGATCGGACCATCGACGGCGACGCCACCCGCTTCGTCGAGCGCCCAGACATCGCGACCCTTCGCCTTCGCGCGCGCGGGATGCGGCAGCTTCTCGCTCGAGAAGCCTTTGGTCCGCTCGAGCCAGTACCAGAGGAACGACCCGATCCCCATGTGGTAGTCGTCGAACCACATCTGGCCGTCGGTGAGGATGTCGAGGCCAGCGTCCTCCTGATCCTTGATCACGACGCGCGTCGCATCGTGAAACGCCTCGGCGTGCGCCGCGATCTTGAACGCCTCGAGCACGTCCTTGCCGGCGAGTTGATGCGTGAACCACAGCGGGCGCGGATACGAGCCGACCATCGTCGTCGGGAGGAGCTGCATTCGCGTGGAGTACCACACGGTGCCCGTTCCCCGATCTCACATGCGTGTTACGGGCACGTTGCAGTCGTGCCGGTCAGCGTGGCATCGCCGTCGGTGCCGCACGACACCACGCAGTCGCCGACGCAGTTGGTGACCTCGCAGTTGCCGTCGGGGCACGACACGTGGCACTGCGTGCTACCGCCGCAAGCGACGTCGCACGACTCCGCGGACTGACACTCGACGTGACATTCGGCGTTGTCGTTGCACACGACATCGACCGGACCGGTCGAACCCTGGACGTGACACTCGAGCGCGCCCTCGGAGCACTCGTGGCCGCACTCCGCCGCACCCGGGCAGACACAGTTGTTGCCACCCACGCAGCTCTCGATCGGGCCCGTCGGATCGCCGGGGTCGCCGGGATCGCCGGGGGCGCCGGGACGACCCGGATCGTCGTCGCCCGTGCCACTACCGGTACAGCCGACCACGCACGCGAAAACCAAGACCAAGAGTTTCTTCATCAGCAATCCCTCCTGGTCCGTCATACGGCTCCCCGGCGAGAACGCCGACATCAGCCCGACATCACGGGGATTCATGCCCGGCGGCGCGTGTCACGACACAGGACGCCGCTCGTCCCGGCTCGCCTCTCAGTAGAGCTTGTGAAGATGCGTGCCGCGGTAGTAGTGGCCGAGGATCTGCTTGTGCGACTTGCCGGCGTTCGCCATGCCGATCGCACCCATCTGGCACATCCCGACGCCGTGACCGAAGCCTGCGCCGCGGAACGAGAACGTGTCGCCGTCCTTCTTGATCTCGAACAGGGTCGACTTGAGGCCGCCGAGCATCCGGCGAATCCGCAGATCGCCCGTGACGTCCGCACTGCCCTTGTCACCGACGACGGTGAGCACGCCGATCCGCCCCGACACGCCGCGCTGTTTTGCGACCAGGTTCTTCACCCGACCGACTTCTGGAACCTCGGTGCTGATCCGCGTCGTCAGCTCGGCCGTCGTCATCTTCTCGGTCCAGCGGAACCGGCCCTTGCCGAACTTGCCCTTGCTGCACCACGCGTCGCTGCTCTCCTTCGCATCGAGGAACGCGTCGAGGTTCGCCTCGGTGATCTTGGTCATCGACCCCTTCGGATCATCCATCCGGCCGCGCAGCGACGGATCCGGATCACCGCCCCAGATCGCATCGTTGTCCTCGGAGTGGCCGCCGCACGACGCGCTGTAGCGGATGTCGACGAGCCCACCGCCGTCGCGGAGCAGCACCACTCCGCGCGTGGTTTCGATCGCCTTCGTCGTCCGCGGATCCTCCTTGCCCGCACCGGCGTAGACCTGACATTGCTGCGTCGAGCACAGCAGGAACGGATCGGTGAGGTTGCGGCGGCCGATCTTCTGCAGCAACTCGGTGCGCGCGGCGATCGCCTGAGCCTCGAGCGCCGACTGCGGCGCGTCGGGATACATCTCGGCCGGCACCAAGCCAGCGAGCAGCTTGTCCTCGGGGACCGCGTTCGCTACCAGCAGCGACCCATCCTGATCGAGCGTCACGTAGACCGCGCCCCAGTAGCGGCGATCCTCGCTGCCGACATTCATCTGCGAGCCACCGGTGTTGGTCGGGACGTTCTCGACGGTGATCGTCTCGCTCGGCTTCTTGGGGCGGAACCACAGCACCGAGCCGTTCTTGATCTGCGTGCCGCCTGCCTTGCCGATCACGAACCCCGACGGTCGCCGCACCATCTCCTGATGCACCGCCGTCCGCACGCCAAAACGTTTCGCGTGGTCCGTCGCGCGTCCCGCGCCCTTGCCAGCTGCCACGGGATCGATGGCGATCCGGACCTCGCGCGTGTCGATCACTTCACCGTCGACGCCGAACACGGTGCCGATGTCGAAGCTCTTCGGATCGAAGCCGCGCTCCTTCCACCGCGCGATCGCGGCCGTGACACCGGTGGTGTCCTCGGGCTGCAGCGTGTCGACGACCGTCCAGTCCTGGATCACCGCCGGCTTGGTCGTCTCCGCGGTGATCGTCCAGGTCTCGCTCCCGTCGATCTCGAGCGCCGAACCACCGTTGCCATCGGGCCACACCACGATGCCGCCCCTCGCGCGGAGCTTGACCTCCTTCTTCTTCCCCATGATCTCGACCGTGATCAGGGGAACCCCGGTCTCGGTGAACGTGAACCGGGTCGAGTAGAGGATCCGTAGCTTGTCGGTCGCCGAGGTCTCGTCCGCGCGAGCGCCCTGGGACCCGGCCAGCGCCAGCAACGGGAGGACGGACAGAAGACGCAGCGCGAGCCGGGGCATGGTCGAGGCTAGGCATCCGCCCCGCCCCGGAGCAACTTTCCGGCGTTCCGGACTACACCATCTCCATGAACATGGTCGTGGGGTCTTCCAGCAGCGACTTGACGTCCTGGAGGAACATCGCGCCGTCCCAGCCATCCGCGAGCCGGTGGTCGACCGAGATCGACAGGTTCATCAGGTTCCGGATCACGATCTGGCCGTTCCTGACCGCGGGCTTCTCCTCGATCTTGTGGACGCCCAGGACGGCGACCTCGGGGAAGTTGATGATCGGCGTGGCGAGGACACCACCGAGCTTGCCGAGCGAGCTGACCGTGAACGTCGACCCACTCAAGTCGTCACGCGTCGCGGTGTTGTTGCGGACCGCCTCGCCGAGGCGATCGATCTCGCGCGACAGATCGAAGATCGATCGCATGTCGGCGTCGCGCACCGTCGAGACCACCAGCCCGCCGGGTCCCTGAGCCGCGATGCCGATGTGGTAGTACTTCTTCCGCACGATCTCTTGCGTGGTCTCGTCGAGAGACGCGTTGAGCTGCGGCCACTTCTTGAGGCTCGACACCACCGCCTTGACGATGAACGGCAGGTAGGTGAGCTTGACGCCGCGATCCGCGGCGCGTGACTTCGCACGGTCGCGGACGAGCACCAGCTCGGTCATGTCGATCTCTTCGACGTAGGTGAAGTGCGCTGCGGTGTGGACCGAGCGCGACATCGCCTCCGCGATCTTCTTGCGCATGCCGCGCAGGGGGATGCGCTCCTCGAGGAAGCCCGGCTGCGGCTTGATGGACACGGGCGCGGGTTGGGTCTTCGCAGGAACCAGCGCGGTGGTCCCGAACTGCTTGACGTCGTCGGTTGTCACGCGACCGTGCTTGCCCGTCGCGGGCACGCGCCCGAGCTCGACGCCGAGCTGACGCGCGAGCCGACGGGTTGCCGGTGTAGCGAGCACCTTGGAACGCGACGCCGTCGCGTCGATCACCTGGATGCCCGGTGCTGCGACCGGTACGGGCGGTGCCACATGCTGTGCCACCGAGACCGGCGTGTGGCCGTGCGGCTTCGGCGGCGAAGACGTACCACCCACCTCCTCGATCACGAGGAGGATCTTGCCGACCGGACAGATGTCGCCGTCCTTGTAGTTGAGCTTGAGGATCGTGCCGGCGCGCGGCGATGGAATCTCCACCGTCGCCTTGTCGGTCATCACCTCGACGATCGGTTGGTCGAGCTTGACGGTGTCCCCTTCCTTGACCTTCCAGGCGACGATCTCGCCCTCGACGACGCCTTCACCGATATCCGGCATGTAGAAGTCAAACGCCATCTACCACTCCAGCGTCTTGCGGATCGCGCCGATGACGCGGTCCGCGGTTGGCAAGTACTCGTGCTCGAGAGAATACGGGAACGGGGTGTCCGCACCGGTGACGCGGATGATCGGCGCTTCGAGATACTCGATCGCGCGCTCCTGGATCGATGCGATCAGCTCCGCGCCGAAGCCGCACGTGCGCGGTGCCTCGTGGACGATCACGCAGCGGCCGGTCTTCTTGACGCTCGCCAGGATCCCCTCGATGTCGAACGGCATCAGCGTCCGCAGGTCGAGCACCTCGACCGAGACGCCCTCGAGCTTGGTCGCCGCTTCCTCGGCGATCGAGGTCATGCCACTCCACGCGAGGACGGTGACCTGATCGCCTTCGCGGACGACCTTCGCCTGACCGAGCTCGATCGTGTAGTCACCCTCGGGGACGTCCCCGCGGCTGGCGCGATAGATCCGCTTCGGCTCCATGAACAGCACCGGATCGTTCTGGCGCATGCTCGCGAGGAGCAAACCCTTCGCGTCGTACGGGTTCGACGGCGCGACCACCTTGATGCCGGGCGTGTGGATGAACAGCGCCTCGGGTGACTGCGAGTGGTAGTGGCCGCCGCGGATGCCGCCGCCGACCGGCGTGCGGATCACGACCGGGCACGTGTAGTTGCCACCCGAGCGATACCGAAACTTCGCGAGCTCGTTCACGATCTGATCGAACGCCGGAAAGATGAAGTCGCCGAACTGGATCTCGGGGACTGGGCGGAGGCCGTAGAGCGCCATGCCGATCGCGGTGCCGATGATGCCGGCCTCGGCGAGCGGCGTGTCGATCACGCGGTCCGATCCAAACTCCTCGTAGAGTCCGCTGGTCGCGCGGAACACGCCGCCGAACTTGCCGACGTCCTCGCCGAGCACGATCACGCGCGGGTCGAGCCGCATCTGCGTTCGCAGTGCATCGCGCACCGCTTCGATGATGTTCATCGTGGGCATGGGCTTGCGGTGCCGCGTACGTTTGCCTTCCCCCCGGCGTCGCGTCAAGGAACGCGCCGTGCAATCCGTGCAATAGTCGGCGCGTGCTCTGGATCTTGCTCGTCGTGATCACGGTCCTCGGTGGTGCCACCGCCGTGGGCCTCGCGATGACGAACACGAAGAAACAGCTGCCTAAAGGTGGCGGCGGCAAGCTGCTGACCGATGGCAAGGACAGGCTGATCGAGCGCACCATCCGCGAGTTGCGCGTCGACGACGTGCTGACCATGGGCCCTCGAGACTTCCTCTGCGAGGGCCTGATCCAGTACGACGAGGATGGCCACAAGTGGGTCGCCGGCCGGGTTGTCGATGCCGGCGAGATCAACTGGCTGCTGATGGGGATCGAGCGGGCCTCGGCGACGTCCACTCGCTTGATGCAGCAAGACACGTCGACACCGATCACGGGCTATCCACCCGAGGCGATCGTGATCGGCGAGATCCGCTACGTGCTCGACAAGCGCGGCGCCGCGACCTGCCAGCTCTATGGCGATGTCGGCGGCCTCGGTGGGCTCAAGAAAGATCGACCAACCGGTCACGTCGAGCGGTGCCGCTGGTGGCTGTATGGCGCGCCGGGCGAGGACACGCTGCTCGTCGAGCAGTGGGGAAGCGATTACCGCGTGCTGCGTGGCAAGAAGATCGTCGACGGCACGATCGAGCTGATCCCCGGTTCCTGACTCAGGTCGCGGGAAGATCGAAGGTGAACGTCGTGCCCGTGCCGAGTTCGCTGACCGCGGTCAACGTCCCGCCGTAGGTGCCGACGATCTCGCGCGCCACCGGCAGCCCGAGCCCGGTGCCTTTGTCCTCGGGCTTGGTGGTGAAGAACGGCGTGAAGATCTTCTCGAGGTGGTCGTCCGGAATGCCGGACCCCGTATCTCGCACCAGGCAGATCACCCGCGCCCGATCAGCCGAAGGATGCACGTCGACGGTGATCTTGCCGGACGCGTTGCCGATCGCGTCGACCGCGTTGACGACCAGGTTCACCAGGATCTGCTCGATGCGCATCCGGTTGACCGTCACCAAGATCGGCTCCGACGACAGCTCGGTGATGACCTCGACGCGATACAGCTTGCCGGCGCCACGCAGCATCGCGACGACATCGCGCACCACCTGGTTCAAGTCGAGCGGTTGCACGTGATCGGGACCGGGGCGAGCCAGCTGCATCAGCCGCTGGCCGTGCTGCGTGATGTGCTCGCCGACGCGCTCGAGGTCAGGCAGGATCTGCTTCGCCAGCGCTCGGATGTCTTCGTTCGCCTCGAGCGCGGCTGCGAGCTCGTCGACGGCAGCGACCTGGATCTGGGCGATGTTGCGCAGCTCGTGTCCGACACCACCGGCGAGCGTGCCCAACGTGGCGCGGCGCTCGGCGAGCAGCAAGGATCCACGCGTCTCGTCGAGCTTGGCCTCGATCGACGCATTGAGCGCGCGCAGCTCGTCCTCGGCGTGCTTGCGTCGCCGGATCTCCTCGTCGCGAGCTGCCAGCAACTCGCGAAGCTCTCGAATGTCACGGACGACGACCACGATCCCCTTCAACGCTCCTTCGTCGAACACCGGGGATGCGGTCACCGAGACGGGAATTCGCTGACCCTGGGACGTGACGAGGAACGACGACTGCTCGCGCCGCAGTGGTTCGCCGTGCTCGATCCGCCGGCGAACGATGGTGCGCATGCCCTCGCTCTCGTCGACCAACAGGCTGATCAGCGGCATCAGTCGTAGCTGCTCGGCGGTGAAGCCACTGATCCGCGCGGTGGCTTCGTTCGTGGCCGAGATCCGCCCCTCACCGTCAACCACCAGCACAGCATCGACCATCGCTTCGATGACGTTCTGGAACACCTGCTAAAAATCGTATCACGTCTGTCTCGCTGCAGATTTAACTCGGTACAGTGAGTCGTGGCTCGGTGCACCACGTGTCACCGGCGCTTGATGTCGGGACGGCCGTGTGTCGAGCACGGTGGTGCAGTCGAGGCATCGTCGATCCCCGACAGCGGCCCGGTGCCTGGATGGTCCAAGCCGCTGGAGGAGCACGCGCTCGGGGCGGGTGGGTTCGCGGTGGTCTGGCAGGTGGCCGGCGAGGCCTCGGTGCTCAAGGTGGCACGCGCGAGTCACGACCTCGCGCGCGCACAGATCGCTCGGGAGGCCGAGGCGCTCGGTGAGATCGGTGCTCCTGCGGTCCCTCGCCTACATGGCCATGGCGTGCTGCCCGACGGCCGCGCTTGGATCGAGATGGAGCGGGTCTCGGGGACGAACCTCGGTGACATTATCGCTTCAGGCCTGCTGCGGACCGATCACGTGATCGCGCTGGGCATCCACATCGCGGAGGCCCTCGCCCGCATCCACGATGCGAGCTACGCACATCGTGATCTCAAGCCCGACAACATCGTCCGTCGCGCCGACGGTGCGCTCGTCATCCTCGATCTCGGGCTCGCACGCAGACTCCCCGATGATCCCGCCGACCCGAATCGCGGTCAGGTCGGCTCCATCGAGTACATGGCGCCGGAGCAGATCCTCGACTCGTCCACCGCACGCGCGGCCGCCGACATCTACGCCCTCGGCTGCATCCTTTACGAACTATGTAGCGGGCGGTTGCCGTTCGTCGGTGACGCCTCCGTCCTGTCACGCGCCCACGCCGCGCTGCGCCCGCCCCCGCTGAGCGCGCTCGCGAGCATCCCGCCCGCTCTCGAGGAATTGACGCGCGACTGCCTCGCCAAGTTGCCGGATCGCCGCCCGCCGAGCGCGCAGCATGTGGCAGCGCGATTGCGCGAGGTCCGCGACGATGGCAGCCAGCGCACACAACACTCGATGTCGAGGATCGGCGGCGGCAAGCAGCCGGTGGTGTTGCTGTGGGCCGAGTTCCCGAAGGTCGATCGCGCGCTGATCGGCGCCATGACTGCCAGGAAGGTCGCGATCGTGTCGCAACGTGGTCGCCGCATCCTCTGTGGCGTCGCCGGGATCGAGCACAACGATCCCGCCGGCACCGCGATCGCCGTCGCCCGCGATCTCGTTGCAGCCGGCGCACGCGTCGCGCTGCACCTCGATGGGGTGATCGTCACCCAAGGTCCCACCAGCCTCACCTTCATCGGCTCCTCCGTCGATCACCCCGAGGAGTGGCTGCCCACGGGTGCGTGGACCGGCCTGCTGCTGACCCGCACGCTCGCCACGATCACGCAGCTGCCGACCCGTCCCGCGGAGCAGCCCGGCTTCGTCACGATCCACGATGGCAACCAGACCGTGGACGAGCTGTTCGGTCGCGACGCGCTGATCTCCGACATCGTCGCAGAGGCCGCCACGGCGCTCTCCGGTGTCGGCCCCGGGCTCGCGTTGATCGTCGGCGATCCCGGCATCGGGAAGACCGTGCTCGCGCGCGCCCTCGCTCCGCGCCTCGCCGAGCTCGGTGCCCGTGTGGTCTCCGGCACGCTTCCTTCGCCGGGCTCCGGTCGTCCCGGCCACAGCGCGCTCGCGGAGATCGTCGGTGCCAACCCGCAGGGCCCGATCGTCCGCGCCGTCGGTGATGCGCTCCGTGCGGCCGCTCGCCAGGGCCCCCTCGCGATCGTCATCGACGAGGTGCACCTCGCGGAGCACGAGCTGTTCGACGCCCTCGAGTACGCCACGCTGGGCGGCGAGTCGCTGCCGCTATGGATCATCGGCTTCGCCTCGCCGCGCATCGAGCAACGCCGCCCCGGCTTCGGTCAGCGCGCCGAGCGACGGATGCGCCTGGTCCTCCCACCGCTCGACGCCGAGGGTGCGGAGGCGATGACCACCGCGCTGCTGCGGCCCGTCGAGTACCCGTCGCTGCGCGCCGTCAAGAAGATCGCCGAGATCGCACGCGGCAACCCGATGCACCTCGCCGCGATCGTGCGCGAGCTCCACGATCGAGGCGCGATCCGCACGCGCTCGACCGGCGAGCACTTGCTCGACACCGCGATGCTCGACACGCTCCCACCGATCGCGCTCGGTCCGTGGCTCGCAGCGCGCGAGCTCGCGGGGATCAGCGACGAGCTGGTCTCGCTCGCCCGGGTCTGCGCGATCCTCGGCGATGACATCTCGCGGGACGAGCTCGCCGGTGTCATCCAGATCGCCGAGCAGCGCGGCGTCGCCACCACCACCGTCGATCTCGACGTCGGCCTCGGCGAGCTGGTCGCGAGCTCGATGCTCGTCGCCGGGCTCGATAGCTGGTCGTTCCGCCAGACGCTCCTCGAGGAGGGCATCTACACCACCACCGAGGAGACTGCTCGTCGCGGCCTCCACGCCGCCGCGCTCGCGTACTGGCAGACCAAGCCGCACGACGATGCCGCGGTCGCCGAGCGGAGCGCTCGCCACGCCGAGGCGATCGGTGACCGCCGAGCCGCCGCCGCCGCGTTCGCGATCCTCGGAGAGCGGGCCCATCGCGAGCACCGCCCGCTCGATGCCGATCAAGCGTGGCAGGGAGCGGTGCGCAATCTAGATGAGCCGGATCTCGAGCGCGGCCGCGCCCTCCTCGGTCGTGCCCGCGCGCGCTACCGCCTGCAGCGCGTGCGCGATGCGTTGCTCGATCTCGACGAGGTGCTCGCGATCGCCGGCGCCCTCGGCGATCGCACGCTCGAGGTCGAGGCGCTGATCCAGAAGGCCACCGCGCACGACTGGGGCGACGAGTTCGATGCCTCCGCGACCGCCGCGACCGCCGCTCGCGAGCGGCTCGGCAGCGCGACCGATGTTCTCGCCCTCGACGTCGAGCTCGCCGAGGCGCGCAGCCTGTTTCGCCTGCAGAAGTTCGACGAGGCGGCACCCCACCTCCGCCGCGTGATGGGCGCCGCGCACGATCGCGACGCCGAGGTCGAGACGATCGCCGGCGTGCTGCTCGGCCCCACGCTCGTCGAGCTCGGCGATCTCGACGAGGCCGAGACCGTGTTCGCCGACGTCATCCGGCTGTGCGAGCGTACGGGCGATCGCCTGCACTTCGGCGCGGCGCACGCGAACCGCGCGTGGCTGTGGAGCAAGCGCGGCGAGATCGATCAGAACGCGGAGGATCTCCGCATCGTCATCCAGGTCGCTCGCGAGAACGGCCAGGCCTCGCTCGAGCGGATCGGCACGTACAACCTCGCCGAGGATCGGCTGTGGCAAGGCGCGCTCGACGAGGCCCTCCAGCTCGCGCGTCGAAGCCTCGCGATCCAGCGCGGTCACGGTGAGGGCGACTCCAAGCTGGATCTCGTCCTGCTCTCGCGCGTGCTCGCGGCGAAGGGAGATCGCGAGGAGCTCTCCTCCATCCTCGCTCTCCTCGAGAACGAGGAGTTGCCCGACTCCGATCGCCAGACCCTGGCCGTGCTCGCCTGCGTTCGCGATCGCGCCCCGCACGACACCTGGCAGCGCGCACTCGCAGGTACCGAAGATCTACCTAACGAGCTACGCCTCGAGCTCGTTCACCTCGCGATCCGCGACGGTCACCTCGATCCGCAGCTACGCGATCACATGCGTGAGGTCGCGCGCTTGCACCCGATCTGGGCGCGCCGCTCCGAGCTGTGACTACATCCGCTCCCATCCACGAATCCGGCGGGCGGTCGAGTCAGGGGACGTGGAGGTGCTCACCGATGCCACGGGAGGAGTGAGACGGACCCTCGCCTCCGATGGTAATCAAGTAGCCTTGGAATCCGAGGCTCCGACGATCCCTGGTTTCCGGCTCGACCGGATGATCGGAGAGGGTGGCTTCGGCCAGGTGTGGTCGGCGCTTCGGGAGGCCGACAGCACGCACTGCGCCGTCAAGGTCCTGCACCTCGAGCTGGTGCGCTCGATCGACGCGCTGACGCGGTTCCAGCGCGAGCTCGACGCGATCCAGCGCCTGCAACACCCCAACGTGGTCAGCGCGATGGACCACGGCACGCTCAGCGATGGCCGGCCATACCTCGTCCTCGAGTACATTCACGGCCCGAGCCTCCGGGACGTCATTCAGGAGCGCGGGGCGATTCCACCGACAGAGGTACTCGAGATTCTCGGTCCACTGTGCGACGCACTACAAGTCGCGCACGATACCGGCCTCGTCCATCGCGACGTCAAAGCCTCGAACGTGATCCTCGCGCACCAAGGCGCTTCGCTGCGCCCCGTGCTGCTCGACTTCGGTCTGGTCAAGCTCGTCGACCAGACCGGCCCCGGCCTGACGTCGTCGCGCAGCATGCTCGGCACGCCGGCGGCGATGGCGCCCGAGCAGATGCGCGGTCAGCCGGTGGATCAACGCACCGATGTCTACGCGCTCGGCCTGCTCGCGTATCACATGCTCACGGGGCAACCCGCGTTTGGCGGCGCACCCGGCGTCGTCCAGAGCTACCTCCAGGTTCACGGTCCCAGGCCGCGTCCATCGGCGAAGGTCGATATCGATCCGGCGATCGACGAGCCGATCGGCCGCGCACTCGCACCCGAGCCATCGGCGCGCTTCCCGTCGGCACGGGGGCTGTTCGAGGCACTAAAACAAGCGGTGTCGCCAGAGGCGTGCGCCGAGGTTGCCGAGGTTGCCGTCATCGTCGTCTACGTCGAAGGCGATGCGGGCGACGTGACCGCTGCGACGACAACGTGTCTGGCGCTCGGACTCGTCATCGCATTGGCCGCACCAGATTCCGTATTGGCGGTTACACCACGCGATCGAGGTGATGTCGTGCAGCTGGCTCGCGAGATGACGTTTAGTGCCCGAACCAAAACGGCGATCGGCTACAGCGAGGCCTCGATTCGAGGGCAGGTTGTCGATGGTCCGGCGCTCGATGTGGAAGGGTGGGCGCCTTATCCACTTCCTGCTGGAGTGTGGGTCGCAGACCCTACAGCGGAGCCAAAATAGCGAACTTGCTAAGAAAACTTCGATGAGCAATCCTGGGCTTAATGCGAATCGCTGTAGCCCTTCTAGGTCTTTCGGTTGTGGGTTGTGCCGGTATGGACGACGGAGACACCGACGTCGACACGGGTGAATCGACTTCGGCCGTCGTGGTCAACAACAAGCTCGCCGCCAACAAGCTCGCTGCCAACAAGCTCGCCGCCAACAAGCTCGCTGCCAACAAGCTCGCTGCCAACAAGCTCGCTGCCAACAAGCTCGAGCTCAACAACGTCGGTGCGAACGAGCTCCTCGAGACGGATGAAGGTCGCGAGGTGCTGTCGTTCATCGTCAGTTGCGCCATCAAGGAAGGCAACACGTTGGTCGCCACGACTGCTGGGGGCGAGACGTACGAGTTCTTCGGCGAGCTCGGCCTCGCGGATCGTTGGCTCGATCACCCGGTCGACGACGTTGGTGCAGGGTGGGTGAGTGCGTGCTTGTTCGCGCGCGTCAACGCCTCGAACGTGCCGATCCCGATCTCGCTGCGCGGTCCAACCCACAAGCTGACCGCGGATGCTGACGAGAGAGCCGGCTGGACGCTCGAGGAGGGTGCGTTCTACGGCAACTTCTTCACCGACGAAGGGGAGGACATCGACTGGAACGCATGCACGGGTAGCGATCAAGCCGCCGGAGAAACGGGTGGGCTCGTCGAGCGCGACTGTGCGGAGCCCGATGGCAACACGGGGCTGACCAAGTGCGGCTTCAAGTACGCCGGCGCATGTGGCGACTTCGCGGAGGACTACGCGTGCAAGTCGTTCAACGAGCACGGGACCTACTACAAGAAGTGCCAGGACAATCCGGCCTACGGTCACGGTAACCGCAGCAAGGTCTACAAAGAGGTGATCACGGTCTACCTCACACCGTAATTGACCCCTCCCTCGACCGGCCGCCTCGCGCTATCTGGTTTTCTCGAGGTGCGAGACGAGGCCGTTGTACGCGGTGGTCACGCGCATCGACAGCTCGTTCGCCGCCTTCTGCTTCTGCGGATTTCCAGCGTGCATGTCGGGGTGATACTTCCGCATCAGCTGGCGATACGACGTCTTGATCTTGGGCATGTCGTCGCCGACTTGAAGATCGAGCACGCGGTACCACTCGAGCACCTGCGCTTCGTTGCTGCCCGGACGCGGCGAGCGAGCGGAGCCAGTCGATGACGATGAGGACGAGCTCGACGATGACGATGACGATGACGATGACGATGACGAGCTGGTCGACGACCACGAACCACCCTTCGCCGCCTGCTCCTTCATGCGACGGAACGCCTCGTCGTTCGCGACCTTCTGGCGCGCGGCGCGATCATCGCGCTCCTTGTGCACGCGAGCCCCGCGTTCGCGAGCGGCCTTCTCGCGCGCCGCACGAGCGGCGGGATCCGAGGTGGCCTGCTTCGCGAGCGGATTGTCGAGCGGCTTCTTCGGCGTGCGTTGCCGTGCCGCCTTGCGAGCGGTGAGCTCGGCCTGCAGCGCGGCGCTCTCGACGTGGCTGAGCGGTTCGTCGTCGGCGATCACGAGGGACGTGAAGCGCGAGATGCCCGACTGGGCACCCTCCAGGATGCGCTTGGTGATTCCCACAACGCCACGGTAGCATCGATCTCGTGAGGGGCCTGGCAACGCTGATGCTGATGCTGAGCACAGGGTGCGGCGGAGGGTCAGCAACACCAGGTGACGACGTTCCTGACGGTCCGGATGATGGAACACCTGTGGACGGACCCGCGACCACCGGCGACGCGCCTGCCGATCCGTGCGAGCCCGACACGTGGTGTGTCGAGGAGGCGCCGGTCGCGGGAACGCTGCTCAGCGCGGTCTGGGTCGCGGATCTCGACAACGTGTTCGCGGTCGGCGGCGGCGGGACGATCCTGCATCGCACCAACAACACGTGGACCGCGATGACGTCGGGAACCACGAAGGATCTGCGTGGCGTCTACGGGCTCGCCCGCGACGACATCTGGGCAGCCGGCGACGGAGGCACGCTCCTGCACTACGACGGCAACGTGTGGTCACCGCAGGGCGCGTTCACCAGCGAGGACTTCGGCGCGATCTGGGCCGCAGCCAGCGACGACGTGTACATCACCGCCGGTGGCAAGGTTGTCCATTGGAACGGGCAGCAGTTCTCGTCGAGGAACCTCCCGGGCACGGTGTTCGCGATCGCCGGCATCGCGGCAAATGACATCTGGGTCACCGGCGAGTCGGCAAAGATCGACCACTTCACCGGCACGTGGGAGACCGGGATCGATGCCGGCGGCGGCGCGACGTACTTCGGCATCGCCGCATTCCCCGGCGAGACCTGGGTCTCCGGGTTCTCGCAGACGTTCCGGTTCGCCAACACCACCTGGACGCCGGTCGCGACCACGACAGGCACGGTGTTCCGCGGCTTTTACGGGATCTCGCCGACCAACCTGTGGGCGGCTGGGCAAAATGATGTCGGGCACTACGATGGCTCGGCGTGGTCTGTGGAGTCGCCGGCTGGTGCCGCAGCGTCGATCTTCGGGATCGGAGGCCTCGGCGCGTCGTTCTGGATCGTCGGAAATGACTCGCTGATCCTGCATCGTCGCGAGAGGTAACCCGGCTGTAAAAACGACTGTGTTATCAAGCGCGCGTGGATGTCACGACCGCTGCATCGAAGACCGCGTTGATGGTGTGTGCGTATCGCGCGCGCGTCGGCAGATGGAAGCAACCGTTGTTCGTCGACCCGTGGGCTCCCGCGATCGCCGGTGCGGAGGGCGAAGAGATCGCGAAACGCCTCGACGCGCGCTTCTCGTATATGGAGCTGTGGCTCGCCCTGCGCGTCGCGTACCTCGACCGCCTCGTCGGCACCGCCGTCGACCGCCTCAGCACTCGTCAGGTGGTCATCCTCGGTGCCGGGTACGACACGCGCGCCGCACGATTGCCGCGTGCCGGCGTGACGTTCTTCGAGGTCGATCATCCGGCCACCCAGGAGACGAAGCGCGAAAAGCTCGCCTCGCTCGCCGGCTATCCGATCGATGCCGCGACCTACGTGTCGTGCAACTTCGAGCGAGAAGACCCGATCGAGCGGCTCGCCGCGAACGGGTTCTCGACACACGAGCCCGCGCTCGTGATCTGGGAGGGCGTCGTGCCCTATCTCACCGAAGCGGCCGTCCGCGCCACGGCGAAGCGGCTCGCCACCGGGCTCGCTCCGCGCTCGCTCGTCGCGTTCGACTACGTCGGCAAGAAGTTCGCCGCCGGCCAGGACCTGTCGGCGAAGGACGCGCAGACCCGCGGCTTCGTCGGCGAGC
>JBBQJJ010000039.1:0-33335 GCA_038325805.1 Haliangiales bacterium
CTTCGATGACGGTCCGAGATCTTTGCGAGCCACGACTCCACCTTCTTCCAAAGCGGTGGCAGCTCGCGAAGCAACAGAGCTACGCGATCAAGCCACCAGACGTATCTGGAACAGGAGGAAACGGATCAGCATCGGACCCACTGTCTAAGGGAGACGAGCTCGATCGGCAAGCGCGATCTCGCAACTCGCGATGCGCGCTCTACAAGTGTTTCGACGTCGCACGCTGTCGCGCGGCGTCTCACGTCATGAAGCGCACGATGCGAACGAACAGCTCGTCGGCGTGGGCGGTCGCTGGAAACTGCGAGTAGAGGACGAGCAGCACGACCCCGACGCCGACTCCGAGCACAAGGGGTTTCCATCCCGCGACTCGACGAAGCGCGACGCCGGTGAGCCCGAACACGAGCGTGAGGTAGGGGAGGATGCCGATCAGGCCGTGGTCGCCGATCACGGCAGTCAGCACGTTCGGTGCGGCGCGACCGTCAGCGAGGAGCCTCAGCGAGATCTCGTAGAACGGATTGCGGACGAGCTCGAGCTTGCCCTGATAGTTCATCTCGTCGGGCCACGGGATGAACGTCGCTGACGAGATCGAGTACACCGCGATCCCGACGAAGATCATCCCTGCCGCGATCCCGAACAGCCACCATCTGGCCTTCCACGCCTGCAGCGCGGTCGCGACCAGCGGCAGCAGGAACGGCAACATCACCGTGATGTAGCGAGGGCCGACCGACCAGCCCGCGCGCCACATCGCGAGCGACGACACGAACACGAGGTACATGATCGCGACCGTCGAGCAGGTGATGGTTGCCGCGCGGTCACGCTTCCACAGCAGCACCGCGCCGGGGAGTGCGAGGAGCAGCCACGGTGCGAGTGTGAAGAGACCGTTGTCAGGCGCCACTGTCGAGCCGACGAACGAGTGCAGGCGGAAGCTCGAGAGCCCGAGGAAGCCTTGGTTCTGCAGGCCTTCCCACGGCGTCTTGACGCACGCCGGGTCGTAGCCGGTGCACAGCGGCGAGCCGAACGCGGCGTGGTGGTACCAGAGCAGGATCGCGATCGGGATCGCCGCCGCCGCGACCGCGATGCCGAGGATCCGCGCGTACGCCAGCGAGCCGAGAGGCGCCTTGGGGGCGTCTGTTCCGGTGCGACCGCGCAGCGTGACGATCGCGTGGATCGCGATCACCGGGATCGCGAACGCGGCCTGGTAGTCCACCAGCGGCGCACACCCGGCGAGCAGACCTGCCCCGATCAATGCGGGGAGGCCACGCTTGTTCTCTGCATAGTCGAGCGCGAGGATCCAGCACGCGCCGACGACGACCGCCGAGAGCTGGTGCGCGATGAACATCACCGAGAACGTCATCGCCATCGAGCCGAGCGCGTACGCGATCACCACGACGCGGACAACATCCTCATCGGCGTAGCGACGGAGGAAGTCCGAGAGCAGGCGCAGGAACAGCAGCGTCGGGATCACGCCGGCGACGATCCGACACAGCCACACCGTGAAATCGAGGCTCGGTTCGCCGAACAGCGAGATGATCGCGTAGACGGGTGCGACCAGCATCGACGAGCCGGGAGCCTTGTTCGAGTACGAGTGACCGCCGGCATCGGCGACATCCGGCGTCTTGCCCCAGCGCTTGACGCCGTGGTCGATCGCGAAGGTGTGGTCGTCGACCATCGCCTTGACGAGGTAGACGCGCGGCAGCTCGTTCGCGTTCTTGGTCTTCGGGAAGTGCGGAAAGATGTAGAGGTACGCGCAGGCGATCCCGATCAGCCACGCGTTGCGTTTCAGCCAGGGCCCCACGGGGCAGTCGTCATAACACGTCGATCAGGGAGTCGATCAGGCGATGACGGCGACGAACGCGGCGACGACGAGGGCCGCTGCACCGATGGCAGCCAGGATCGTGCGATTGCGAGCCTTGAGCTCGCGGACCATCGCCTGGAGATCGGGTGCCGACTGCGGATCCACCGCGATCACCGAGCTGGCGAACCTGGGATCGGGGCTCGCGAGATCGGGCGCGGCATCGAACCGGAACTTCACCGGCGGAATGCGAGTCGTCTCACCCGTGTGAATTCCATAAGTCACCGAGTCGACGTTCGACGTGGTGCCCTGGTCGAGATAGCGGTCCTCGAGCGGTCGCTCCTCGTTGCCTTCGACTTCGATCAGCGCCGTCTCGTCCACCAACTCGCCCCGCTTGAACCAGTTCGTCTCGCGGAAGTTCGACATGCAAACCGACTCGGCCCGTCTGCGAAACCGATGAGGCACGGGTGGGGTAGCATTCGCACGATGTCAGATCGGTACGATGTAGGTCGAAATCCGCAGTCGCGAGAGATGGCCGACGAGTCGATGGTCCGCAATCTCGCGGCGCAGGCCGACGCGATCTGGCCCCAGGAAATCGCGCTGATGCGTCGCTACCAGCCGAGGACGGTCCTCGACCTCGGGTGCGGCACCGGGGAGATCACCGCACGGATGGCCGAGCTGTTTCCGGACGCCCAGATCACGGGAGTCGACTTGATCGAGTCCCACCTCGAGCTCGGCCGGGCCAAGACCGCGCAGTTCGGTGGGCGCGTGACGTTCCAGGCCGCGGATGCATTCGAGCTGCCGTTCGAGGCGCACTCCTTCGATCTCGTGGTGTGCCGGCATGTCGTGCAATCGATCCCGACACCGGAGCGCGTGCTCGCCGAGATGACCCGGGTCGCCCGGCGCGGCGGCTGGCTCCACGTGATCGCCGAGGACTACGACATGATCCACGCGTCGCCGACGCGCCGCGATGTCGGCTACTTCTGGCACGCCGCGCCGCGCGCGTACTCGAAGGCGACAAACGTCGACCTGCACATCGGGCGCTCGATCTTCCAGCACCTGCGGGCGCTACCACTCGAGGACATCGACGTATTCTACGCGCACGTCGACACGGTCCACACGCCGCGGCCGACGTTCGCCGCGATCTTCACGGCGTGGCGCGACGGTTACACCGAGCCGACCGCGAAGGCGCTCGGGATCCCCGAGGCCGAGGCGCGTGACTACTTCGACGCGACGATCGAGTGCATCCAGAGCCCCGATGGCTTCGCGGTGTGGACGGTGCCGATCTGGTCGGCGCGGGTCAGCTAGGGAAGCCGGGCGCGAACACCTCGGCCATCCGCAGCGGATCTCGAATGTCCTGCCCGGTCATCCACGCGAGAGCGGCGTCGATGCCTTCGCGATCGTGACGCAGCTGCGCGGCTCGCAACCGCGCGATCGTGGCGCACAGCGGGAAGTCGTTGACGTCGGCGAGCTCGGCCGTGAGCTCGAGGCGTTCGATCGCCTGCTTGCGATCCCCCCGCTGCGCGATCGCCGCACCGGTGAGCAGGCCGCTCCAGATCCCGCAGTAGTTGATCTGCTGCGCGTCGAGGAGCGATGCGCGGTGCTCGGTCTCGGCGATGTTGCCTTCACACGCGGCGAGGCGACCGAGGAGCCAATCCGCGATCGCGCGCGCGATCTGGATGCGCAGCAGATACGCACCCTCGGCCGCCGCGAGACCTGGCCGCGCCCAGCTGCCCTGCGCGGCACCGTCGCCGCGATACAGCGCGAGCTCGACCCGCGCGCGCAGCTCGAGGAAGTGCTGCAGGTGGTACTTGCCCTCGGCGGGCGCCGTCCACTGGCTCCGATCCAGATCGGCGCCGGCGAGGTCGGGGCGATCATGCGCGAGCCACAGCACGTTGAACCAGCGCGTCAGCGACGCACCGACGTAGCGATCGTCGCGGCGCTGCGCATCGCGCATGTACTCGTCGTAGAGCGCGCGTAGCTCGCCCCACGCACCTTGGTAATCGGTGGCGCGCAGGCGATGGATCCGGATCGTGTTCTGTTCCCACGCGACGCCCGACAGCGTCCGGAACCGCTGATCGCAGTCCTTGAACAGCTCGACCGCGCGCCGGAACTTGCCGTAGTAGTAGGCGATGAAGGCCTCGCCGAGCGAGAAGTACGCCCGCGCCCACGGATCGTCGGGCAGCGTCTGTTGCGCGATCCAGTTCGCGCCGCGCATCAGCTCGATCGCTCGCGTGCGCCCGGCGTCGGATTCCTGCGCGCGATAGATGGCTTCGAAGACCAGTGATCGGATGCACCGGCGAGGATCGCCGCTCTGCATCGCGAGCCTGACCGCGCGTGCCTGGAAGTCGGCACCGCGCACGTTGTCGACGAGGACGAGCCCGAGCGAGGTGGACTGATAGACGTCGAGCAAGCGCAACAGCGGAGCAGACGGCGTCCCCGACAACGCGATCGGCTGCGCATCGGTGTGAGCGCGGTTGGCTTCGAGCGAGGCGAGGGCTTCGTTCGGCGTCTCGGGCACCCGCTCGCCGAGCTGCGCGAGGACATCGCGGAGCTCCGACAAGCCGCGGTCGACGTGGCCCGAGACCAGGAGCTGATCGGCGGCGTGACGGCGGCAATCGAGCTGATCGCTCGGGTCGGTGGTGACCTTCGCAGCGGCGAGGTAGCTGTCGGCTGCCTCACCACCACGACCGGCGGAGGCGAGCGCTTCGGCGAGCTGGAGGTAGAGCGCGCGGGCATGCGCGGCATCACGCGGCCCGGCGTTGAGGGCGTTGCGCAGGAACTCCGCGGCGCGATCGAAGGCGAGGGAGGCGAGGGCCTTCGCGGCAGCCTTCTCCGCGAGATCGCGACCGCGCGAGGTGTCGCCGGCGGCGAACAAGTGGCGGACGACTTGCTCCGGCGACGACTCGGCGAGACCGGCGCGGATCATCGCGTGCGCGACATGCGACGACACCACGGCGAACTGCGACGGCTCGAGCCGCGACACCACCGCTTCGCGCACGCGATCGTGATACGGCTCGACGAGGCTTCCACCACCCGAGGTCTTGACGAAGCGTGCGGCGCGCAGCGCGTTGATCAGCGGCGCAGAACGGGTGGGCGACAGCTCCGATGCATCGGAGGCGACGCGCAGATCGATCGGGCTACCGGCGACCGCGATGATCTGGAGGAGATGGCGGGTCCCGGGTTCGAGCGCCATCGCGCGTTGCCACAGCGCCTCGTCGAGCTGCGTGGTCGATGCGAGATCCGAGTTCGCGTGGAGCGCGAGGTGGTGAGCGAGCTCGGCGAGGAACAGCGGATGCCCACCGGCCTCTCGGGCGATCGCCTGCCGGCGCGCATCGGTGAAGCCATCGCGCGGTAACAACCGATCGACGAGGAACATCGCGTCGTCGGGCGGCAACGGTCCGACGTCGATCACGCGTGGCTGGATCCCGGCCTGCTTCGCGGTGTCCGCGGGGAGATCGCTCGTGGACTCGCCGGTGCGGATCGACGCCACGAACACCAGCGGCGGTGCGACCGCGGGATTCAACAGCTCGCGCAACAACAAGAAGCTGTCGGGATCCGCCCACTGGAGATCGTCGACGAACAGCACCAGCGGCTGCATCGCGGCGACGCGGCCGAGCAGCTCGACGACGGAGGTGAACGCGCGGCTTCGCAGCTCCATCGCACTGACGTTCGGATCGTGGGTGACCGCGTTCGCGAATACCGGCACGCGCCGCAGCGTCGGGAACAGCCGCGCCGCGAGCATCGTCGACTGCGGGAACATCTCCATCACCCGGTACGGATCCATCGTCACCAGATGGCGCGACAACGCATCGAACATGCCGTCGAACGCCTTGTACGACACGGTCTCGGCGGCGTAACAGCGACCCTTGAGCACCAGCGTACCGGTGCCGTGAACCTCGTCAAGGAAGCGGCGCACGAGCGCACTCTTGCCGAGGCCGGACGGACCCTGCACGAACACCGTGACCGGACCACGGCGCGCATCCGCGAGCGCGTTGTGCAGCACCCCGAGCTCGGTGCGACGACCGACGAACACGTCCTGGGCTGACGAAGTTCCGATCATCGGCGTCGACGCGCGCGAGCCGAGGAGGCGCAGCACCTCGTCACCAGTCGGGCGCGACGCGGGGTCTGGTGACAGCAAACGATGGCAGAGCTCCGCGAGATCGAGCGGCACGCCGAACGCCAGCAGGCTCGGTGCGGGGGGCAGCGTCTTCTTCGCTTCGATCAGCTCCCACACGGTCTCGCCCTTGAAGGGCAGCCGCTGCGTGAGGATCTGGTACATCATCACGCCGACCGCGTACCAATCGGCCGACGGTCCGACGGCGGCGCCGGGCATGCCCTGCTCCGGTGCCATGAACGTGGGCGTGCCGGCGATCGTGCCCGTGGCCTCGAGCTCGGCGAGGATCGCTTCGTCGGCGATCAGCCCGAAGTCCATGATCACGACCCGGCCTTCCTTGGTGACCAGGATGTTGCCGGGCTTGATGTCGCGATGGACCTTGCCGGCGTCGTGGAGAGCGTTGAGTCCGGAGGCGAGCTGGGCGAGTGCATCGCGCAGCCGCGGTTCGTCGAACGCGAGCACCGACGGATCTGTCGTCGGACGTGGGTTCGGGACATCGTCCCGAGAACCGTCCTGCTGTACGGGGAGCGTTCCCGAGCCGGACGAGGAGTTGACGAACTCGAGCATCGTGCCCGAGTTGCCGCGACCGGCGCCGAACTCGACGAGCGTGCCCTTGGGTTCGGTCCCGGCCGCGAGCGAGGGTTCGAACTTCGCGGTGGTGTCGCGCTTCTTGATGAACGACATGAAGTCCGTGCCGTCGACGACCTCCATCGTGAAGAACCAGTGGCCTTCGGACTGGAACAGCTCGTAGAGCGAGCACAGGTTCGGATGCGACAGATCGGCGAGCGCGCGGAACTCGTTCTTGAAGTGATAGAGCAGATTCGCGTCCATCGACCGCAGCGTCTTGAGCGCCACGAGCATGTCGCGCTCACCATCGCGCGCCTCGTAGACCACGCCCATGCCACCCTCACCGAGGGTCCGACGTATCTCGAACCGCGAACTAGTCACCCGTGCCCAGCGTAACGCAGATCAGGGGCCTTGCGCGCCATCGCGCTCGGGAGCGCAGGTCGAGACGCCGGCACCGGTCACCCGGTACGGGATCGTGCCCATCACGACCTTCGATTCCCGGGTCTGCCGATTGACCGCGTAGACCATCGGATTGCTACCGACGGTGACGAACACGAAGAACGAGCCGCCCCATTGCGCGAATGCCCAGGCGCTGATCGAACCGATATCGCCGACGTTCCACTTCTGGCCGGTGGGGCCGCCGGACTTCTTGTCGATCTCCTGGATGAACGAGGTGCCGTAGTCGACGGGGAAGAACCCGAACAGCTTGCCCTCGCTGGTGCCGGTGAGCTCGGGGTTGCGGCCTTCCGTCGCGCTGATCCGCCCGACCGACGCCGGGGTGGGTGGCGTCTTGCTGGTGTCGATCGCCGACAAGGTCTGACCGAACTCGCCAGACAGGTACAGCTTCTCGGTCTTCGCGCTCGAGTCGTCCGTGGCAAATCCCATCCCGAACGTGCGCGAACCGGCCGAGCCGACCACGAACCCGGAGGGCTCGCACTTCGCGGTGTGAATGTCGACCTTGTAGACCTCGCCGCTCTGGTACCCGACCCAGGCCGTGCCTTGCCGATCGACCGACATCGAGAACGGCGACGTGTAGTCACCGCAGTTGAGGTTGCCGATCAACCGGAATGGGTCGCCGTTCTTGCGCGGGTCGTACGACAGGAAGTTGTTCCGGTCGTCGACCAGGTAGATCAGCTTGTTCGCGTCGTCGTCGCAGGTGGCGACGCAGCGGTTGTTCTTGCAGCCGTCCTTGCAGGTGCGTAGCCGGCGGCCGAGATAGCCATCCTGCTCGCATGCGACCAGCGAGTTGCCGACGCAGACCTTCGGCTCCTTCGGATCGCAACGCTCGTCGTCGTCGCGATCTTTCCCCGCCAGCCGCGCGCGCTCGTCGTGCTGCGAGCTGCACTGGCAACCCGCGAACAGAACAAGAGCGAGACCAACCGCGCGCACGCCCTAAACCTAGCGTTTGCGGGTGGTCTCTACCACCCACTTCGAGACCAGCTCGAGGGTCTCCTTGTCGAAGGTCTCCTCGATCTCGCCATACTCGTCGAGGCCGCCGGTGGGTGCGTGCTGGGACAGGTGGTTGAGCCCCACTCGCTTCTCGGTCTTGAAGCTCTTGTTACCGGCCTTCTTGAGCGCCGCCGTGATCTTGTCGAAGTTGACGTCGGCGGGGACCTGCGTGTCCTTGTCACCCGTCACCAGCAGCACGGGGATGCGCAGCTTGACCCACGCGACGGCAGGGTCGGTCTTGAAGAAGCTGATGGTCCACGGGTTCATCACCTCGGCCTTGCGCGCCTCGAAGCCCGCATCGATCTCGGCGTCCGTCAGGGCCGGCCTGCCGAGCGCCTTCATCGCATCGGCCGACGTCTTCTTGAACGCGGCCTTGATATCGGCTTCCTTGCCGGTGGCCACGACCTTGCCCAGCATGCGCTGACCGTCGATCACCACCTTGATGACATCCGGAGGGAGCTGGCTCGACTTCAGCGAGATCTCCATCTGCATCGGCACCAGCTCGACGCCCGACACGCCCGGGGCAGCGAGCCCGACGATGAACGCGACCTTCGACTTGGTCGCGACGAACGGTGCGATCACCCCACCGATGCTGTGACCGAGGATGCCGGCGCGCTTGCCGTCGATCTCGGGCTGCTTCGCGAGCCAATCGAACGCGGCCTTCGCATCGGCGATGTCGGTATCGAGCGTGCCGAGCGGACCGATGGTCTTGCCGACGCCACGATCATCGGTGCGCAGCGTGGCGATGCCGTCGCGCGCGAGCTTGTCGGCGATGAGCGCGAACGGCTTGTGCCCGAAGATCGACTCGTCGCGATCCTGCTGACCCGAGCCACTGACGAGCAGCACCGCCGGAAATGGTCCCTTGCCCTCGGGGAGCGTCAGGGTGCCGGCGAGCTTGGCATCCTTCGCCGCATCGATCTCGACCTCCTTCGTGGTGTACGGGAACGGTGGCTTCGGGGTCTGCGGGCGCGAGATCACCGACAGCGGTGGCTGCCCGTCGGCGAGCCGCATCAGCTTCGTGTAGAACGGCTGGCCCGCGATCAACGCGCGTCCCTGAGCCGCCGAACCATCGCGCTTGAACGCGTAGAGCTCGTTGGTGCGCGGGTCCGGCTTGCTGATCGTGAAGCGGATCTCGTCGGTGGTGTAGGCCACTTCGGTCAGCGCGAAGCCGGTGACCTTGCCGCTCGGCACGTCGAGCGTGGCGCTCCATTCATCACCGGTCTGGGCAAAGTGGACGACGATGTCGACCAGCTCTCCGGGCAACACGATCGTGCCGGCCCACGTCTCGGGCTTCACGATGGGTTTCACGGGCGGCGCCTCGACCGGTTTGTCGTCGGGCAGCACCGGTATGGTGGGCGTTTGAGACTTCGCGGGACACGCCGCGAGCAGCGCCACGAGGAGCATTAGTCGCATCGCGCGACCATACTGCTTATTCGGTCGCCGCCACCACGCTGCGATCTCGCAACGTCTTCGCGTAGCCACGGAACGTCGGCTCGGGCATCTCGCGCGAGTGCACGCGGACCAGCGAACCCGGGTTGTCCTCGTCGCCGTAGACCGCGATCCATCCCGCGGGGATGTCGGGCGACGACCACTGATAGAGCGCGCGCGCATCGCGCGGCGCCAGGTTGATGCAGCCGTGACTGCGCGGACCGCCGAAGCCGTCGTGCCAGTACGACGTGTGCAGCGCGTAGCTGTTGTCGTAGTACATCGTCCACGGCACGTCCGCGACCGCGTACTGCTCGTCGCCACGGTTGTTGTTCATCGACGCGGACAGCAGCTTGCTGCCGACACGTGCGATCACCGTCGGGGTCGCGTGCTTCCACTTTCCCGTCGAGACCATCGTCGCGTAGACCGGCTGCTTCCCCTCGTATGCGACCAGGACTTGCTCGTCGCGATCGATATCGAACCACTTCTCGGTTGCGCCGGTACCCGGGGGCGGTTCCGTGATCGAGGCGACGCGAACGTCCTTGCGCGAGATCCACGCCGTGTCGGTCACGCGCACGCGCTTGCCGTCGTCGGACTCCTCGAGGATCGAAACGATGGTCCGCGGCGCGAGCTCGCCGTTGCGCTTGCCCTTGTCGTCGACGGTGACCACCGGCTTGCGCGCATCGCTGCGGTTGCGAATCCACGCGGGCAGGATCTTGTCGACGGTGACGCCGCGGAACTTCGACGGCGAGAAGTACGCTACCGATGACGCCGGCACCGTGGTGCCGCTCGACGTGATCACGTGCCGCACACCCTCGATCGTGGTGCCGCCGACGACGCGCACCGAGGTCGAGACATCCGCACCGCGGACAACGCCGTAGATGCCGGGCACCAGCGGCTTGTTGTCCTCTGGAGCATCGAACGAGATCGGCGCGGCTTTGGTTGCCTCGTCGGTCGTCACTTCGATCGCCGTCTCGCACGCCCAGCCGCGCGGCGCGACCTCGACCCAGCGATCGTTCTTGCAGCCGGCGCCGGTCGCTTCACTTGCACGCACCGCGACCGCATCCTTGCGAATGACGCCGACCTTCGCGGCATCCGCGCGCGGCTCCTTCTTCAGGACCGTGGTGGTGAGGAAGCGAACGCGCGTGGTCGGCACGACGACCGGTGCTGCCGGCGCGGTCGCGGGAGCGGTCGCCGGCATCGTGGCTTTGATGACGACGCGGGTCTCGGGCATCGTGCCCTTGTCTTCGACAAGCGGCGCACCACAACCGACGACGAGCAGAGCAAGCAAGGAGGTCTTCATCAGGACAGCCCATAAAGGCAACCCGCGAGCCACTCCAACCACCTAAAACTACTGATCGGAACTACGCAACGAGTTGCGCGATTACGCAGAACACCCTGATCGAGGTCATTGGGGTCACGCTCCACCCCCCTACGTGCTCGTGATCATTCTGCGTATATCCGGAAACGTACAAACCGCCTACAAGGCCAGCAGGTGCCAATTGGAGCCAGTTTAGCGGGTTTGTACGTTTTGCCGCAGACACCCAACAATATCGGATGCTTGGCACCCAGGAGCGTGACCCCAATCAGCGGTCGAACTTCTTCTTGATGCCGTAGGTCTGGATCTTGTGCACCAGGGTGCGGAGCGGAAGGTTCAACGCCTTCGCGGTCTCGGTCTGGTTGCCGTTGTGCTTGTGGAGCGCACGCAGGATCAGCTCGGCCTCGTACTTGCGGAGGTGATCCTTGTAGTCGGTGGGCAGCTCGCCACTCGCGTCGGGCTCCGCGGCCGGCAGGCTGCGCTGGCGAATCCGATCGGCGAGATCATCGAGCGTGATCGCCTTGCCCTCGGCGAGCACGACCGCGCGTTCGATCGCGTTGCGAAGCTCGCGCACGTTGCCCGGCCACGCGTACGCCTCGAGCGCAGCCATCGCGGACGGATCGATCGCCTTCACTTCGCTCCCCGATTGCGCGCGTGCCTCCTTGAGGAAGCGTTCGGCGAGCGGACGGATCTCGTCGACGCGCTCGCGCAGCGGTGGGATCTGCAGCGTCATCGTGTTGAGCCGGTACAGCAGATCCTGGCGGAACTGCCCGGCCTGCACCATCGCCTCGAGGTTTCTGTGCGTCGCTGCGATCACGCGGACGTCGACCTCGATCTCCTTGTTGCCGCCGACCCGCATCAGCCGCTTGGTCTCGAGCACGCGCAACAACGCCGCCTGTGCGCCCGCGGCGAGCTCGCCGATCTCGTCGAGCAGGATCGTGCCGGCGTGCGCCTGCTCGAACATGCCGGGCGCGGACTTGTCGGCCCCGGTGAACGAGCCCTGCTCGTGGCCGAACAGCACGCTCTCGATCAACGTCCCCGGAATCGCCGCGCAGTTGATGCAGCGCATGACCTGCTTCCTGCGTGGGCCACCGTCGTGGATCGCGCGTGCGATCACCTCCTTGCCCGAGCCGGTCTCGCCGTGGAGGAGCACCGCGATCGTCGACTGCGAGAGCCGCTTGACCGTGGTCATCACACTCTTCATCGCGGTGGTCTTCGCGACGATCGGCGTGACGTCGGCGGGCCCGAGCGTCGTGGGATCGACGCGCCGCGAGCGCAGCGAGGCGATCAACTCCTCACCGGACTGGCCGTCGTTGGGAAACAACACCACGCCGCAGGACAGCGTCCCATCACCGGCGAGCTCGCTCGCGAGGGCGTGCAACATCTCCTGCGAGGGCTCGGGCAGCATCACCATCACCGCCGACGGACCATAGATGCCGACGCGATCCACCGGGCGCAAGCGTGGACGCAACCGACTCGCCCACCGCGACACGTGGCCCTCTTTGCCCTGCGGTCCCGTGATCATCATCAGCGCGAGCGGCCGCTGAAACTGACGCGCGCGCGTGATCTCGTCCTCGAGCAAGCTGACGAAGCGATCGTGGCCGTCGAAGCCGCGCAGCTGCTCGTCCATCGACGACAGGATGTGGATCGAGACACGCACCGGACCGATCGAGATCTCGTCGATCGGCGTGATCAACGTGCGCGTCACGCGCTCGCCGTTCTTCTTGGTGCCGTTGGTACTGTTCAGGTCTTCGATCCACACACCGAGGTCGTCCCAGGTGAACGAGGCGTGGCGCCGCGACAGCCCGGGATCCGGGATCTCGATGTCGGCCGGTGCCGTGCGGCCCACCACGAGCGGCTTGCCCTTATCGAGCTGCGCCACCATCGCGCCGTCGCGGTGATAGAACACCAGCGTCGTTCGCGCGTGGAGAACGGTGTCGCCCTTGACGGTGGTCTGCGTCTTCATTGCTTGATCACGCAAGATCTTGCGTAGGCATGATGACTGAGACCCGAGAAAACACAAGGGCTTACAGGTGGCCCTCCGGTTGCTCTATGCGGGCAACACATTCAACGGAGGCTCCATGCTCGACGCTCTTCTCATTATTGCTGCCGGAATTCTCGCTGCTTCGGGTCTGATCATCGCGCGTCGCCCAGACGCCGCGAAGCTGATCGACAAGCTCTCCGTCTACCAGGGGTGGATCGGGGTCGTCCTGTTCTTCTGGGGTACGTGGCAGGTCATCTCGGTCCTGCTCCACCTCGGCATGTTCGGGACGAACCCGATCTTCATGCTGCTGCTGACGCTGGTCAGTGCGCTCGAGATGGTGCTCGGCTTCCTGCTCGGCTTCGGGTTGATCACGCACTGGACGCTGCGCGGTAACGCGGTGGCGATGGCGCGCGGTCAGGCGATCCGCCAGAAGCTCGCGGCGTATCAGGGGACGTTCGGCCTGCTCGGCATTGCCGCGGGTCTGGCGTTGTTCGTCTACCTCATCGTCCGCTGATCACCCAACCGCACCTCACTCGCACCGGAGAATCATCGTGAACGAACCCAAGAAGACGACGCTCGCGAAGACCCAGCTCGGCTGGCAGGTCGACAAGACCGAGATCTCCCAAGTTCCGTGGGGTGCGGAGCCGTACGCTCACCTGCTTCAACAGCAACCGGCCGCGCGCGGCTCGGCGCCTGATCAACATCAGGTGCATGTCCAACCGGACTACGTGCAGCAGGCAAGTGCGCAGCAGCAGCAGGTGCAGCAGTACACCGAAGATCCGTACGTCGCGCTCGCCGCGCAGTACGGCCAGCAGGTGCCGCGCACGAACGCGAACATCGCGCCGCGCCGCGCGAAGGGATCGACGCCACCACCGGCGACGCGCAACCTGAAGGCGACGCATCAGCCGCTGTTCAACGACCCGACAAAGCCGCACTCGTACAACATGGCGTCGTACGTGGGCGAGTACGAGTCCGCGACGGGGCCGCAGTATCACGCGCAGGCGTATCACGCGTACAACTCGGCCGAGCCCGCGGTACCGCCGGCTCCCCAGGCCGCGGTGGTGCCGGACTACCCGCTGTATGCGCAGCACGCGCAGCAGGCTGATCACGCGTCGCAGTACGTCCAACACGCGCAGCAACCAGACCACGCGACCCAGTACACGCAGCAGCAGCAGCAGGACTACGCAGCGTACGCGCAGCAACTGCAGGCGTATGCGGCGCAGCAGGAAGCGTACGCGCAGCAGCAGGCCTTCGCGCAGCAGCAGCAGCAAACCTATGCCGCGCAGGCGCAGTACACCCAGCAACAGCAGGGGTACCCGATCGATCCATACGCGCAAACGCAGTACACGCAGCAACCGCAGGGCAACGATCCCTACGCGCAGGCGCACCAGCCGCAGTACTACGACGCGGCGTCGTATCAGCAGGCGCAGTACGCGGCGCAGTATCAGCAGCAGGTCGCTGCCTACGAGCAGCAGCAACGTGACGCGGCGAAACCGAGCGAGGGAACATCCCTCGGCGGTATCGCGGCGAAGCTGCAGAAGAAAGCCGAGAAGCAGAAGGCGAAGCTGCAAGCTGCCTTGAAGAAGGAAGGCACGAGCGAGGACGCGCGCGAGGGCAAGATCGCGGGTGCGGTCGCGACGGCAGATGGCGACGCACGTCGCGACTTCGTCAAGAAGACCTACAAGACGCTGTTCCTCGCGATCCTCGCATTCGCGGGATTACTGTGGTCGTTCATGAACATCGCGCCGCTAAGCGCGCTGCTCGAGCCGTTCGTGTCGTTCGCCCGCGGCGGTCGGTGGAACTGGGGCGTCGTGCTCGCGGCGTTCGTCGGCGCGTCGATCCTCGCGGAGCGGTTCACCCACGCGAAGTCGCGCAAGGCGCAGTACTTCGGGCTCGGCCTCTACGTGCTCGCCGAGTCCGTCATCTTCGTGCCGCTCCTCGCGGTCGTCGAATGGAAGACCGCGTCGATCGTCGCGAACGGTGGCGGCGAGCCGAACATCATCCGCGATGCCGCCTTCATGACGCTCGCCGTGTTCGGTGCCTTGACCGCCTCGGTGGTGTTCTCGAAGAAGGACTTCTCGTTCCTGCGCAGTGCGCTGTTCGTCGCGAGTGGCGCGGCGATGACGCTGGTCGTGTTGTCGCTGGTGTTCGGCTTCAACCTCGGCCTGGTGTTCTCAGCGGCGATGGTGCTGCTCGCCGGCGGCTACATCCTCTATCACACGTCGCAGGTGCTGGCGCACCACCACCCCGAGGCGCACGTCGCTGCCGCGCTCGAGCTGTTCTCTTCGATCGCGCTGATGTTCTGGTACATGATCCGGATCTTCATGCGCGCTCGCGACTGACTACCAGAGCAGCGGCGGGTGGTTCTGCCAGAACACCCACCGCGCGAGATCTTTGACCGGCCCGTCGGTGAGCAACCGCGGGTCGGAGCCCGTTTCGGTGAGGCTGAGCTCGACGATCAGGCCGGCAAAGCTACCGACGAGCAGCCTCGTGCGATCCGGCGAGATCGCCATCGCGGTCAGGGTCGAGCCGAGGAAGCAGTACCACTGTTGCTCGCCCTCGAAGTCGTAGGCCCAGATGTAGCCGCTGCGTTCGCCGAGCAGGTAGCCCGTGGTGGTGGTCGCAACGCAGTACACCCACGCACGTTGATCGAGTGGTTCCGCGGTCGTGTTCTTACCGGCGACCATCGCGTCGAGCTCGACCTTGAGCGTGCCCGAGCCATAGAGGCCGTGGCACGAGCTCAGCAGGACCTCGGGGCGATCGTGATGGAACGCCGCGTAGTGGGGGTACGACGACAGCGGATCGAATCTGTGATGTCGGCCTGTCTTGCGATCGATCACGAGGTGCGGCGTGTCCTGCGTGCCCATCGCGACGAAGCGACCGTTCGGTGACAGCGCTGCGTGCGGATAGCTGACGCGGTCGCGCTCCTCGGTGGGGAGCAGGCGCTGTGGCCCGTGTTCCGTCAGCCAGAAGATGCCGGTCTCCGCAGCGATCAGGATCGCGTCGCCGTCGGGTGAGATCACCGCGGAAGCGATGTCGGGGATCTCGCATGGCAGGCTGCGTACGCGTGACCCGTCCCAGGTCTCGTGGATGTCGATGCGATCCGCGTACTCCTTCGCGACCCAGCGGCGATCGGGTGACTGCGAGAAGCCCATGACGTCGGGGATCGGGACGATCTTGTCGGCCTGCAGCTCGAAGACATCGCCGGCAATGCATGCGAGTCGGCGGCCGTCGCGCAGGTACGCGAGCGAGTGGATCGATCGCCCGAGACCGTCGTAGTCGAACGGCTCGTAGGCGGGCGGGAAGAGGGTGCGGGCCTTGCGGTGCTCGCCCGCGGCGTTGAGCGCGACGAGCTGCTCGCGCACGTAGCCGGCCATGTTCTGGCGGGTCTCCGACGGCTCGTGCCCGGCCTTGTTCGGCCCGACCGAGTAGACCTTGCGGACGTACTCGTTGAGCGCGGCGGAGAACGCCGTGCCTTCGCGGATCCAGCGTTCGGACGCTTGCTCGAGCGAATCGAAGCGAACGGGCTCGTCGGCTTCGGCTTCGTCTTCGTCTTCGTCATCGTCCTCGTCCTCGTCTTTGTCCTCGTCTTCGGCCTCGTCCTTTTCCTCGATCTCGACCGCGATCGTTGCAGTCGGCGAGACATCGAGCGTCCAGATCGCCCCTCGATCACCACTGACGATGAACGTCTGGTGGAACGGGACGATGGTCCACAGGTGACCCGTGAGGTCGGTGGGGATCTGGCAGAACGTCTCGCCATCGTCGTCGGAGAACAGCAGCGTCCCGTCGTTTCCCACGATCAACACGCCGAGAGGGACCTCGTGCATGGCTTCGAGATCGTTGCCGGTCGGAACCGCCGCGGCCATCCAGGTCTCGCCTCGATCAGTAGAGCGGAACACGTTGCCGCCATCCGCACTGATCAACCACGTGCCTGCCTTCGTGACGATCAGATCCGTCAGCGGCGTGTCTTCGTCCACGGTGATCGTGGTGAACGTCGAGCCGTCCCAGCGGCGGAGCGTGCCGTCGTAGCCGAGCACGTGAACGATCCCGTCGACGACGCGGATCCCGAGGAGTCGCGTGTCGGTGTCGACCGGGACGCGCGAGAACGCGATGCCGTCGGTGGAGCGCAGGATCACGCCGTTGTCACCGCAGATCCACCAGCTGCCGTCGGCGCCGCGACCGAGCTCGAACAGACAGGTGTCGGTGCCGACGGGGATCGTGGTCCAGGTCAGGCCGCTGTCGACGGAGACGCCGAGCGTGCCGTATTCGCCGCACAGGTAGAGCGCGTTGCCATGCCTCGAGATCGTGCGGAGCCCCGGTACCGCGGGTGTGGAGAGTGGACGCCACGACTGCGCGCCGTCGTCGCTGACCAGCAGCGTCGGGCAGTGATGCGTGCCGCCGGTGGCGTAGATCCGATCGCCGTCGACGAACACGTCACCGAGGTACCCGTACGCCTTGTCGGCCTCGTGCGAGACGCGAGCGCGCGTCCCGGGGACTCGCTTCTTGATGATCGTCATTCCTCGTCCTTCGGCTTGCGGGTGACGTCATCGATCGCGAGCCCGAGCTCGGCGAGGGCGGCGGCGATCCGTGGATCGCTCTTGCGCTTCTTGAGCCACTCTCGCGCGGTCGATTGGCGCCAGTTCTTGTCCTGGGCGAACACGTGCACCATGCCGCGCGCGATCTGCGGGCCGAGGCGTTCGCAGTAGCGCATCACCGCGTCGCTGACCTCGCGATCATCGGCGAGGAGCAGCTCCTCGAACAGCTTCTCGGCGCCGCCGAGCTGGATCAGGGCGTAGACCGTCCAGTACAGCTCGTAGTGGCGCGGTCCCTCCGAGGGGAACGGCTGCTTGTTGCGCGCGGCATCCGCGACCAACGATCGCGCGAAGGCGATCAGCGGCTCGCGTGACGACTCGTCGGGGTGGTCGACGACCCACAGCGCGATGTTGCCGCGATGTGTGCCGGTGCCCGCGGCAAGCGCAGCGTGCAGCCGATCCCGGTCGAGCTCGCCGATCCGATAGGGATCCCAGAGGTCGATCTCGGGGATCGGGGCGCCCCGATCGCGGAGCACGCGGATCGCTGCGAGCTGGAGCACCGAGTGCGTCGAGTGCACGTACGGGGAGGCGAGCTCGGCGGGCACGTCGCTGCGACGGCCGACGATCGCGAGCACGGCAGCGCGCTTCTTCGCGCCGTCGTCGTGGTAGCGCAGCTTGCCGAGCGCCTCGCGGAGCAGGGCGGGGACATCGATCGGCTTGATGCCGAGGTCGTGGAGCGCGAGCGCGAGGCCGAGCTTCGCGTCCTTGGATGGCTTCTCGAGGCGGTCGAGCACCTGCCGGATCTCGCCCAGCCGGTCAGGCTCGCCGAGCCTCCCGAGCGCCTCCAGCTGCTCGGAGGTGATGCGATGGCCGTGCGCGCGCTCGAGCTGTCCCTTGATGCCGCTCAGGATCGGATCGAGCCCGCGCTTCACCGAGGCGAGGGCCAGTGCGCACGGACCGCGCGAAGTGTCGACGAGATGGCTGTCGGCGGAGACCACGCCTTCGAGCGCGGCGATCACGGTCTCGGAGATGCCGAGCTTCTGGATCGCCTCGCACAGCACCGCGATCGCCTCCTCGAGGATCATCGAGCTCATCGCGGCCTCGAAGCCCATGCCGCGTCCGAACATCTGATCGAGCGAAGGCTCGAGGACGTCGGCGATCAGCTTGCCGTCGGCCGGCGTGCCCGCACGCGCGAGCAGGCGAGCCGCAGCCATCCAGCGATAGACCGCACCGTCCTCGCGATCGTTCAGCCACTCGCGGGCCTTTGGTGCGATCGCTGCGAGGTCGCCGCGGTCGCCGTCGATCCACGGCACGAGCAGGCGATAACCGAGCCACGCGTTGTCGTCGACGATCGCGGCGACATGGGGAAGGAGCGCAGGGTCGGCGCGCAGTGCGAGACCGAGCGCGGCAACATCGACCTCCTCTTTGATGATCAGGTTCTCGCGCTCGTAGCCACCATGCTTCGCCCACTCGAGCACCGCGGCGGCAGCGGCGAGCTCCTCGGGAAGCTCGTTCTCCTCGTCCTCGTCCTCCTCGTCCTCCTCGTCCTCCTCGTCCTCGTCTTCGTCGTCGCCTTCCTTGTTCGACGCGGGATCGAGGTCGCGGAACGTCGCGAGCACCGCCGGCAGATCCTCGACGGAGCCGAGCTGCGTGCGGCCCTCGTCGAGCGCCTTCACCAGCGCCGCGACATCGCGGGAGAGCTGCGATGGAGCGTCGGCGACCACGTTCAGGTAGTTCTCGAGGCGCTCGTCGTCGAACGCGAGCATCCAGAACGCCCAGTAGAAGCTGACCCACGGTTGTGCGGCGTGCTTGCAGATTCGCTCGAAGCGCGCGTCGTCGAGCATCGACTGCGAGGGTTGGTAGATCGCGGCCGCGCCCTCCGCGTTGCCGCACAACAAGCGGAGCAGCCAGCGATTACGATAGAAGAAGTAGCCGGGCACGCAGTTGCCACGCCGGAACCAGAACCCTTCGGTGTGGTCGCCGGCGGGATCGCCGTCGACCTCGTCATCCCCGAGGAGCTCCTCGCAGGTCTCGGTCGCGAGGGCGAGCATGGGCTGACGGAGATCGATCCGTCCGCGCAGGCGCTCGAAGGCGGGCTGTCGCGCTGTCTCGCCGACCGAGTCGCGTTCGATCGCGGTGAGCAACGTCACCGCGTAGGCCCAATCGTCGAGCGTGCGCGCGACCGGCATCTGGATCGCGTCGTCCTGAAGATTCAGCGGATAGACCGCATCGGTGGGAGCGTCCGGTGCCTCGCAGATCGACGCGCAGTAGCGCAAGCGGCCATCGGTGCTCGAGCCGATCGGGATCAACCCCGAGACCAGCGCGTAGAGTCCATCGCTGCGACCGGGTGCATCCTGATGCTCCGCGATCAACGCCTCGACCAGATTGCCCGGCGTCGCGAGATCCGCGTCGCGCGTGACCCGCATCCCGAACAGCGCCGGCTCGGTCGCGAAGGCGCCGAACCAGCTCGTCAGCGATGCTGGCATCGGCACGCCGTAGAGATCCTGGAAGCGCTTCGCATCGAGAGGGCGGCGGGGCTTCGCGGTTCGCGGCAACAGGAAGCGATCGACCGGCGCTGCCGGTGCGGCGTCGAACGTCGACAGGATCCGCGGCAACACGCCGGAGGTGAGGAAGCCGTCGGGCTGCGCGACGGCGAACACGGGATCGAGCACGCCAACCGCAACCGGCGCAGCCGCGGTCTCGTCGACGAGCTTCTCGCCGCGTTCGTCGAGTGGCGTGCACGATGCCTGTTTTCCCGACTCGAAGATCACCGCGAGCTGCCAGGCGCGTGGATCCGCCGAGGGAAACACGTCGTCGGTCTGCCCCTTCGCCCGATACAGCACGTGCTTGCCGATCGGCTTGCCCCTCGAGTAGTGAGCGTCGCGGGCGAGCGAACCATCGGGATGAAACCGCTTGAACGCGCCCTGCAGGCGACCCTTCGAATCGAACGAAGCGGAGAACAGGGGCGAGCCATCTGCGCGCCACGTCGTCCATCCGCCGACGGGCTTGCCTTCGATCACGTCACCGACCTGCCACCAGCCATCCCGCTGCGAGTATCGAGCCGCCCGGGGAACCTTCGAGGGACGCAGGATCATCGTACGCGATGGTAGACGAATTGCTCGCGGTGCACGTGGCCTGCTCCGACTCACGTCACGACCGAGCTCGAGACCAACGTTGGTGATCGAGCAAGACTTGCCTGCGGGCAAACCTTGCCTTGTGTCCCGGAGCGTCCTGTCGCGTTGTCTCGCTTGCAGCGCGACATTTCGACGAGTTGAGATCTCGCGAGACTGGCACGACGGCTGCTCGTGGCAGCTCGCCATGCAGATCGCCGCGCTCACCCGTCCCACCCACATCACCACGACCGATATGCAGCTCGACACGCTCGAGCGCTTGCTCGCGATCGCGGAGCTCGAAGGCGTCGAGGCCTACGCATCGCGGATCCGACTCGTGTTCGCCGACCTCGTACGAAGCTTCGACGCCGAGCTCCGGACGGCCGACACCGCGACGGCCGAAGCCCTGTGCAGTCGCATGCGCGAGGCGCTGCTGCCGATCATGCGCCGCTCCGAGAACGGGTGGCGGTGGTACGAGAAGCCGCGCGGCTACGCGGGTGACTTCGCGACGATCGCTCGGATGTACGATGACGACGCGCGCGGCCACGGCGTCGACCAGCTCCTCGATCGCTGCTTCCTCGATTTTCCCGCAGTCGTCGCCGTGCAAAACCGTCGCGGTCTCCTGACCCGAGAGATCGCGAGAACCCTCCGGTCGTGTGGCGACGCCGGGCCCGCTCGGGTGACCAGCCTCGCCTGCGGACCTGCGCGAGAGGTGTTCGACTCGTTTGCACGGATCGATGATCCGCGGGCGCTCGCCGTCACCCTGGTCGATTTCGATCGCGAGGCGCTTGCCTACTGCGAGGCGGAGCGCACCGCACGAGATCTCGGACCTCAGATCGCACTCGTCAGTGCAAACCTCATCCACGTCGCGGTCGGTCGTCTTGCGCTCGCTCTCGAGCCTCAGGATCTGATCTACAGCATCGGCTTGATCGACTACCTGAAGGACGACCTCGTCGTCGCGTTGCTGGACTGGATCCACGACAGTCTCGCGCCGGGTGGCCGAGTCATCGTCGGCAACTTTCATCCCTCCAACCCGACGCGCGCGATCATGGACCACCTGCTCGAGTGGAAGCTGTTCCATCGAGACGAGGAGGCCATGCATCGGCTCGCGCGCCGCTCGAAGTTCGGTGCCGACTGCTCGAGCATCCAGTTCGAGGATCGCGGGATCAACCTGTTCGCCGAGCTCCAGAAAGCACAGGACTGACCGACCCGATCTCGTCTCCAACCCGTCGTAACTACGGGTGAAGCTGCGGGTGTCAGACCCACTCCGGACACTGTGCCGCGTGTTCCCGTCCCTTGCAGCCGCGCGCCTTCGGTTCGACGAATTCGCCCGTCTCGAGCCACGCCTGACGGCGCTGTGGACGGCGTGCACGGACGTCGCACGGCCGGAGCCCGAAGACCTCGAGGATCCGTTCGACGTCGATCCGTACGCGGAGGATCCGCTCGCGGATGACTGGTGCACCGAGGACCACTTCTTCCGCTTCATCAAGCCGCACCTGCTACCGCTGATCGGCTGGCAACGCCGCGGCGATCCGACGGAGCTGCAGACCTCCGAGGCCTACGACGCCGTCTACACGGCGCTCTTCCACTTCGCGCTGCATCGCACGTGCGAGTGCTGCCGCGAACAGCACAAGAGCGCAGCATGACCAGCGACGACGAGGGATACCTGCTCGACAGCGAGCGCCCGAGTCTGCAGCCGGAGAGCCGTCTGGTCCGGCGATTCGATCGCGCGCATCGCACGCTCTCTCGCACGCGCAGCCGTGCACCGCGCCGCGAGCGGTACCCGCGCCAGCGCAAGGAGATCACGATCGAGCAGCTCCTCGGCCGCCTGATCGCCGATCACGGCCTCACCGACGCTATCCGCGAGCGCTGCGTCCTCGTGTTCTGGCGCGAGATCGCGGGTGTCCGGATCGCCGATCGCACGCGGCCGATGTCGATCACCGCCGGCGTGCTCAAGCTCGCCACCGGGACCTCGGTGCTCGTCCACGAGCTGCAGTTCTTCAAGAAGAAGCTCGTCGAGGACATCAACGCCTGGATCCTCGCGAACCAGGTCTGGCTCGGTGCCAAGCCGATCGTCACGGACATCCGCGTCACGATCGGCACCGTGAAGTCTCCCGAGATCGCGTCGCTCGGCCGTCAGCAACAGCGCCATCTGCAGCGGCTTCGTCCGCAGATCGAGATCAGCGATGCCGATCGCAGCGAGATCCTGGAGGCCACGAGCGCCGTCGAGGATCTCGAGCTTCGCGCGATGATCGAACGCGTGCGGCTTGACTGGAATCGCTGAGAATCAGTACTGCGCCGGCTTGTCGCTGATGCGCCAGTTCTGGCCCGTGACGTTCGCGCACGACGCGAGGACGGGCCGGTTGTTGGCTTTCCCGTCGTTCACGATGTCGAGGCACTTGCTCTCGCCTTGCCACTCGGTCGTCAGGCGGAACCAGCCCTTGGTGTCGGTGAGCTTCCAGCGCTGGCCCGACGCATCCGTGCACGGTGCGAGATGCGGTTGGCTGTTGGTCTTGCCGTCGTTGACGATGTCGAGGCACATCGACTTGCCGCGCCACTCGGTCTTCATCCGCCAGAAGCCCGGCTTCGACGGCACGATCTGCCAGTGCTGACCGGCGAAGTTGCCGCAGTCGGCGAGTGCGAGCTCGGTGTTCTTTTCGCCGTCGTTGACGACGTCGAGGCACTTGCCGTCGCCACGCCACTCGGTCTTCAGCTTCTTGAAGCCCTTACCGTCGAGCGGTGCGGCGTCCGTGCCTGCGGTGAGGGAGAGGATGGTGATCGCGCCGAGCAGCAACGGGGTTCGCATGACGCGGATTGTTTCCGCCAGCGCGCCCGGTGCAAGTGTTTTCCTTTGGCGGTTTTGGAACGCGAGCCATCGACTGGCCATGAGCCTCATCGGCCTCCCGACCGACGGGCACCGCGTTCTGCCTTCTGGATCGCCGGTGAGTGGGTGAGCTTCCAAAGCACCGCGAGCAGCCGATCGAGGATCTCCCGCTCCTCACCGCGAACCTCGATCCAGCCCCACGCCTCGGCGGGCCTTCACTTCGTTCGCGCTGCCTTGCGCGATCTCGTAGTGCTTCCTCCGATTCCCGTTCTGAAACTTCTGACCCTCGGCGAGGTTGAGCAACACGCTCTGTGCAGCCCGCTTGAGCTGATCCGCGAGATCGCGATCGTTCGCCTGAAACACGGGCACGAGCGGACGAAGGGACACGATGAGCTGCTTCGAGATCTCGTAGGCGATGAACATGTGGGCGGTCTCCTGAATGATCGTTTCGAGGAACCCAAGCTCCTCGGGCTTCCGAGGACGGGCGCGCTCTCGCCCGTCGCGGGCCAGCGCGCACGAGGTGTGACGGGCGCTCTGCCAGGCGTCCGCGATCGCTCGACGGCGTGTCGCCGCGGCGAAGCGAGCGTCGCCCCTGCGTTCGAGCGCCCGGCGCGTCTCGGTGCGTGCGGGACCGCAGGGCGAGCGCGTCCTTCCGAGGCTCAGAGCAAGACATCACGAGGCTCTCGATCCTGTTTGGAGCGCGTCTACGGCAAACCCGGATCCGGACTCATCTCCCGTTGGGGTCCCAGCGAACGGCTTCGGCCACGAGTCCAACTGCTGATGCGGTCCCAGCGAACGGCCTCGACCGCGATCACCGTCACTGATGCGAACCCAGCGAACGGCTGCGACCCCGGTCACGAACGCCGATGCGGTCCCAGCGAACAGCTTCGACCGCGGCCACGAATGCCGATCCGGACGGACCCAGCGAACGGCTTCGGCCACGAGTCCAACTGCTGATGCGGTCCCAGCGAACGGCTTCGAGCGCGATCACCGTCACCGATGCGGTCCCAGCGAACAGCTTCGATCGCGATCACCGATGCGGTCCCAGCGAACCGCTTCCACCTGCTACAGCAGCAGCTGGAGCATCACCAAGCTGAAGCCCGCGAGCACCACCGCCGAGGCGAGCCCGACGTAGAACGCACCGACGCCGACCTTCGCGAGCCCGCGCAGATCGACACCCAGCCCGACACCCGCCATCGAGATCGTGAGCAGGAACGTCGACAGCTGCGTCACCAGCTTCGCGAGGACAACTCGTTGATCCGCGTCGTCCCACAAGAAGCTATCGCGCAGGTGCAGCGTGAAGTCGGGCAGCAAGTGCAGCGAGTTCGCGATCGCGAGTGTGAGGAAGCCGAGGATGAACGGCGGCACCAGCGTGGTGAACGAGGCGATCCGAGTCACGTGCGCCACGTTCTGTGCCCGCTTCTGGCGGCCGTACCAGATCGCGAGCCCGATGATGACGGGCGCGAGGAGCAGGACGCGCGCGAGCTTGACGATCGTCGCGATCTCGCCGGCGGTCGGCCCGTACGAGAAGCCCGCGGCGACGACCTGCGGGACCGCGTGCACCGACGTGCCGGCCCACACCCCGAACTCCTGCTCGGAGAGATCCATCGCGTGACCGAGCAGCGGCAGCACGAACACCGCGAGCATGCCGAACAGCGTGACCGTCGTGATCGCGAACGCAGTCTCGCGCTCGTCGGCCTCGATCACCGGTGCGGCGACGGCGATCGCGGAGCTGCCGCAGATCGCGGTGCCGATGCCGATCAGCGTCCCGAGCTTGTCGGATACCCCGAGCTTCTTGCACAACGAGATCGTCAGCGTCAGCGCCACGCCGACGCACACCACGCTGATCAGCAGCGCCGTCGTCGAGGTCCGCGCCAGATCCCGGAAGTCGAGCTTCGCGCCCATCAACACGATGCCGATCGAGGTCAGCGACAACACCGACGCCCGAACACCCGGCATGAACCGCGCGGGCAAGCCGATCGTGTTGCGGAGGAGCATGCCCATCACGATCGCGATCAGCATCGAGTCGATCGGGAGGTCCGTCAGGCCGTGCAGCTCGTACGCCGCGATCGCGATGGCGGTGGTGAGGAGCAGCCCCGGGACCTTGGTGCTCAAATGATGAAGTCCAGCCGATCCGGGGCATCGACGCTTTGGTAGCGATCCCAGTTGTCGGGGATGATCGTGACGACGCGCTTGCCGGGACCGAGCGTCTTCGCGACCTCGATCGCGGCCCACGTCACGGCACCGCCACAGGGACCCGCGCTGATACCCTCCTCGCGGGCGAGCCGGCGGGCATACGCGATCGCGGTCTTGTCGTCGCACTGGACCACGCGGTCGAGCAGCTTGCGATCGAGGATGCGCGGCACGAAGCCTGCGCCGATGCCCTGGATCGCGTGGGTGCCGGGCGTGCCACCGGAGAGGACCGCGGAGGCCGCGGGCTCGACGGCGATGATCTGGATCCCGGGGAGGTCTTGCCTGAGGCGCGAGCCAACGCCGGTGATCGTGCCGCCGGTCCCGACACCCGAGACGAACGCATCGAGCCGACCCTCGGTGTCGCGCAGGATCTCCTCGGCGGTGGCCGTGCGGTGGGCGGCGGGGTTGGCCAGGTTCTCGAACTGTAGGGGCATGAAGCAGTTCGGGTTCTTCGCGGCGATCTCGCGGGCGCGCTGCACCGCACCGGTCATCAGCTTGCGCGCGGGCGTCAGGACGACGTCGGCGCCGTAGTGTGCGAGCAACGTGCGGCGCTCGATCGAGGCGTCATCGGGCATGCACACGATCAGGCGGTAGCCTTTGACCGCCGCGACGAGAGCCAGGCCGATGCCGGTGTTACCGCTGGTGGCCTCGACGATCGTGTCGCCCGGCTTGAGCTTGCCCTCGCGCTCGGCGGCCTCGATCATCGCGAGGCAGGCGCGATCCTTCACCGAGCCGGCGGGGTTGTGGCTCTCGAGCTTGAGCAGAACATCCGCCATACCGGATGCCATGCGTCGCAACTTCACCATCGGAGTTCCACCGACGAGATCCAGCACGGAGTCCGCGATCACGCGTGCAACCTATCAGGTATACCGAAACGCATGCAGCGCACGTTCAAGGATCTGGTTCGCGAAGCGCGCTCTCGGATCACCGAGGTCAGTTGTCAGGAGCTCCAGCTGGGAGGCTCGATCGTCCTCGATGTCCGCGAGAGCGACGAGACCCGCGCCTGCATGTTGCCCGGGGCCGTCGCGGTCCCGCGCGGCATCGTCGAGCGCCACATCGGCGAGCACGTCACCGCGAAGGATTCACCGGTCGTCGTCTACTCGGCGAGCGGCGAGCGCAGCGCCCTGGTGTGCGACGCCTTGCAGCAGCTCGGCTACACGAACGTGAAGAGCCTCGCCGGCGGCCTCGAACGCTGGCGCCACATGGGCCTCGAGGTGTCGGGCAGCATCGCGGCCTGCCGCTTGCCGACCGCGAAGCTCGACTGGAACGAGGTGCGTCGCGAGTTCGCCATCGTCGGACGCCACGTGCCGGTCCTCGGCTCGGGGGAGCGCCCGCTCGTCTATCTCGATCACGCGGCATCCACGCACGCACCCCACACCGTGCTCGCGGCCTTCGTCGAGTTCATGGAGCGCGAGTACGCGAACGTCCATCGAGGCACGCACTTGCTGTCGCGCAAGGCGACGGAGCGGTTCGAGGAGGCGTACTACATCGTCGCCGACTTCATCGGTGCCGAGTTGCGCAAGGGCTGCGTGGTGTTCACCACCAACACCACCCACGCGATCGATCTGTGCAGCCACGTGATGGCGGATCGCCCCGGTCGCGTGATCACCACGGAGATGGAGCACCACTCCAACGAGCTGACGCATCGCCGGCGTGGGATGCCGCTGCGCTGTCGCGTCACCGACGAGGGCGCGCTCGATCTCGGCCACATGCAGGAGCTGCTGAGCAAGCACGAGGTCAAGCTCGTGTGCGTCACCGCGGGTTCGAACATCACCGGCGCGATGCCCGACGTGCACGCGATCGCGCGGATGGCGCACGAGGTCGGTGCGTTGATCATGGTCGACGCCGCCCAGGCCCTGGCGCGCAACAAGCTCGACGTCAAAGCCCCCGACGATCCCGAGCACCTCGATTTCGTCGCGGCGGCGGGTCACAAGGCGTACGCGCCGTTCGGCGCCGGCTTCCTCTACGGTCCGCGCAGCGTCTTCGATGCCGCACCGCCGTATCTCCCCGGCGGTGGCACGGCGATGGCCGTCAACGCGCGCGAGGTCGAGTACATGGCCGCGCCGGATCGCCACCACGGTGGCACGCCGAACGTCGCCGGCGTGGTGGCGATGGCGCGCTCGCTGTTGTTCCTCCAGGCGATCGGCTTGCCGGAGATCCGCAAGCACGAGATCAAGCTGACGCAGCGAATCCTCGACGGACTCGACAAGGTCGGCGGCATCACCGTCTACGGACCGCCGAAGGCGCAGGACCGACTCGGCGTGGTGTCGTTCAACGTCGAGGGCGTCTCGGAGCTGCTCGCAGCCGCGGTGCTCTCCGAGGAGGGTGGTCTCGCGGTGCGCTCGGGCCGGTTCTGCGCGCACATGTACATGGATCGGTTGCTGAGCAGCCCGACCTACAAGATGACGGTCGATGGCGCTCCGCCGAGTGGCGCGGTGCGTGCGTCGGTCGGGCTCTACAACGACGAGACCGACGTCGATCGGTTGATCGAGTACGTCGGCAAGGTCCGCGCTCGCAAGTGGGTGGGTCGCTATCGGACCAAGGGCGAGGAGATGTCGGCCGAGTTCGCCGGTCGCTGCGCGGATCGCTGGATGGAAGCGACGCACGAGGAGGCGTACTCGATGGGCGAGGAGATCGGCGCGCCACGCGGCTACGAGTTCGAGATCCTGCAACCCGAGGGCGGCTGCCGGAGCTACCTGATCGCCGACCCGGAGACCAAGCAGGCGGCGATCGTCGATCCGCTGCGCGAGAAGGTCGATGACTACTTGGACATCCTGCAGGCCAAGCGCTACCAGCTCGTCTACACGATCGAGACGCACACGCATGCGGATCACCTGTCTGGCTCGCCGCGACTCAAGGATCTGACGGGCGCGAAGATCCTGATGCACGCCGGCACCACCGTCGCGTGCGTGGATCGCGGGCTCTCCGACGGTGATGTCATCGAGCTCGGTCGCTTGAAGATCGAAGTGATCGCCACGCCTGGCCACACCAACGATTCGGTGTGCCTCGTGCTGCCGGATCGCGTGCTGACCGGCGACACGCTGCTGATCGGCGGCTGCGGGCGCACCGATCTGCCGACGGGAGACTCGGCGTCGATGTTCCACTCGCTGCAGCGCCTGCTCGCGCTGCCCGACGACATGGCAGTGTTCCCGGCGCACGACTACGACGGCCGGCGCGCCTCGACGATGGGGCGCGAGCGCAAGAACAACACGCGCCTCAAGCTGCCTAACGTCGAGGAGTTCTCGGGGTCGATGAAGAAGTCGAACCTGCCGGTGCCGCCGAACCTCGGCGAAGTGCTGCACACGAACCAGCGCTGCTTGTAGGAGCGCGCGGTCGCGCCAGCGTGGCGCGAGCGCACCCACGGTTGACGCCACGCGCAGCGACGCTGGACGCAGGTGCTGCCGGGCATCACCGACCTCGAGACCGGCGCAGCGGTCGGCGCGCATGCAGAGCAGATGCGGCTCGAGCGAATCGAAGCGATCGCCGAGGACCCCACCGCACCAGGGGACATCCGCCGGGTGTTCTCCCTCGGACTTCGAGGACACGGCTGCTGCCATAGAAGGCATCTATCGGGTCCAGTCGTATACGCGCAACGACTCGTCGTGTCAGCCGGGCGGCGAGTCGCTACTCGGCAGCGATCGGTTCGCGGCGGTGTTCACGGGCGAGGTGTTCGGACGCCCGTTCCTCGACATCGTGTCGTGCTCGTCGGCCGCGGACTGTCGCGACAAGGTCGCCGCGACGAAGTCCGGTACCGGCTTTGTCATCGACTTCTCGTTCACGCTCACCAGCGTCGGGCCGGGCGGTGCATTGACCGGCGCGGGTGTGAGCACGGGCTTCGGCGATGGCGAGACCTGCCGCGAAGCCGAGATGAGCACGACGCTGCTGACGCTCGTCGACGAATCGCTCCGCCTCGAGCAGGCGCTCACGATCGCTGCGGACTATCCCGCCGAGGACGGCATCTGCTCGACGACCGCTGCGCAGCAAGCCGCGCAAGGCGCGACCTGCTCGGCGATGGAAGTGTTGACGGCGACGTTCTTCGAACCGCTCTAGCTCAGACGAACGGAAGCGGGGCGGGCATCGTGCGATCCGCCTGCGTGCGGGTGTCGGGCTGGACCTTCTCGATCTCGCCGAAGCGACGGCCCTTCGACACCTGACCGATGATCCACATCGTCCAGACGATGCTGATCAGCAGGCCGAGGACGGCGCAGACCAGGCCGGCGATCGCCATGCCCTTGCCCTTGCCACCGATCTTGTTCGCCTTCGAGATCCCGAGGGCGCCGAAGATGATGCCGAGGATGGCGAGGATCCACGACGGCCAGGTGATGAAGAACAACACGAGCGCGAGGATGCCGAGCACGAGGCCAGCGACGGCCATGCCGTTCCCCTGCGGAGGACCCATCGGCGCGCCGCCGGGGTAACCCTGCGGTGCACCACCGGGCTGATCGCTGAATCCGTAGTTCGGGGGAGGTTGGTTGGTCGCCATGGCTCGGACGCTAACATCGCGGCTTCACGATGTGGGGACCCACGAGACAGGTATTGTCGGCCTCCGGCCCCACCGGGTCGTACTACGCCGGAGACCAACCACATGGGCACGCAGTTCAAGTTCGAGAATGTGTATCGCGCACCATCGGTCGCGGCGCTGCTGAAGGCGTACTGGGATGCCGACCACAACGGGTCGCAGGACAAGCTCTCGCAATTGACCGACCGCGTCGTGGTCGAGGACACGACCACGGATGGGGTCCGCAAGACGGTGTGGAAGGTCGCGTCGACCCGCCCGATCCCCTTGATCGCAAGGCCGTTTGTCGAGAACGGGCGGCTGACGTTCCTCGAGACGATGATCCAGCGTAGCGACAGCTTGATCGAGTCCTCGGTGGTGCCGCAGATCTTGAAGGGCCGCGTCCATATCGACTCGAGCTACCGCCTCGAGCAGGTCGGCGACAACCAGGTCAAGCGCACCTATGCGGGGACGGTCACCGCGGGCATGCCGTTGATCGGCGGCAAGATCGAGCGCGGCGTCCTCGAGGCCTTCGACAAGGAGATGCCGGTGATGACGAAGTGCACGCAGGACTGGCTGGACCGCACGTACCCTACAGCGTAGCGAGGAACTCGCGCACCGGCGGGTTCACCAGCGGGTAGTCGACGAGGAACGCGTCGTGGCCGTTCGGCGTGGCGATCACGAGGTGCCGCGCGTCGTGCATCGCTTCGTGGATCCGCGTGACCTCCTTCGACGGGAACAGCCAGTCGGTGTCGAACGAGATCAACAGCGCCTTGCCGCGGAAGCGCGCGAACGCCTTGTCGAGCGAGCCGAACTGTTCCTCGAGATCCATCTCGTCCATCGCGGCTTGCACGCGGATGTACGAGTTCGCGTCGTACGCGCCCGCGAACCGATGCGCTTGATGCTCGAGATACGAGTCGACCTCGAACTGACGCGTGCCACCGCGCCGGCGACGTCCGAACTTGCGCTCCATCGCCTGCTCGGAGAGGTACGTCATGTGACCGACCATGCGCGCGAGCTCGAGGCCTCGTAAGTTGTCCTTGCGATCGTAGTAGTCGCCGCCGGCGAACGCGGGGTCGGCCTGGATCAGCTTGCGACCGATCAAGTGCCACGCGACGCTCGCGACCGGCACCGCCGCCGCCGCTGCCATACAGATGATGGAGCGCGTGCGCTCGGGATGCAGCGCCGTCCACATCAGCACTTCCATGCCGCCGAGCGAGCTCCCCACGATCGCAGCGAACGTGTCGATGCCGAGATGATCCGCGACGAGCCGCTGCGACTCGACCATGTCCTCGACGGTGACCCACGGGTAGCGCGAGCCGTACGGCAACTGCGTCTCGGGATCCACGGTGTGCGGCGCGGTGGTGCCCCACGGCGAGCCGGGAAAGTTGACGCAGACCACGAACCAGCGCGACAGATCGATGCCCTTGCCCGGGTTGCCATCGGAAAAGCCGATCAAGCCGTCCCACCAGCCGGGCTTCGCGTCGTCGGCCGCGTACTTGCCGGCGGCGTGCGCACCGGGTGACAGCGCATGGCAGACGAGGATCGCGTTGTCGCGTGCCGCGGCGAGCTCGCCGAAGGTCTCGTAGACGATCGTGAACGGCGCGATCACCTGGCCATGGTGGAAGCGAAAGCCAGCCGGCAGCACGAGCGTTTTCGCGGGCTCGCACAGGAAGCTGTCGCCGACGCGTTGATGCACGCGTCGATCAATATCACGCACCGCGCAAGACGCGCGCGCTGGGGACGTCATCGATCCGGCGCGTCAATCGCTCGAGCACGTCGACCGCGAACAGCGTCGGCAGCAGGGCCGGGAGGACCAGGATCGGCGAGTCGCTCGAGAAGCCGAGCGCGAACACGCCGCTGACGGCGACGCTGCCGATGCCGGCAAATCGAGTCAGCGTGGAGTAGTCGCGGAGCTTCGTCGCGAGGTAACCCGACAGCGCGCCGACGATCGCACCGGGGATCGCGCCGAGACACAGCACGAGCGCGGCGAAGTGCAGCCCGAACGGCGGATGGAGCGAGATGCCACCGACGAGGTGTCGCGGCTCGACGCGCGTCACGTAGATCGCGAGCACGATCGCGACCACGCCGACGTTCGCGAGGCCGAGCAGCAAGCCGAGCACGGTCGGCGCCATCGGCTTCGGTGTTCGTGTCGCGAGGTTCGGGCGCGTCCAGTATTCGAGTGCCAGCGAGCCGAGGAACGTAGGGAGCACCGCAGGACCGATCAGCGACGGATCCGAGAGCAGGCCGAGTGCGGTCACGATCGTCATCGGGATCGTGATCAGCGCGACGCGCCGGAGCATCGCCAACCGTCCACCGAGCCAGCCGCACAGCGCGCCGACGCCGAGCGCGGGGCCGGCACCGATCAGCAGGATCACGACCATGATCTGCGGCAGGTAGCGAAGGCCCTCCTCGACGCCGATCAGGAAGCCGACGAGGACGAGGTTCACGAGTCCGACGAGCAAGCCCTTCTTGGCGCCGGAGAGCATGGCTGCTGGTAACGCCGCCACGGAAACGACCTATTCGATGTTTCTGGGTACAACTTCCGAGCCCGGATCGGCAAACCGTTTCGCGTGGTTGGTAGCGTCGGAGGATGCTGCTCGCCGAAGACCCACACGTCGACATCGCCACACCGACGGGCCCGATGCGGACGTACGTGTATCGACCCGTCCCGGCGCAGGGCACGAAGGGGCCGGCGGCGTTTCCAGGGATCGTGCTGTACAGCGAGATCTTCCAGCGCACCGCGCCGATCCATCGCACCGCGGCGGTGCTTTGCGGGCAGGGCTTCCTCGTCGCCGTACCGGAGATCTTTCACGAGTACGAGGCGCCCAGCAGCGTGCTCGCGTACGACAAGGCCGGCACCGATCGAGGCAACGAGCTCAAGGTGACGAAGCCAACCTCCGCGCACGACAGCGACGCGCGTGCGGTGCTCGATCACCTGAAGGCCTCACCGCACTGCAATGGACACCTCGGTGTGATGGGCATCTGCATCGGCGGCCACCTCGCGTTTCGCGCCGCGATGCAGCCCGACGTCGGCGCGACCGCGTGCTTCTACGCCACGGACATCCACAAGGGCTCGCTCGGCCAGGGCGATGATTCGCTGGCGCGCGCGGGAGACATCAAGGGCGAGCTGATGATGGTGTGGGGTCGGCAAGATCCGCACGTCCCCGACGAGGGCAGAGCGCTGATCAACCGACGACTCGTCGAGGCGGGTTGTGTGTTCAGCTGGCACGAGCACAACGCGCAGCACGCGTTCCTCCGCGACGAGGGGCACCGCTACGATCCCGCACTCGCCTTGCTGAGCTATGGCCAGGTAGCGGCGCTGTTCACGCGCCTACTTCGCTAGCCCTCGCCACAAGGCCGAGGTCAACCGTGGTGGGCTCGGCGGGGAGCCGTGGCATGCTGCGCTCATGATGTCCTGGCACGACGAGCTCGGCCTTCTGCTGAGACCAGCCGGTGGTGGGTTACACCTGGTGTCGACGGGGCGAGCGGCGCAACTCTCGCTGCAGCGGCGGCTCTACGATGTCGC
>JBBQJJ010000040.1:0-33251 GCA_038325805.1 Haliangiales bacterium
CGCCGTACGGCGACAACATCGAGGGTGTCGAGTCGGCGGCGTGGGCCTACTTCGGGCACGGCGCGCGCCACCTCAGCGCCGTCGAGATCGCGACGCTCCTCGCGGTGCCGCAAGGTCCGCAGCGGTTCAAGCCGCGGGCGAACAACGGGGCATTGAGAACGCGCCGCGATGCGATCGTCCAGAAGTTGGTCGAGGCCGAGGTGTTCACCGGGCACGATGCCACGGCGGCGCTCGTCGAGATCTCTGATCCGTACAATGCTCCGCCCGATCGTCTCCAGCCGATGCCACGCGAGGCACGCCACGCCGCGATCGAGCTGCGCGCGAAGTATCCGGAGCGCGATCACATTCGCTCCACGCTCGAACGCGGTGCGCAGGCGCTGGTCGAGCGCGAGATCGCACTCCGCACACCCGAGTTGCATCGCAAGTTGATCTTCGGCGGCTCGGTCGTCGTCGTCGATCACAAGACGCGCGAGGTCGTCGCGCTCGCCGGTAACCTCGACTTCGATGACTCGAGTCATGGCGGGCAGATCGCGATGTTCGATCGCCCGCGCTCGCCGGGCTCGACGCTCAAGCCGATGCTCTATGCCCTCGCGATCGATCGCGGCATCGCGCTCCCCGGCTATCTCGTCGCCGACGTGCCGAACCAGTACGGCACCTATCGGCCGCGCAACTTCGACAACGACTTCGCGGGCCTGGTCACACTCGAGGAGTCGCTCGGCAAGTCGCTCAACCTGCCGTTCGTCGATCTGCTCGCGCGCCTCGGCGTCGATCAGTTCCTCGGAGAGCTGTCGCGGATGAACATCTCCGGCGCCGACGCCATCCCCGGCACGTATGGCCTGTCGATGATCGTCGGCGGCATCGAGTTGACGCCACTCGAGGTGGCCGGGCTGTACGCCACGCTCGCCGAGAACGGCTCGTACGCGCCGCTGCGACTGGTCACCGACGACCTCCCTGTCGAGACCACGCCGATCTTCGCCCCGGGCGCCGCCTACCTGACGCGGCAGGCGCTCTCGAAGAAGGATCGCCCCGACTTCCCGCGCCGCCGCGAGATTTCTCAACGCACGCTCGCCGCCGACATCCACTGGAAGACCGGCACGTCGTTCGGCTTCCGCGATGCATGGGCCGTCGGCTCGAATGCTCGCTACACGGCCGTGGTGTGGACGGGCAACGTCGACAACAAGCCGAGCGCCGAGCTGGTCGGCAGCGAAGCCGCGGGGCCGCTGTTGTTCGATGTCCTCGAGGGGCTGTCGGATCGCACGCGCCGTGGACTCGAGACGCCGCCGGTCGCACTCACCGAGATCGAGGTCTGCGCGTACTCCGGTCACGTCGCATCAGATGCGTGTCCCTCGCGGGTCAAGGCCTCGGCGCTGATCCACGCGGTGCCGACCACGCCGTGCCCGTATCACCACAGCGTCGAGGTCGATCGCGCGACGGGCCTCGCGGTGACTCCTTCCTGCCGCAAGCTTGGCCATGACTACGAGACGAAGTCGTTCGTCATGCTGCCAAGCTCGGTCGCCTCGTGGCTCTCCGATCGCCACCGCACCGTCCCCGAGGCGCCGGTCTACGAGGATGGCTGTGTCGGCGAGACCGGGAGCGCTCCGGTGATGATGCTGCCCGGCGAAGGTCAGGTGATCACGTTGATCCCGGGCATGTCGACGCGCCAACAAGCCGTGCCGCTCGCCGCGCATACCCGCGACGGGAGCTTGTCGTGGTTTGTCGACGGCGCCTTGATCGCGGCCGGTCCGTCGAGCGAGCGCCAGTATTGGACTCCGACGCCGGGTCGCCACGCCATCGTGGTGGCCGACGCCGCGGGACGCAAAGCTCGCCGCGTCGTCGAGGTTCGGTAGAGGTAGGGTTCGTTAGAGGCCCGGCGGCGTGTTGCCCGTATAGGACATCACGACGCGGCCACCGAGCGGCGCGACCTCGAACAGGCTCGGGGCGGTGAACACCACCGGGCGCGCGGCTGCGTAGTCGCCGGTGAACTGTGCGATGCCGAGCGAACCGGCGATCTGATCGGTCGCGCCCGGGTTGTACTGTGCGCCCGTGCCGGGGAGCAGCGGCATCCGCAGCGTGGCGCCGGTGTGCGGAGCGACGATCGAGCGGATGTAGACATCGTTCGGACCGGGCGGCACGCCGTCACCGAGATCGCGGGTGATCGTCAACGTCGCGAGGGTCACGCTGGCCGCACCACCCGTGCCGGCCTCGACCCACGACAGGCCGGTGGGCGAATAGTTCGGCGTCTCGATGGACGGGATGATGCCGATGCTACCGTCCACCGACGTGGTGCCCTGTGCGTAGGCTTTGCGCTCGGCCACCATGTGCGCGTGGTTCGTCGGGTCGACGACGCGGGTCAACTGGAGCTCTTCGATGCCGGTCAGCGTCGGGAGATCGACGTTCTGCGCCGTCTGATCGACGCGCTTCTCGCCGCTCGAAAACAGCGCGAAGTTACCCATCACCAAACGCTTCTCGGCGATCACCTGGCTGCCGGGCGTCACATTGGTCGCGAGGATCTGCGACGACAGCTTGCCGCGCAGTGCCTCGGTGCTGACGTCGACGAGGTTGGAGTAGGGCATCGTCTTGACGAACGAGCTGTTGTCCTGGTCGGTGACGTAGACCGTCAACTGCGAGCTGCACCCACGAACCGTCAGCGGGATCAGCGGGCCCGTGCCCTGACCCGTGCCGCATGGCGTCTTGATGGTGTAGTTCGCGTTGTTCCCGTTGTCTGGGACCATCACGTTGATCGCCGCCGGCGTCGCGAGCTCGTCGACCGCGTCACCGAGCTCGAGGCGGTCGCCGGCCTCGACGCTGAGGTACGTGTAGATCTCGGTCTTGCGCGACTCCTCGACCGGCAGCGTGAGCGGGAACGTGCGGATGACCGTGAGGTTACCGCCCGCGGGCATCTCGGCGGTCGCGGTGCCGGTCGCGTCGGTCTGGACCTCGGCGATCAAGCTCTCGTCGAGGTTCTGGAAGATCACGGTCGCGCCAACGACGGGCGTGTTCGCGTCACGCACGCGGATCTGGACGTCGGTCGACGGCGGCACCGGCGGGTCGTCATCACCGGTCCCGTTGCCGTTGCCGATCGAGCCAGTGCACGCCGTGGCGGTGAACAGAACGAGCGAGAGGATCCGCATGATGACGACTCCTACCTCACGATCCGTGCCGCGCGCAGTTCAAGCACTTGGAGCGATGTTCGTCGAAATCAGGGGGCACGGACCCACAAGATCGCCGATTCGCCGGTCGGTCTACCCCCGCGTACATATCCGCACCCGAGTGCCGCGCTCACCGGGATCTGGTGAGCTCGACGACCTTCGCTCGGCGATCCGGATCTGGATTGCCAGCGAAGTAGTACTTGTCGAGGAAGTCGAGCTCTCGCTTCGCCTCGCCTGGCGTGTGGGGCCGCGCGAGGTAGTCGTCGATGTACTCCGGGAACTTCGTGAACTTGACCGTCGGATCGTCGCGCAGTGGATCGAGCAGATCGGCGCGATAGCGGGTCAGCGAGTATGTCTCCATGTCGAGCTTGAGCTTCGTGATCTGCGTGTCGTGCGCGGCATCGTAGACGCCCATCGCCGAGATATCGGCGCCGCGTTTGACGATGTGAGCCGGTGACGCGTACCGCTCGTGGCCGGGTCGACCGCGCTTGGCGAGCGGCATCGCGGAGAGCTCCACATCGATCAGCCCGTGGATGTCGACGACGGGCCAGTCGGTGACGTAGCCGAGGATGCCGATCGCATACGCGGCGTATTTCGGCGGCGGGTTGCGGCCCTGGAAGTACTTGTGGAGCTGAGCCACACGGCGCGGGATGTTGCCCTTCATCTCGAGCGGCCACAGCGACTCGAACTGATAGAACGTGCGCTCGTCGGTGACCTGCCAGATGTACTCCTGGTGCTTGATCACGCGCGTCGGGACCAGCGCGAGCGCCGCGATCGCGAGGGCAGGGGCGGCGATCTTCCAGCGCCCACGTGCGATCAAGATCCGGACGCCGAGCTCGGCGAGGATCAGGATCAGTGGTAGCGCCGGGATCAACAGCCGGCCGAGCATGAAGTCGCCGCCGACCTTCGCGACGTAGAGCAGATACAGCGGCGACGCGACCATCGCGAACTGGACGACGAGGTCGCGACGCTTCGCGATCCCGCCGTAGACCGCGAGCCCGAACGCGCCGACAAACCCGGCGGCGACGATCGACGCGTAGAGATAGAAGAAGCCCTGGCTGAAGTACGTCGCGCCACCGGACTTCGTGTAGTAGGTGTTCGGTAGCGGCAGGCCGTAGTAGCTCCAGCGGATCAAGAAGTACGGCACGAACACCACGACGAACGGCGCCGCGTACCACAGCAGCAGCTTGAACTTCGTGCGGCGTAGCAACAGCACGCCGCCGAGCGCGACGTAGAAGATCGCGTGATCGGGATGCGCCATCGTGGCCGCGATCCCGCAGAGCCCCGAGGCGAGGAGCTTCTCTCGACGCGCGAAGTCGATCGCACACAGCACCATGAAGGCGCCAAACGTGGTCTCGAGGCCGCCGGTCGCGTACGTCGCGGTGAGGTACGAGCACGCGAGCACCACGGCCGCGAGGCTGACGATCACCGGCTTGCGCTCGGGGGCGAGTTGCTTGATCAGCCGCGTGGTCATGATCAACACGCCGACCTGACTCGCGAGACAGAACACCACCGCCATCGTCGGGATGTCGAGCCCGAGCTTGTACGGGATCGCGAGCATCAGGACCCAGAGGAAGTTGGTGTAGCCCTCGACGCGCTCGCCGTGGTTGAACACCAGGCCTTCACCGTCGACCCAGTTGCGCGCATAGCGGAACGAGATGAACGCGTCGTCGGACAGCCATCGCAGCTGCCACGCCCAGACGATCGAGAACACGCACAGCGCGGAGAGTGCCGCGACCGGCGCCCACTTCGGGAGCTTGAGCTCCTTGTAGTGAGTGACGGCGGCATATGCGACGCCCGCACCGACGGCGAGCACGGCGATCACCGTGTGATCGGCGAGCGCTTGCCCGTACCGGCTGTGCAGATCGCCGAGCCATGACATGGCGGGACTATAGACTCACCACGGCCCGCGGCTCGAGCTGCGAGGGATCGAGCTGTGCGGGCCGGTCGACATCGTCGGGATCGATCGCGACCCAGGCCTTGCGGGGGTTCGCGGGATCGAAGGCCAGTCCCTCGGCCTTGAGCGAGGTGCCCTCGTAGGACCGCATCGGTGAAGCCGAGCGCGACGCCGTCCGCACGACCGAGCTCGTAGACCGTGGACCCCAGCACCTCGGGCACACCCGCGAGGCCGTCGAGCCAGCGCTGGATCGCACTGGGAACCATCGACGGTTTGTACCCCAAGCCGCACCCGGCCATGGCGAGGACGAGCAGCGCGTCACGCACCATGGCAGCGTTTGTACTTGATCCCACTACCGCACGGACACGGTTCGTTCCGCCCAGGCTTGGCCGGGGCGTTGGCCTGATCGATCTTCCCGACGTAGAACCAGGCGCCATCGCGCTTGAGGAACCGCGATCGCTCGCGCTGGGCGAACGCGCGCCCCTTGGTCGAGCCGCGCGCGATGAACTCGACGATGCCCTTGTCATCGGTCTCGCCGCCGGCCTCGGTCGCGAGGATCTCGAGCCCTTGCCACTCGGTATCGCGCGACCATTCTTCGGTGGCCGCACGGTCGACGTTGTCTCGCGTCGACACGTCGTGGGTCGAGATCAAGTAGTCGATCTCGCCGCGAACGTATGCCGCGTACCGCGAGCGCATCAGCACTTGCGCGGTCGGTGCGAGCTCACCCTTGTGATAACGCGCGCAACAAGCCTCGTCGGGCGCGCCGGATCCGCACGGACACTCCATCTAGAAACATTTCAGGACATCGAACGAGCCGCCCGCCGTGATCTCGCCAACCTCCTCGTCGGTGGTGGAGAACTCGTCGACCGTGCCGATGACGCGATCGCCGACGGTGGTGATCGTCACCGAACCGGTCGAGGAGTTGATGTGCACCGAGTTATTGTCGGAGCGCATCGCGGAGAGGAACCCGTCGGTGTACGTGCCGGGCTCGGGCAGGACGCTGAAGAACAGGAAGGTCCCGTCGGGGTTGTTGAACGAGAACAAGTTGTCGAGGTTGCTGTCGCAATCGATCTTGTCGGTGCCGAGTTGCACCAGCATCTGTCCCGGCGTGTTCTCGTCCTCGATCACCGCGCCGACCGCGAAGTCGATCGTGTCGCCGCCGTAGTTGATCGAGATATCGCCTTCGATCGGCTCGCCGCTCGTCCCGCAGGCCGCGAGTGCGAGCGCCCAGATGATTCGCATGGCGCATCCTAGCGCCGATACGCTCGGCACAGGTGGGCGAGAACTGGCAGCGTCACGCTGCCGAGATCAGCGGTCGCGTGCGCTGCTCGAGCACCACGCGCGTCCCGCCCTCGGGCGCGAGCGTGATCCCTCGCCGCGTCACCTTGGCTGGAGCTCCGACAAGCTTGAGTCGCGTCTGCTTCACGATCGTCGCGATCACCAGCCGCATCTCGACCTGCGCGAACGCCATCCCGATGCAGCGCCGGATCCCGCCGCCGAACGGCAGCCAGGTGTACGGATCCGGCTTCACGCCGATCCAGCGATCCGGATCGAAGCGCTCGGGGTTCGGATACGCGCTCGCGCGGTGACCCGCGAGATAGATCGACGGCGCGACGCGGGTACCGGGCGGGAGGAGATAGCTTCCCAGCTGGAACGGCTTCGCGACATGGCGGCCGATCAGCGGCAGGATCGGCCGCACGCGCAGGACCTCGCGGATCACGCAGTCGACGTAGTCCTCGCGACCTGCGACGAGCTCGGTGCGCAGCTTCTCGAGCACCATCGGATGGGCGAGGAGCTGATCGAACGTCCATGCGAGCGAGGTCGCGGTTGTCTCGTGACCGGCGAGCAGCAGCGTGACCAGCTCGTCGCGGACCTCGACATCGCTCATCCCAGCACCGCGATCATCGCGCGCCTCGAGCATCATCGACAGCACGTCGGCGCCGTTGTTCGGGGTGCGCCGACGCTCGCCGATCATCTCGTAGAGTGCCTCGTCGAGCCGCGCCTTGAGCTTCGCGATCCGCAGCCACGGGATCTTCAGCGGCGAGATGCCGAGGATACCGGGGAACAGCAGCCATGGATTGCTCGCGACGTCGAGCAGCTCGATCAGGCGGACGCGCAGGGTGCTCTGGTGGTCGGTGCTCGACACGCCGAACACCGTCCGTAGGATCACGTCGAGCGTGATCGCCTGCATCATGGGATGGAGCGAGAACGGCGTGCCGACGGGCCAGCTGTCGATGTTCTGCTCGGTCACCTCGGTCATCACCGAGGCGTAGGCTTTCATGCGCTCGCCGTGAAACGCGGGCAGGAGCAGCCGGCGCTGCCGCAGGTGATCGGCACCGTCGAGGGTGAGCAGCGAGTACTTGCCGAGCATCGGCTCGAGGATCGCGGCGTTGCCCTTACCGGCGAGCAGCACCTCGGGATCCGCCGTCAACACCTGCTTGATCAGGTCTGGGTCGGCGACGATCACGAAGTTCTCGCCGCGCGGTGCGCGCAGGGTGAAGATGTCGCCGTACTCGGCCTGCTGCTCGCGAAGCAGCTCGAGCGGTCGGATCACCCACCGCGCGATCTGGTACAGCGCGGGCGCCTTCGATCCCGATGGAAGCATCGCCTCCATGATACCGCGTCGAGCGGTGACGGGGAGCGTACTCACCGGTGCGGGTGGGAGTCGCGATTATCCGCGCGCGAGCTGCGTCAACACCGCGCGCACGCGGTCATCGAGGTCGTCCGCAAGGTCGCTCGACGACAGCCAGTGCAGCGTGCCGTGGGGTGCATCCGGCGATAGCCCGATCGCGACGAGCATCGTGCGCGGGTGCTCGTTCTGGACGAACTGCCGCAACTCCTCGGAGACGGAGGTCGACAGCGAATCGGCCACCGCGATCAGGTGCGGTTCGAAGTCGGCCTCGCCGAGCCGTACGATCGCCTCGAGGGGTGTGGCCGCGTCGATCACCTGGCAGTTCGCGGCACGAAACGCCTGCGCCATCCCCTTGCGTCGCTCGATGTCCTCGTCGACCAGGACGACCGAGATCTGGTGGTCGTTGCGATCCGATGCCGCATGCATCTCGTCGAGCAACCGAGCGAACCCGGGTGGGGTGTTGTCGAGGGTCAGGGCCATCGCGGTTGCACCGATCCGCACGAGCCGACCCTTGCACTCGAGCCACGTCGAGTCACCGGCGTCGAGCCGCATCATGATCTCGACGTGCTTCCCGAGCAGCCGCTCGGGCGCCGTGGTCCGGGTGATCGCGAGGACGCCGTCTTGACAGAGGTTCGCGATGCGCCCGCGGAGGAGATAGCTGCCAGAGCGGAGGATCGTGGTGCCCTTGAGGGCGACGCGAGTGTACTTGCGACGTTCTTGGCGCGGTTTCATAAACTGGAAGCGGTCGCAACCTACCACGCTGGAGATGATCGACGCGCTGGTTTGTCGAGCGTGCATCGTGCGCACGAACCGTGGCATCTAGGTAGCGTGAAGGTCGTCATCCCCGGCGGTAGTGGTCAGATCGGTAGCGTGCTCGCGCGCCATTTTCGCGGCGCAGGCCACACGGTCGTCATCCTCGGGCGCGGCGGAGGCGTGACGCCGTGGGATGGCAAGACGCTCGGACCGTGGGCCGCAGAGCTCGACGGTGCGGACGTGGTGATCAACCTCGCGGGTCGCACGGTGAACTGTCGGTACACCGAGGAGAACCTCGCGCAGATGATGGATTCGCGGGTCGACTCGACGCGCGTCGTCGGTCAGGCGATCGCCGCGGCGAAGCAACCGCCACGCGTCTGGTTGCAGATGAGCACCGCCACGATCTACGCGCACCGGTTGGACGCCGCGAACGACGAAGCCACGGGCATCATCGGCGGCAACGAGCCCGGCGTGCCTGCGTACTGGAAGCGCAGCATCGACATCGCGGTCGCGTGGGAGAAGGCGCTCGCCGACGCGGTCACCCCGGGCACGCGCAAGGTCGCGCTGCGCACCGCGATGATGATGAGCCCGGATCGCGACGGCATCTTCGACGTGTTTCTCGGCCTCGTTCGCAAGCGGTTGGGTGGTGCCATGGCGGGTGGCGCGCAGTACGTGTCGTGGATCCACGACGCCGACTACATCGGCGCGACGGAGCTCCTGATCGCGCGCGAGGATCTCGACGGTGCCATCAACCTCGCTGCACCGAACCCGTTGCCGCAGAAGGACTTCATGGCCGCGTTGCGCGACGCCGCGAACATTCGGTTTGGACTTCCTGCGACGGCGTGGATGGCTCGCCTCGGTGCCTGGGCGCTGCGCACCGACGCCGAGCTGACGCTAAAAAGCCGGCGGGTGATTCCCGGCCGGCTGACCTCCGCGGGCTATCGGTTCAAGTTTCCAACGTGGCCCGAGGCTGTGCGCGACTTGATGTCGAGACGTTAGTTCTCGAAGAACGTGCAGCCTTCGATCGTGAGGTCGTTGATCCGACCCGCGAGGTTCAGCGAACCTTCGAAGAACACGCCTCCGACCGAGGTGTCACCCGCGCCGTACTCGAGCACGGTGAGCCTGGTGCCCGTCGCCTTGTGCGTGAACGCCACGACGTTGAGCTTGTTGTCGTCGACGCGACCGAGGCCGTCGGCGACGCTGGTGACATCGTTGCCGTACGAGTGGCGGAACACCTCCATCGCCTGCGCGCTGCCGAGCGTGTCGAGCTGCGACGCCTGGGTGACGACGGCCGTCTTGGTCTTCTCGAACGCCGGGTCGGTGCGGAGCGCGCCCCAGTCGTCGGACAGCAGGCAGGTCTCGGCCTTGACGTTGCAATTCTCGAGATCGCCGTCGTGGATCGACGAGGCAAGGTTGCCGGTGGTGCGCTCGAAGATACCGCCGTACGAGTTGTCGCCGGCGCCGTACTCCATCGCCACGAACATGCGCTGCGCATCGGGCTCGGCGTAGAAGTCGATGTTGATCTCTTCCTGATCGACGCGGCCGAGTGCCTCCTCAACCGTGGTGACGTCGGTATGTGACGACTGCTGGACGGCCTTGACGACCATCGCCTTGAGATCGTCACCGAGCGTATCGAGGTTCGCGGCGGTCAGCTTGAAGCCGTTGATCGGCTCGAGACCCGAGGTTTCTAGGTCCTGATAGGTCGCGCCGAACAAGCAGGTGCTCGAGGGCGGCGGTGCCGCGCAACCCGCGCCTTCGCAGCTGGTGAACACCGAGAACTTGCCCTTGGTGGTCGCCGCGAAACCCTTGACCAGGATGCGATAGCGTCCCGCGCCGAGGTTCTTGATGATCTGCGAGTAGACCTTGCCGCCGTAGTCGTCGTTGCGCGCGATGTACGAGCCCCAGCCGCTGGGGCCTTCCTTGTAGAGATAGAGCACCGTGTCGGTCTTGCGCTGGCCGAGCACCGTGTAGCTGGTGTGGACCTCCACCTTCGCGTCGCCGGTGACGTCGAACTGCCACGCGTGATAGCGCTCGGCATCGGTCAGCACGGCGTTGTCTTGCAGGCCGAAGAACGTGAAGCCGTGGTCGGTGGGCTTGCGCTGCGAGTCGGCCTTGCCGTCGTCGAGCAGCTCTTCCTCTTCACCTTTCGGCTCGTCGCCGATGCAACCAACCGTCATCAGTGCACAAACAAACGCGGTACTACGCATACCCCGGTGTCGAGCAAGGCGCGGGCCTGGCTAGCTGTCCGGCCTGTCACGCAGTGCGTCGTGATCTCGAATGGTTCGTCGCCGAGCGCTCACCTGGCGACTGGCTACTCGAGTTGCCTGGCAAGGACCCATGGCAGAACATCACGGATCCGCGACGCTTTCGGCTCACGTAGGTTGCAGAGATGGAAGCGTCGATCCGACTGACCGCGAGCCCGCTCGAGCTCGCCGCACGGGCCCTCGGCGATCGCAAGGCGGTCGCCACCAAGCTGCGCCGGATCGCCAGCACCGCGGCGCTCTACGTCCGACATCGCGAGATTCCGGATCGGCTCGAGCGGCTGCGCGAGGCCGGCTACGTCGAGCGCACGCCGACCCGCGCGCAGCTGTGGTTCGGCGGGCTCGACATGGTTCGCTACGTGATCGCACCGGCCGCACGCGACTACTACCAGGCGAAGGGCATCTCGTTCGGCTTTCACAGCGTGCTGCGCCTGCTCGACGATCCGGTCTCGATGATCGATCCCACCGGGCTGCTCTCGGAGCGCGACACCATCGTCGGGCACGTCATGCAGGTCGTCCACCTCAACCCGATCTACGACCTCCAGCTCCTCGAGGCGTTCCCCGACGGGCTGGCCGAGCTCGAGGGCCAGGTCCGCGAGATGATCGCGGGGACGCATCCGCGCGCGTCGACGATCGGCGCGATCGTCGAGGATCCCGGCTACCACGCACGCCTGCTCGACTACGTCGTGCGGTTTCGTGCGGATCGCGATGCACTTCCACCGGTGCGGGCGAATTCGCTGCGCGCCGATCCGGTGTTCGCCGAGGCCGAGCAGCTGTTCGCGACGCTGCCGGGCTTCCTGTCGTACTGCGTGGAGCTGCCGACCTCGCCGCTCACACTCGCACTGCGGTTCGCGCGGCGGCCGCCGTTTACATCGACTCGACGCGGGTGAAGATCTGGTCGCGCGGTGCGCCGGTGTGACACCCGGTGCACGCGGGGATCGAGTTGCCCTGGGCGAGCACGTTGTCGCCATAGGCCTCGTACCAGTACCAGCCGGTGTCGGTGATCTTGCGGACCACCGCGTAGCCGGCAACGACATCATCCTGGACCAGCTCCTTCACGCTCGCGGCGCCGATCGGATAGCGCCCTTCCGCGGTCTCCGACAGCAGCTGGTTGCTGCAGATCCGGTTGATCCGATGCGCACTGGGGGGCCGCGCCGGATGGGCTTGCGCCTCGCACGCCCAGGTCAGGTACGCACCGTCCGCGAGCCACGGGACCAGCTCGGCGTGGGTGACTGGAGGGGACTGATCGTCGACGACCAAGGGGAGCTCCTCGACGGGCGCATCGCCCGGCGGCGGGTCGACCGGCGCGGTATCGGTCCCGCAGCCAATCAGGAGGTAGAGGACGAGCGGAATGCTGCGCATCGGGGGCTGTACGCCCAGCTAAGGGACAGGTTACGCGGCGACCGGGCGGGTGGCTTTTCCGAGGGCGATCGCCAGCGGCAGCGGGGCAGGGGCGTTGACACCCTGTTTCTCGACCTCGACGGCGTAGAGGTAGAGGCACGTGTAGTAGGCCATCCGGAGGAAGGTCGAGAACGCGACATACGCTGCGAACATGCCGCCGCCCACCACGAAGGTGATGACCAGCGCGGTCGTCGTGCTGAACGCGCTGAACGAGGCGAACACGATGGCGAAGATCAGCGCGAACCAGATCAAGCCGATGATGAACGTGAGCGCGCGCACGCCGACATCACCGACACCGATCAGCATCAGGTGACCCTTGTGGAGGTCTCGCACGCGGCCCATCGCCTGCTTGAAGCCGGCATCCTCGATGATGATGCAAGGCAGGAGCAGGAACGCGAGCGTGGTCCAGATCGCCTCGACGATGCCGGCGAGGATCCTGCCGACGATCGAGTCGTTGTTGCGCGCAGCCCGCGCGAACGTCTCGATCAGCGCGGAGATCATCGCGAGCCAGATGATCGCGAGGAAGTTCTTCTTCGCGTCGGCGACGCCATCCCGGAAGCTCGGCGTGCCCCCCTTGAGGTGGACATCGATCATGTTCACCGTGACGCCGCAGAAGAAATAGAAGATCAGGAACGAGCCGAAGCTGATCAACCCGCCGACGACCGCCCAGGTCGCGTCGGACCACTTCGGATTGATGATCACGAGCACCATCACCACCGCGACGAAGTACGCGATGCTGATCAGCACCTGGTAGATGGATGGCGCCAGCAACTTGCCTTGCTTCGCCATCGCCAACGCTTCCTTGGTGAAGGTCCACCCCTTCGAAAGACTGTCGAAGAACCCCATTGCCCGAGTATCTCCTAGAACGCGGCGTGATACGTCTCCCACGTGCATCTGGACGATCCGGAGGATCGCCTCCTCGATGACTCCATCGAAGAACTGGAACGTGCCCGCGATCTCCGCGATGCCGAAGACGACAACCTCGCCTTCGATCTGAGCACCGCGATCCTCGCCGCGATCGAGCGGTTGTCGTCGGAGACTGCCGGGATCGTACGGGCCCAGGTCGCGATCCTGCGGGCCGAAATCTCGACCCGCACCCACCCGGTCGAAGGGTCGATCGAGCTCGCGGGGAGGGCGGTCGACCTCGCCCGCAAGGTGCGCCGCAGCGAGCCGGCCCTGGAGGCCTCGGCGCTCTACATGCTCGGCAAGGCAGAGCGCCCGTCGCTCGCGCATCGCTACGGAGCCGATGCGTTCGAGGAGTCGCTCGGGCTGTGGCGGCGCCTCGAGGGCGATCACAGTCGCTATGCGCTCGACGCCGCGAGCTCGCTCGCCGCTGCCCACGCGAAGGCCGCGAACTGGCAGCACGCCCTCGAGGCGCTCGAGCTGCTGATCGAGCAGGCGGCCCAACCGCCACACCTGCTACAGCGGTCGATCGTGTTCGAGCGGATGGGCGAGCCCGAGGCCGCGGCGATCGATCTGGTGCGCTGGCGCGGGTTCGCAGAGACACGCCCCGTCGAGGAACAGCTGCGGGGTTCGCTCGCCGAAGCGCGGTTGGCCGCGACGAGCCGGGACCTTCGCACCGCGCGGGAAGCACTCGCCCGCGCGTACGACCTGGCGGGGCAGTTGACGCCGGATTCGTCGCGGATGGCCGCGTTGCTCGAGGGCAGCGCGTGGATCTACGCGGTCGCCACCGATCCACCGTGGCTGCTCGCGAGCGAGGTGCTGATGCGGCGCGCCGCGGCAGTCGCCTGGTCACCGGCCATCGCGGATACCGCCGCGCGGATCGCGGCGCAGTGGCGCTACGGTGTCGACGAGACGCTCGTGCAACCCTCGTTCGCGGTGCTCGACATCGAGGCCTGCCTGCAGTCGTGGGAGCCGGCGTCGGCGATGTACGTCGAGCGGCCAGGGCATCAGCAGCTGCAGCTCGTCGTCTCCGGAGCGCCCACATCGATCGAGCGGCTCGCCGACGAGCGCTGGCGCGAACTGGCGGTGCAGCGGTTGTTCTCCTCGTTTCACGCGGAGCAGTTCAAGAACAACGAGCCGAACTTCGTGGCGCCCGTGCGCAGTCGCAGCTTGCGGCTGCCGCCCACGCACGTGCTCGAGCTCCTGCCCGCGCTGCGGATCCCGCGCTGGGCGACCACCGCGACCGTCGCGATCACGTCGCTCGGTGAGATCGAGATGCTGTCGGTCGCGGAGACCGCGGTGCTCGCGACCCGTGCGTTGCCGGATCCACTCGGTGCGATCCAACGTGCGTTGCCATCGCTGGGCAAGGACGTCGCGCGCGAGATGCTCGGTGCGCCGCGCGAAACGGCGCTGTCGCCGGCCGGTTCGATCCCGATGTTCCCGACGACCTGAGAGCTCAGTCTGCCGACGCAGCGCGGGGTGCGCTGCAGCCACGCTTGTTGATCGAGGCGCTGACCTTGCCGTACGCGTTGTCACCCTTCGTGAAGAACGCGTCCGCGGACTCCATCGGCGCGTCGTAGCTGTCGGCGGTGATGCCCGGCAAGTCGGTCGCGCTCTGGTCGTTCCAGTTCGTGCACCACGCCGCGTCGCTCTCCGACAGCGACTTCGAGAACGACGACTCCGGGTTGTCGAGGTCGTAGAGCGCGGTCTTGGTGGCGGCGTCCATGCCGAGGAGCTCGGCGATGCCGATCGCGAACTCCGATTCGTCGCCGGTGCGGGTCACGTAGACGACCTTCTCGCAGCCCAGGTTCTCGAGGACGAGCGCCGGCGCGAGATCCGACCAGCCGCCGAACGAGACGTCACCGGAGGGCAGCTCGAGGGCGCGTGCGAGGCCGGGCTCGGCGGGCGAGTACGAGATGGCCTGGCGCCACGTCGCCTCGCCGAGGGCGAGGAACTTCTTGGTCTTCGGATCGGTGTAGCCGCGGCCGTTCTTCGCGACGGTCGCGAGGTCGCGCGTGCTACCGAAGTAGCCGAACTTGACGTCGTCGAACTTGACGTCGAGAGGCAGCGGCGTCGCGGCCTTGTAGGCCTCGCGCGAGGCCTTCCACGCGTCGACCGAGTCGCCGGTGACGACGGAGGTCGAGACGAGCGCCGGCATCACTTCGCCGATCTTGTCGTCGATCCGCGAGTGGATGCTTTGATTCGCGAGGAACGCGGTGCGGTACGTGCCGATCATCGACTGCAGCTCCTCACCGCACGTGCTGGCGCCGGCGGGGAGCGAGGCGACCTCGAACCATGTCTTGCCGCGGCCGGGCTCGGCGCACGCGTCGAGCCACGAAGTCATGCGCTCGTTGTCCGCCGGACCGTAGCCCGCATAGAAGCTGCCGGCGCGACCGAGCTTGTCGGCGACCGACTCGAAGCTGATCAGCCCGGGACGGATGAAGATGAGGTCCGAGTCGACCGAGAAGTTACCGAGCTTCTTCGCGCTCTCGAGGATGTCGCGGATGTGGAACTCCGGATCCGGCGACTGCTGGACGAGCTCGATGATCTCGGGGTTGATCAGCTCGCGGAGGTCCTCGCTCTCGAGGACATCGAGCACGGCTTGCCGCGCGGCTTCGACGTCGGTGTCGAGCAGACCTTCCGCGCCGCTCGCCTGGAGCTTGGCGACGAGAGGTTGGAGCTGTAAGAACGCGGCCGCCTCCTTGGTGGTGGTCAGGTGCTGGAGGTAGCCGGGGAACGACTTGAGGAGGAGGGCGGCGCGCGCGGCGGTCTCGCTCTCGGTGCAGTCAACGCCACCACAGGACCAGATGTTCGGGTTCTTGCGGATGCTCTCGGCCATGAAGATCGTGATCGAGCCGGAGCTGCCGCCGGCGGCTGCGTCGATCAAGCCGTAGTGCTCGGTGATCCGAGCGAGCGAGGCAAAGTGCGCGGTGATCAGCTGACCGTTGCCGCGAACCGCGGCGCACAGCTTCGGGGTCGCGCGGGCATCGCCATCGCATTTGCCCGTCTCACACTCCCCACCAGGGGTGCTCTGCGAAGCACAGGCGGCGAGTGCAAAGAACAGGGAGGCACGGAGGGTCGAGCGCATGCCCACAGCAGTCAGCAAGGGCTGTACCGCCACCGGAGCCGTTGTGATCACGGGCTTGGACTCGACCCGGCAACCCGATTAGCCGGTCGGTGCAACCTCGATCGGCCAGCTACTTCGGTTCACGATGCGGACACATTGACAACTTAGATGTCATAGTGACATATAGGTTGTCATGACGGAGATGGCCGACTTCATCGACTCCCTGCGCGAGGCGTTCTTCGCACTGCGCGGGCTGTCCACCCGCATGCTGGCCGATCTCGAGTGCTCGCCGGCCGAACGCGGCGTGATCGCGGAGCTCGGCAAGGAGGGACCGCGCCCGGTTCCGGCGATGGCTCGCATCCGCGGCATCAGCCGACAAGCGATGCAGAAGGCCGTGGATGCGATGATCGAGCGCGGCTGGCTCCGCACCGAGCCCAACCCCGAGCACGCGCGCTCGCAGCTGATCGCGCTGACTCCGGCGGGCGACAAGCTCTGGGCGCTGATCAGGAAGCGCGAAGCCGCGGCACTCACCGCGCGCGAGTTGCCGGTCTCCGCGACCGAGTTGACGCGCGCAACGTCGGTGCTCGCGAAGCTCAAACCATTCTTCGAGGAGGCGTGATGCGTCCCAACCCGTGGGCGACCTTCGCCACCTGCTGTCTCAGTCTGTTCCTGGTGTCGCTCGACATCACCGCGATGAACGTCGCGCTGCCGTCGATCAGCGTCGACTTCGGTACGTCGATCAGCGGTCTGCAGTGGACGATCGACGTCTACACGATCGTGATCGCGAGCTTCCTGATGATGGCCGGTGCGACCGCGGATCGGTTCGGCCGGCGCCGCGTGTTCCGATTCGGCCTCGTGCTGTTCTCGATCGGGTCGCTGTGCTGCTCGCTCGCACCGACAGACGACGTGCTGATCGCGTGTCGCGCGCTGCAGGCGATGGGCGGCGCGATGCTCAACCCGGTTGCGATGTCGATCATCGTCAACACGTTCCCGGATCCCAAGGTGCGCGCGAAGGCGATCGGCATCTGGGGAGCGGTCTTCGGCGTGTCGATGGCGCTCGGCCCGATCGTCGGGGGCTTGCTGGTGCAGACCGTTGGCTGGCGGTCGATCTTCTGGCTCAACGTGCCGATCGGGATCGCGGCGCTGTTCCTCACCACTCGCTACGTGCCGGAGTCGCGTGCGGAGCGGCCTCGTCGAGTCGATTTCGTCGGTCAGCTGCTGGTCGTCGTCGGGCTCGGAGCGCTGACCGCGACGCTGATCGAGGGGCCCCACGCGGGCTGGCGTTCGGCGCCGATCCTGGCGGGGTTCGGCCTCGCGATCGGCGCCGTCGTCGCGTTGATCGCGTACGAACGCCGTCGCGAGGATCCGCTGATCGACCTGCGGTTCTTCCGCAGCGTGCCCTTCGCCACGGCCACGGTGCTCGCGGTGCTCGCCTTCGCGACATTCACCGGCGGCTTGTTCTTGAGCTCGCTCTATCTGCAACAGTCGCGCGGCCTCGAGCCGAGCACGGCGGGGTTGTGCCTGCTGCCGAGTGCGGTCGCGCTCGTCATCTGCTCGCCGCTGTCGGGGCGGTTGGTCGGTGCAGGGCATGCGCGCCACACGCTGGTGATCGCGGGGATCTCCATCGCCGTCTCCGGTGGGTTGATCGTCGGGCTCTCGCTGTCGACGCCGATCCCGCTCGTGGTGGCCGCATTCACCGCGCTCGGCATCGGCATGGGCTTGATCAATCCCCCGATCACCAACACGGCGGTCTCGGGGATGCCGCGCGCGCAAGCGGGTGTGGCCGGTGGCATCGCGTCGACGAGCCGGCAGGTCGGTGCGTCGCTCGGTGTCGCGATCGCCGGTTCGATCACCGCGATCGACGAGCACGATCCGGGCTTCGCGGCGTCGACGCATCCGTTCTGGTGGCTGGTCGTCGGCGCCGGGATCGCGATCGTCGCGCTCGCGGTGATCGCGACCGGTGCGCACGCGAAGCGAACGGCCGAGACGGTCGCCGCGCTGGTCGAGGGCTAGCGCTCGGCACCGCCGAGTCCGAGCTGCGCGCGATGGCCCTCGCCGATCTGCACGTACTCGACGAAGCCGAACACCGCCCCGTACCACGCGACCGCCACACGCACGTCGGCGACGATCAAGACGGGGACGATCCGGTCGTGCGGTGCAGAGCGATTGAACAACATCGCGCGAGCCGCGAGCATCGGGCGAACCCGCGCGCGGTAGTGCCACGCGAGATAGAGCTCCACCGCAACGAGCGCGAGTGGGATCACCATGCCGGTCGGTGCAAGGAACGCGTGGAACGCGACGATGTGGACGATCACCGGTGCGATCAGCGCGAGTGCGAGTGGCACGAACCGATTGGTCAGCAGCAGCACGCCGACGATGACCTCGGTGCCCTTGATCAGCTCGAACAGGTAGCCCGAATTCATCGGCCGGCTTGGGGGACGAAGTGCAGGAAGCCATCGAGCCCGAACCCGAAGAACACCAGCCCGGCGACGAGCCACCCCGTTCCCCATCATTCGCCTGGTCGAAGGATCGACACAGGCGAACTCTGGGGTCAGGACATCGTTGAATCACTCGCCTGTTTGGTCGTAGCGCCCGGGAGCGCCAGGATGCAGATCGAGCTTCGTCAGCTGCGCGGCGAGGGCGGTGTCTGCGAGGCTGTCGCCGAAGCCATCCGCGATGTCGTAGAGCGTGAGCTCCTCGAGCGCCGGCATGCTGAGAGCGAGGAGTGGCGCCATTGCCTTGGGTGTGACCTCGCCGTCGAGGGTGAGCGTGGTCAACGTGGTCGAGATCAGCGTGCCCGGCTCGATGAAGCGTGCGTGCACCTCGAGGGACGCGAGTCGCGGGAACGCGTCGGTCCACAGCGGGGCGAGATCCAGATCGCCCACCGGTGGCTCGTTGCCGCCACGGGTGTAGGAGTTGATCGCGAGCGCGCGGAGGCACGGTCGCTTGCGCACGCCGAGGACCTCGATCACCCACTGGCGGTCCTCGGGATAGCGACCGCCGGGGACGTGGAGATCGATGCTCTGGACGAAGCGCATCGAGGGGTGCTCGAGAAACTCGCCGAACGCAGCCGGGTCTTCTTCGTCGACAACGATCCGGAAGTGCCGCACGTAGCCGCAGAACCAATCGACCTGCGCGTGCCGGGGAGGCGTGGGGCCGAGTAGCTTCTCGATCGCGATCCGCTCGCCTCGCGTTCCGGCATGCCAGCGGACGAGCGCCTCGCCGCGCGGATCACCAAGCTCCTGGAGCACGTCGGCGAGCACGAGGTAGTTACCGGGTTGCTCCGGGGCCGCCTCGATCGCGGCCTCGAGCTCGCTACGCCGATCGCTCACGGTCCGGTGATATCACGGCTGGTAGGGGCCCTTCGGGACGCCCCAGTCCCAGCGCGGCATCGGCGCATGCTCGTCGGCGGTCGCACCGGGTTGCGAGTTGATGACGGCGAGCCGGCTGCCCCACTCGAGGTACGCGACGAAGGCCGACCGAAACTCGGGATCGGCGGGGAGTCCGACCTCGTCGGCGCAGTCGAGCAACAGCTCGATCCACCGGCGACGCTTGGGCTCGGTGAGGTGGCGATCGAGGTGCTTCCGGATCATGTGCGGGTGACCGCCGTGATCGCGCGTATACGCCGCCGGACCACCGAACACTTCACCGACGAACGCGGCGACGTGGGCTGCATGCGCGGGGTCCATCGCGGCGAACACATCCTTGAGGAGCGGATCCTCGGGGACGCGTTGATAGAACCGCGTGAACAACGTTTCGATCGCCTCACCACCGCCGGCCCACTCGTAGAGGCTGGGTACACTCATCTGCGAATCACGCGCTATGTGGTGATGCGAGTCAACTGCCAGATCAGGGCGCTTCGACGGCGCCTGCGGTACAGGCCGTCGCAGGGCGCGGATTGCCGAGTTGATCGGTCGCGGGGCATTCGGTGCCGAGACCGATCGCGGGGCTGCCGGCTTGCGGGACGCGGGTCTTCATCGCGGTCAAAGCGCCCATCAACGGATCGGCGAACTGGATCCCGGTGACGCACGCGACGTCGTTGTTCGACATGTTGTTCGCGGGGAACTGGAGGTTCGAGGCACCGTTTGCCGGCGAGCCGTTGCAGTTGAGTGGTGTGAAGTCGTTGAGCCAGTCGTTCGCGATGATCGTGTTGCGGATCGTCAGGCGTGTGCTCGAACCACCGATGCCCGAGGCGAACTGCGCCTTGTTCCCGACCAGCGTGACGTTGAGCCACGATCCGGTGACACGATCACCGACGTTGATGCCTCCGACGAGCCCGGTGTCGGTGAACGGATCCTGCTCCCACACCAGGTTGTCGGCGATCGTCACGTTGGTCATGTCGATCGCGCCGGGTGCGGGACCGCCGTGCTCGTAGACCGCCATCGCAGCCGCGAACCGCGCGCGATTGTTGGTGATCGAGGTGTTGGTCATCGCGATCGCGGTGCCCTGGAGATAGATCGCGCCGGCTTGGCCGATGTCTCCGTCGGGGATCTGGTTCCCATCGAACACGCTCCGGTCGATCGTCGTGGGCTCGTTCTCGTACGAGGTCCGAAATATCGCGCCGCCGAACGCGTTCGCGGTGTTGTTGGTGAACGTCGCGCCGCACAGCACCAGGGACTTGCCCTGACCGTCCATCGTCGACGCGCCACCGTTGCCGCCGTTGCCCGGGTTGCCACCGGTGCCGGTCGTCGAGTTGTGATCGAGGATCGAATCGATGATGGACAGGCTCGAGCCGAGCACGCTGACCGCACCACCGCTGGAGCACGTGTTGTTGGAGAACACGCTGCGCACGACGATGACCTCGCCGGCACCGACGGAGTAGATCGCACCACCGGCGACATCCTGGCCGGAGTCGGGACCGTGGTTGTCCGTGAACACCGTGTCGATCGCGTGGATGTTGCCGCCGAGTGTGTAGATCGCCGCGCCGCCCTGGTCGGTCTCGGTGGTGTTGACCACATCGGTGGTGCGGCCGTTGGAGAGCTTGATCCGCTGGACGGTCACTGTCGGGGACGCCTTCTCGAACGAGTGCACGAGCTCGAGGATCCGCGTCGAGCCGCCGCCCGAGAGCGTGATCAACCCGCCGCCATCGATCGTGGTGTCGATGCCGGTCGGCGCGGCGAGCGGCGCGGTCAGCGTGATCGTGTGCTCGGCGGCGCCGCAGTTGAACGTGATGATGCCGCCCTGGGAAACGGCGGTGGCAAGCGCGGTCGCATCGCACGACCCGGGACTGCCATCACCGACGACGGTGGTCGGCGTCGCGACGTCGACGAGCTCGATCGGCGCGACGCACTTCGCGGGTGGAAGTGGTGGCGCGTCGGTGCTGCCGTCACTCGGCGCATCGTCGTCACCGCCGCTCGATCGACCACACGCGAGTAAAGCGACTGCCAGCACGGCTCCCCGAAGTGCCATCGAAAAAGCGTGCGGCCCGGGATGCCTCCGGGTCAAGCGTCATCTGAGCTTCGCAACTACTTGGCCTTTGCGAGCACCGCTTGCACACGCGCTCGAATGTTGTCGTCGGCACCGACCTTGACGAGCCACGCGAGCTCGGCTTCGACTCGTGGTTTCGCCGCTGCGCCTGCGCCAGCTTCCACGTCGCACGATGCGAGCTCGATCGTCGCCATCGTCTGCACCCAGCGCTCGCTGTCGGCGATCGCGCGTTCGAGCACCTTGGCAAGCAGTGGTCGCGCGACGGTGCAGCCACCCTCGTCACGCGCGAGCTCTGCCGTCACGAGCTGATGCAGCGCCGGGCTCGCGATCGATGGTTTGGTAGCTTCCTCGAGCAGCGCCTTGGCGCGTGGCCGATCGCGATCGAGGAGCGCGAGCTGAGCAGCGTAGGTCAGGTTGACCGAGTGCGTTGGTGAGCCCTGCGTGCGTCCCATCTCGATGCCACGCATGAGGAACGGGCGGCCCTTCTCGATTTCGCCGGCGTGGATCCAGGAGATGCCGAGGAACGCGAGCGAGTCCGCGACGTCGCGCGATTGCTTGTGCCTGCGCTGGTAGACCTCGAAGCACTGCTCGAACGTTTTCGCAGCGAGCCGCGCGCGGCCGAGGTTGAAGTGAAGGCCGGCGATGTTGAACAGCGCGTGCAGGTTCTGTTTCCCGTTGGCAAGAGAGACGTCATAGGCCGCTTGCAGCCACTCGAGCGCGTCGAGCAGCTTGCCCCGGCGAGCCTCGAGCACGCCGAGGTTGGTGTAGACGGCGGATACCGCCCGCGACCCGCGCGACGCTTTCCGCGCCTCGAGGACCTGCATGAGGAGCTGCCGTGCCAGGTCGAAGTTCTTGCGTTCTACTTCGACGTTCGCGAGCGTCTCCATCGAATCGTAGATGTATGGGTGGCTCGCCGGCAGGATCCGGCGACGGATCGCGAGCGCCTCGAGCTCCAGCGTCGCGGCTTCCTCGACCTCCGCGGGGTCCTCGTAGAGGATGATCGCGAGGTGATGTAGCCACGATGCGCGCAGGGCTTCGGGTTGCCCGGCGAGCTCGACCGCGAGCTCGATGAACGGGCGATTGCGCAGCGCATCGGCGCGGCGTCCGATGTGGTCGCCCTCGACGAGAAATGCGCGCGACATCGCATCGGCGACGCCGGCGGGCTCGCGCGCTTGCGCTGCGACCTTCGCGGCACGCTGATAGGTCGTGAGGGCATCGTTGCTGCGGCCGAGCCGATCCTGGGTTTCGCCGCGAACCACGAGCGCTCGCGCGAGGAGCGAGGGTGACTTCACACTTTCGGCAGCGACGACTGCCTGATCGACCAAGCCCGACGCGCGCTCGAATTGCCACACCGAGCTCGCCGCAATCGCGCGAGACAACAGATTCTCGCCAGCATCGAGCTCGGCTCGCATCGCTGGGCTGGCGGGCCGGGTGTCATCGATCGCCTCGGCGCACGCGGCCGGCGAACGAAGCTGGACGACGGCATCGTTGGTCCTGCGCAGCGCATCCGGGCCCCCGGCGCCGAGTGCTTCCAGCAGCCCGGAGAGCTCCGAGTGTCGGCGATCGAGACATCGCATGCGGCTGTCGAGGGTGTCGGCGGACCGCACACCGCGCCGGGTATCGGTGCACGCCGTGACCCGAGCGTCGATCCAGCTGTTCGCAAACGCATCGAGGCCGCTCAGTGCTTTGTCGACGGTAGTCTCGGACAAGCTGAGGTTCGGTGCGAGCAGTCGCGCTCGCAGCGCGGCGCGCGCGTCGGCGGTCCACAGCGTCCGCATCGGCGTATCGAGGTCATCGCAGACGGCACCCTCATCGCGCTGCGCTATCACCAGCGCGAGGACGAGCGCGACGAGCACCAGCGCACCACCGGCGACGACATGACGCATCGTCCGCGGTGCCCAGGTGATCGCGGTGGCGAAGTTCTCGATCGACGCGAAGCGATCGTCGGGGTTCAGCGACAGGGCGCGTCGGATCGCTGCGCGGATCCGGCGTGGGACGGGAGAATTCGCGGGTTCGGCGATCTCGCCCCGCGTCACCGAGGCGGCGAGCTCGCTGCGCGTCGAGCCCTCGAACGGGCGACGGCCATGGAGCGCCTCGTACAGCGAGCACGCAACGCTCCACTGATCGGTGCGCGCGTCGACGTCGCCGCGACGATGCTGCTCGGGTGCCATGTACGCGGGCGTGCCTGCGCTATCGAGCGGCGTGTCCTTCGCGGCGTGCGCGAGGCCGAAGTCGGTGACGCGGACGACGCCGTCCTTGTCGACGAGCGCGTTCGACGGCTTGAAGTCGCGATGCACGATGTCGGCGCGGTGTGCTGCCGCGAGGCCGCGACACGCCTGGGCGTACGCCTCGACGATCTCTCGCCACGGCCGATCCTTCACCCACGCACCGAGCTCCTCGCCTGCGACGAGCTCCATCACGATCGCGGTGCGCGTGCCGAGTCGGAGCACCTCGTAGACCTGGACGACGTTCGGATGCGACAGCTTCGCCATCGCCTGGGCTTCGCGGATCGGTCGCGCGGCCTCGTCTCCGGAGACGATCTTGATCGCGACCTCGCGATCGAGCTCGGGATCGTGCGCGGCGACGACCACGCCCATGCCGCCGGTACCCACGAGGCGGCGCATCTTGTAGCGACCGATCTGAGAATCACCCCAATCGGCGTCCGGAGCCTCCGGCATCGTCTCTGCGAGGTTGTCCGCCATTACTTGCGCGGCCGCTGGATGCGATGGATCGAGAGCTTGTTGACCAGCGTCGCGCGCGCGCCGACCAGCGTCGCGGCGCGGGTCAGAACGCTGTCGCCGCCGAGCAGTAACCCCTCGTTGTGAGAGCCTGCACCGTCCACATCCACTACAGACGCGGTCTCGGAGACATCACCGCTCACGGCCCGAATCTACAACTTGCCTGGGCAACTCGGATAGGCACGATCCTCCGCGTGCTCGACGAGTTTCCTCTGCTGCCGGTGGGGACTCAAGAACGTCGGGCCTGGTGTCCTGCCCCGCCCAAGTGTGCGCCCGGCCTGACAAACACCGGTGGAATGACTGCACTCCGGTGTAGCGTTGCGTCTCTCCACGTGCGAACCCGCCTTGTTCTCGCTCTCCTCGCAGCCTGCAACGGCGGCGGTAACTCGACCACGGAACCGACGACGCCGGTGACGACGCCGAGGCCGCCAACCATCCCACTCCCGGATCCGGTCATCCCGCTGCTCGAACAGGCCCCCACGGCCACCGAGCTTCCCGGTGATCATGCGTGCGGTGCCTTGTCGTCGAAGGACTTCACCAAGACCGACGTCGCGCTCCTCGGTGACCGGTTTCGCGTGCGCTTCCTCGCATCGCCGAAGCTCGAGGGTGATACCGCCTCGCAACGCGCGGCCGTCACCAAGAGCGGCGCTACCGCGTTCGTCGGAGCACGCGAGCTCTACATGCAAGGCAACGCCGACTTCGCTCGCCACGCGACCAGGAGCGCGGCGTTCAACGGCGACTACGATCCGGTCACGGTGACCGCGCAGAACGGCGTGGCGGTGATCGCCGGCTTTCTCAAGGCCGCGCCCGGTAACGACGAGCTGGTCGCGGTCGCTCACGGTTGGTTCCTCAACTCCGACAAGGACGTGCTCGACGTCGCGGTGTTCGTCTCGAACGTCACCGCCGCGAACCTGGCGGAGTGCCGCAAGTTCGCACAGAAGGTGCTCGCCACCGTGAGCCCCGGCCCGAAGCAGCTGGCGTGGGGCACCGGTGCGACCGTCGAGACCACGGTGACGTACGCGACGTTCAAGTACACGTTGCCCGCCGACTGGATCCTGGCGAGCAACATGGGCATCCACGACTTCGCGCGCGTCACGTTTCGCCACCGCGGGCTGTACCCCGACGGATTCACCGAGCTGCAGCTCGGCCTCGATTCGCACCCGGGCGACTGGAGCTCGCCGGGCAAGCCCGATGGCACGAAGCAGGGCAAGCTGCTCGGGCTCGACGTCAGCTGGAACCAGACCAAGGACACGGGCATCGCCGGTGCGTGGACGATCTCGAAGGACGTCAGCAAGCGAGATCACGCCGTCGCCTCGATCACGAGCGGCTCGGTCGCCGGCCGCGACGCCGCGATCAAGTTCGCCGAGTCGATCGTCGTGAAGTGAGGGCGCTGGCCGCCACCCCTCGGCGGCGCCGGCCATCACGGCAGGGCGCGCCGCGATCGCTAGTCTCGCGAAACCTGCCGAGAGGTGCGATGGCGAACGGGTTGCACATCTGCCCGTCATGCCCATCCTCGCTCGCTTCGCTCTCGCTAGTTGTGTCCTGCTGATCGGTTCCACGGCCGAGGCAGCGCCGAAGAAGCGCGGCAAGCCGACCGCGACGTTGGTGCACGAGTCCGCAGTTGCTGACGACCCGATCTCGATGGGCGCCGACGAAGAGGAAGACGAAGAGGAACAGGAAGACGAAGAAGACGAGTTACCGGTGCGCAAGAAGCGCACGCACGACAAGAAGAAGCAGGTGCGGCAGGCGGCCGAGACCGACGAGGCCGACCTCGACGACAGCGAGCTGGTCGACACGGTGAAGGTCGAGAAGACGACGACGAAGAGATCTCTGCGCGACTGGCACATCGCGGTTGGCCCGAACGTCTGGCTGTCCTCGGTGCAGGCCGATGTCGCCGTGGGCAACCAGACGATCACCGCCGCGATCGACTTCATGGCGATCTCTCACTACACCAAGTTCGCCGCGCCGCTGATCGCGGAGGGTCGCTACAAGCGGTTCTCGTTCGTCGGTGACATGACCTACGCCGTCGTCGGGATCCAGGGCGGCAACGAGATCGGCCCGCTCGATATCGCGCTCACCGGCAACGTCTCGAGCCTGCAGTTCGACGGCCTCGGTGGCTACCGCGTCTACGGCAACGAGGATTCGAAGTTCTCCGCCGAGGCGCGCGCCGGAGTCCGGTACTCGCGGATGGCGATCTCGGGGAACGTGATGCTGTCGGGCACCGAGCTCGCACCGAAGCAGCTCGTGTCGAGTAGCCAGGATCTCCTCCTCGGCGCTCGCATCTTCGCCAAGCCGTGGAAGCGCATCTTCGCCAGCGCCGCGTTCGACCAGAGCGTGGTTGGCAGCTCCGACAGCACCTGGTCGCTGGGCGGCGAAGCGAACTTCCGGGTCTCGAACCATGTGTTGATGACGGCCGGCTACAAGACGATGGTGCAGCGGTCGGGCACGGTGACGCAGACGATGTTCGGACCGAAGTTCAGCGTTCAAGTCGTGTTCTGAGAGAGAGGCGCTTGATGATGGTGGGAGGCCGGCGAGATGGTTCGCCGGCCTTTCGCGTTTCGGCGCGATCGAAGGCTGGCGCCGTCACCTGAGGGCGGTGGCCGTCAGGCTGAAAACTCCGCCGGCGACCAGGCTTGCCGTAGATCCGCGGATCCACATCTTCTCACTGACCCCCCCACGTGGCCTCCGCCTTGCTCGATAGCAACTCATCATGAAGCCATCGCGTCTCGCGCTCGCCGCGCTCTCCTTCGCCGCCTGCATGCCCCCGCTGCCGCCGCCGCCCGACCTGCAGATCACGTCGCCTGAGCGCGGGCTGATCCAGAGCGGCGAGGGCAGCGTGGTGGTGACCGGTCGTGCACGCCCCGGCCCGGATGGCTCGCCGATCTACAAGGTGATCGTCAACGACGAGCAGGCGACGGTGGGTGCCGATGGCTCGTTCAGGGTCACGGTGCCAACGCCCTCGGGTGCGCTGCTGCTCAAGACGGTCGCGCTGTCGATGGATGGCGGCAAGGCGGTCGATGCCCGCGCGGTGCACGTCGGCGAGATCCGTCAGGCCGGCGGGATGATTCCGGGCGCGATCAGCGCCGCGCTCTCGGCCGATGCGTTCGCGTTGATCTCGAAGGCGGCGAGCGACTCGATCAACACGCTCGACCTCGCGCCGTTGGTCCCGCCGATCAGCTACGGCGGCGGCACCGCCAATCTGAAGATGACCGTCAGTCAGCTGACGCTCGGCGACGTCACGATCCACCTGACGCCTACCGATGGCGGGCTCCAGATCGCGGTCCAGATCGACGGCCTCAGCGCGAAGGCGAAAGCCGCGTATGCCGGCACCCTGGTCCCCGATGGCTCGACCGACATCACGGTCTCCGCGCAGCAGGTCTCGTTCATGGGCACGCTCGTCGTGACGCCGACCGAGACCGGCTTCAAGACCTCGATCTCGGCGCCGAACATCTCGTCTACCGGCCTCGACGTCAGCGCGAGCGGGCTCGCCGGCACCATCCTGAATCTGTTGATGGACAACCTGACCGGCACGATCGGGAGCATCGCGAAGAGCAGCATCGGCGCGGTGCTCGACCCCGCGCTAGACAAGGCGCTCGGCGGGCTCAAGGCACCACGCACGTTGTCGGTGCTCGGCTACGACCTCACGGTCGCCGCGTCCGCGAACCAGTTCCAGTTCAGCAACGCCGGCGCGCTCGCGTCGCTCGATCTGTCCACGGGCATCGCGCTCGATCAGATGCCGAACTACGTGTTTACCGAGAACAGCGAGGTGCCGCTCGACATGGGCTACGGCGTGCAGCTCGCCGTCGCCGACGATCTGATCAACAGCATGCTCGCGCAGGTCCACGCCACCGGCATTCTCAAGCAGTCGTTCGAGAAGAACTTCGAGATCTTCGACAAGGCCTCACTCGACATCCAGATGCCGCCGATGCTGTCCGCCAGCACGCAGGATGGTTCGGTGCGACTCGTGCTCGGCGACATGATCCTGACCGCCATGGATGGCGACAGCACGCTGGTGCGCGCGGCGATCAACGCGTCGGTCGACATCAGGGTCGATAGGGGAGCCACCAACTCCGAGATCGCGATCAAGCTCGAGAAGGCGGACGTCACCGCCAACTTCCTCGACGACCCGGAGAACCCGAGCCAGATCACGGCGGAGGAGCTCGGGGCCGCGTCGGGCTCCGGTGTCAATGTCCAGCTCGAGGACATGGATGCGTTCCTGGTCAACGTCCCGGTGCCGTCGTTCGCGGGCGTCACGGCCAGCAACTTCGAGCTCCACGGCGATGGTGGCTACGTCGTCCTCGGTGCCCAGCTCACCAGCACCCACTGAGAGCGCTCTCTACTCAGTCGTTGGTGTCGCCCTGGTACTTCCGGATCAGCTCGCGCAGGTGCGTGCGATCCATGTGCGCATCTCGCGCGGCCTTCGACAGGTTGCCGCCGCTGCGCTGCGACAGCTCCGTGACGTACCAGCGCTCCCACTGCGCCATCGCCTTCTCCTTCGCCGCGCGAAACGACAGCGCCGGGTCGAACTGGTGGGTGGTTTGTGGACCCTCCGTCGGCTCGGAGTTGAGCTCCTGCCACAGCGCCGGGTCTTCCATCAGGACGGCTCGCTCGACGGCGTTGCGAAGCTCGCGCACGTTGCCCGGCCAGTCGAGGGTGGACAAGTGCTCGACGAGCCCCGGCGGCGGCAGCGAGCCCGGTTGCGCGAGCTGCTCGTAGAAGTGATTGACCAGCAGCGGGATATCGTCGCGACGCTCGCGGAGCGCGGGCACCTCGAACCGCACGATGTTGAGGCGGAAGTAGAGGTCGGCGCGGAAGCCTCCTCGATTGACGGCCTGCTTGAGGTTGCGGTTGGTCGCGGCGATCACGCGGACGTCGAGCTTGATCGGCTCGGTGCCGCCGACGCGCTTGACCGTGCGCTCCTCGAGCGCCCGCAACAGCTTGGGCTGCATCTCGAGCGGGAGCTCGCCGAGCTCGTCGAGGAAGATCGTGCCGCCCGCGGCAGCTTCGAACGCGCCGGCGCGCGCCTTGACGGCACCGGTGAATGCACCCTTCTCGTGACCGAACAGCTCGCTCTCGATCAGCGACGGCGGGATCGAGCCGCAGTCGACCACCACCATCGACTTGCCGGCGCGTGCACTGCCGGAGTGAATCGCTTCGGCGAGCACGCCCTTGCCGGTGCCGGTCTCACCCTCGATCAACACCGTCGCGTCGGTCTGAGCGATCCGCGGCAGCACCGAGAAGATCCGGCGCATCGCGACGCTGCGGCCGAGTGCACGACCGTAGAAGTCCTCGTTACTGAGCGGCTCGTCGAGCTGCTCGGTCATCTGCTCGTAGCGGATCTTCGTCATCCCGAGCGAGATCACGGCGCCGTGCGCGAGGTACGCGCTATCGACGCGAAAGCTACCGAGCTGCGTGCCGTTGGTGCTGCCGAGGTCGCGCAGCACGACGCCCTGCGGGTTCACTTGAAGCACGAAGTGACAGCGCGACACCGTCGGATCGACGAGGACGAGCGTGTTCGACTGCGCGGTGCCGACAGAGATCTCCGCCGCAGAGTTGGCGACGTACTCCTTGCCCTTGTCCATGCCGTCGACGACACGCAGCACGTACCGATGGAAGCGGAATTCCTTGATGCTTCCCCGCAGCAGGCTCGTGCTCGTACTCACGCTCGCCATGTTATCACCGGACCATGGCCGCGCCCGAGCGCTACGAGGTCGTCGGGCCGCTCGGTACTGGCGGCATGGCCGAGGTCTTGCTCGCGAAGGTGTCGGGACCGAGCGGCTTCGAGCGGCTGCTCGCGATCAAGCGCATCCTCCCCGAGCGCGCGCAGGATCCCGATGCGGTCCGCATGTTGCTCGACGAGGCCCGCAACGCCGCATCGCTGGTGCATCAGCGGATCGTCCAGGTGTTCGCGATCGACATGCGGGATGGCGCGATCGAGCTCGCGATGGAGTACCTGCACGGCCGCACGCTCGAGGCCGTGCTCGACCGCGAAGCGAAGCTGCCGGTCGCCATCTCACTCGCGATCGCCGCCGCCGTCGCCGATGGTCTGCATCACGCACACACGCGACAGATCATTCACCGCGACGTCGCTCCGAGCAACGTGATGGTCACGTATGACGGCAGCGTCAAGCTGATCGACTTCGGGATCGCGAAGTCGGCGAATAACATCAGCAACACGGTGTTCGGCACGTTCAAGGGACGGCTCGGCTACTCGTCACCCGAGCAGTGTCGCTGCGAGCCGGCCGATGCGCGCTCCGATGTCTACGCGCTGGGCGTCATGCTCTACGAGATGACCACCGGCGCGCGCGCCTTCACCGCCGCCGACGAGCGCGACATGCTCGCGAAGATGACCGCGGCGCGGATCACTCCGCCCTCGGTGATCGATCGAGGCTATCCACGCGAGCTGGAGGCGATCGTGATGCGGGCGGTGTCTCCCGATCGCGAGCAGCGCCACGCCAGCGCCCACGATCTCCAGCGCGAGCTCGAGGCCTTCGCGCATGCGAACGCGCACAACCTGTCCGAGCGATCGCTCTCGCGCTTCATGCACCAGCTGTTCGGCGAGGATCTGCAGACCTGGATCAAGGCGCGCACCGCGGGCATGACCCTCGAGGCTCACGTGCTGTCGCAGGTCGTCCGCGACACGGTCGATCTCGAGAGCAAGACAACGAGCTTGCCGCCTCGTCAGCGCAGGAAGCGGACGCCGGCGTGGGTGTTGCCGGTGATCGTCGTCGGGCTCCTCGCGAGTGCGTTCGTGATCACGAAGCTGCTCATGGGGTGATGTCGAACTGCGTGAACGTGTCGGGCACGACTCGATAGGTCTGAGGGCGGTACGTCTCTTCACCAACGGTCACGGTGAGCGTGACCGTCTCCTCGGTCAGGTCGGCGATCATGGCGATCCCGTGCTCGGTGGTCGCCGTCGGAGTGTTACTCGGGTCGATATTCGAGAAATAGAACACGCGCTTGTCGCGATCGGTCGTGATCGTCGCGCCAGCCACGAAGGCGTCATTGCAGTCTCGGACGGTCGCGAACACGGTGCCGGTACCTGCGGCGAATGCAGTCTCGCCGGTGGTGAGCGTCGCAACCTGCGCGGCATTTGCGACCGAGACGATTCTGAGGGGGGCGAACGAGAAGTCGTCGGTGATCGGGCGCGAATTCGATGCGAGGGAGGTGACGAAGCCAGGCGCCTCTGCCTTGACGTATGCACGCTCGAACGGAGTGCCCATCAGCGGAAGCAACAGATCGAACTGGCCGGCGGAGGCGGTCAGCTTCGGCCCATCGATCACAGCGAGCCCACCGCTCAGCAGCGTTGTCGAGACGCCTTGCACGGGGGTCTGGAGCTCTGCGTCGACGACGAAGCCGCCGATCACCGCACTCTGCTTCTTGGTGGTCGGGGAAGGATCACCGATGCAACCGAAGGGCGGCGAGAACTCTTTCTCTGGATACGTGCAGGCCGCGAGTGCGCTGGCCAGCGAGATCCAGCGGAGCATCAGAAGCGCCCCCCGAACGCGACGCCGGTCTGATTGCCGACGATGGGCGTGATCGACACAGCGCGGTCCTGCGTTTGCTTCCCGCCGATCGTCCACGTCACGACGCCGGTGGCGATGGCAGCTGCACCGAGCCCCCATCCGAGGTTGGCGATCATTCCTTCTTTGCGTGCCCGGCGGTTGCGATCCACACCCTCCTGCGACGGGCACCTCACCTCCGGGCACAGCTGGTCCGCCTGGTTTTGCAGCGTCCTGCTGCGCACCGCGAACACGGTCGCGATCGCGATCGCGGCGCCTCCGCTGGCGACGAGGCCGATCGACAGCTTGCGATATCGAGTTGTCGTCGGCGTTGGCGTCCTCGGAGGCTTCTCCGAGGGTTTCTCGAGCTCCGGCACCTCGATCGTTCTGTCCTTCTTCTTGACCTCGACCGTCTTCGACCACGCCTCGCGGCCCTCGGCCCTCGCGGTGATCGTGTACTCGTCGGGATCGACGGGCACCGGGCGGTTCCATTCCGCGCGGTCGACGACCTGCTCGTTGCGCGTGATCACCAGATCTTCGAGGTCGGACTCGACCTGGATCGTCAGGCGAACGAGCGACGGCTCGAGCTCCTTTGCTCGCCTGCGAGCCTCTACCGCTCGCTCTTCCTTCTTCGCGCTGCCGGCAAGCTTCACGAACATGTCCCACGCGCTCGCCGTTCGCCCCGTCTTCTCCCAGCAGTCGGCGAGGTTCAACCGATTGCCTTCGGCGACCACCAAGCGTTCGCTCGCCTCGAACTTCCGGCACGCCTTCTCGAGCTTGCCTTCGTCGAGGAGCGCCTTGCCTTCGCGATAGAGGGCCGCGGCTTTCTCTTTGTCGGTCTCCGCGTGCACGCGAGTGCTGATCGCCACGATCATGCAGACGACCCAGGCCCTAGTCGTACTCGTCATACACGGACTTGGGCTTCTTCGGTGGCAGCTTCTTCGGCGGTGGCTTCGGCTTGGTCGGCTTGTCGACCTTTGGCTGCTCATCCACAGCGGAGCCGTTGGAAACCTGTTTTATCGCGGCCGGCTCGGTCTTCACGACCGGCTCGGTCTTCACGACTGGCTCGGTCTTCACGACTGGCTCGGTCTTACCGATCGGTTCGGGTTTCACGAGCGGGTCAGCCTTCGCTTCGGACGTGGGCTCCAGCGGCTTGAGATCGAACTTGGGTGCCGTGGGCTTCGTCGCCGCGGCCGGCACGGTCGAGGTCGTATCGAGCACGGCCTCACTCGACGGCGAGGTCGTCACGACCGCGAGGATGATGCCCGCCGCCACCGCCGCGACCGAAACTCCGATCCACAAGCCGAGCTTCTTCGGACGCCCCTGGAACGACGACTGACCGACCGACGAGCCCAGCGTGGTCGCCGCATCGGGACGCGCGACGAGCGGCAGCTGGCTGGGCGTCAGGGTCGCCATCTCCGGCGGCAATCGCTCGAGCACGGCGTCGCAGGCGGCCTGGAGCTCGAACATGCTCTGGAACCGATCCTCGGGACGCTTCGCGAGGCACCGCGCGACGATCGG
>JBBQJJ010000041.1:0-33212 GCA_038325805.1 Haliangiales bacterium
CACTGCGAGGCGCAGTGCACGGACGCGTTCTGTGGCCCCGTGTGCTCGCCGAACGCGAACCAGTGCGCGGCGATCGATTGCGCCCCGGAGGGCCTCGAACTGCGCCTTGCTGGTCACCTTGGTGAACGCCAGCTGGGCTGCCCCATCGGCCTTGCCATCGACCCAGTCGGGCCAGACCGTGTCTTCCTCCGTCGTCGTGCAGGCGGAGGCTGCGACCGTCAGCAGCGTGAACGTCAGTAGTCGAGTCGCGAGCATATGACGCACCAGGCCAGCACGAACTGATCCAGGGGAGGTTGTGCAACCTCGCGGGGTTGGCTCGCAAAACGCCGTCCACAGGACGAGCCGGCTCCTCGAGCAGCCGGCTTGTTTGGCGGCTTCGCGAGGGGAGCTCGAGTCAGTTGACGGGGACGGTTTCCTTGCGAGCGGGCGGCGGGTCGTCTGCCTTCTCGCGTGGCTCGCACACGATCTCGATCTTCCCGTCGACCAGTTCGACGTGAGCCACACCGCCATCGACGAGCTTGCCGAACAGGATCTCGTTCGCGAGCGGCGCCTTCAACGTCGACTGGACGAGGCGCTGCATCGGCCGCGCACCCATCGCCTTGTCGTAGCCGTTCTCGACGAACCAGCCGATCGCCTCTGGTGAGACCTCGAGCGTGACGTGCTTCTCGGCGAGCTGGCCCTCGAGCTGATCGAGGAACTTGCGAGCGACCTTCTTGATGACCTCGACCGGCAGGCTGTCGAAGAACACCGTGGCGTCGAGCCGGTTGCGGAACTCGGGCGTGAACACGCGCTCGAGCGCCTTCTTGCCGTCCTTGTTGTTGGAGATCGAGTCACCGGGGCCACCGAATCCGATCGACCCGTTCGCCATCTCGCGCGAGCCGGCGTTGCTCGACATGATCAACACGACGTTGCGGAAGTCGGACTTGCGGCCGTTGTTGTCCGTCAGCGTCGCGTGGTCCATCACCTGCAACAGAATATTGTAGATGTCCGGGTGCGCCTTCTCGATCTCGTCGAGCAGGACCACGCAGTACGGGTGCTTGTTGATCGCGTCGGTCAGCTGACCGCCTTGATCGAAGCCGACGTAGCCCGGGGGTGCGCCGATCAGCCGCGACACCGTGTGCTTCTCCATGTACTCGGACATGTCGAAGCGCACGAACTCGACGCCCATCGTCGACGCCAGTTGCTTCGCGAGCTCCGTCTTGCCGACGCCCGTGGGACCGGCGAACAGGAAGCAGCCGGTGGGCTTGTCGGGGTTGCCGAGGCCGGCGCGCGACAGCTTGATCACCTGCGCGAGCGACTCGATCGCCTTGTCCTGACCGAAGATCATCTGCTTGAGGTCGGCCTCGAGGTTGTTGAGCTTGGTCTTGTCGGCCGTCGACACGCTGCGCGTGGGGATGCGCGCGATCTTCGCGACGATCTCCTCGATCAGCGATGGGCGGATCTCGTCGGGGCGATCCTCGGCCTTCATCAAGCGGACGCGTGCGCCGGCCTCGTCGATCACGTCGATCGCCTTGTCGGGCAACTGCGAGCCAGAGATGTGGCGCGCCGACAGCTCGACCGCCGCTTCGATCGCGGGGTCGGTGAACTTCACGTCGTGATGTGCCTCGTAGACGCTCTTGAGGCCCTTGAGGATCTCGATCGCCTCGGGCACGGTCGGCTCGCCGACGTCGATCCGCTGGAACCGACGCGACAGCGCGCGATCCCGCTCGAACGCCTGGCGGTAGTCCTTGAACGTGGTCGCGCCGATACAGCGCAGCTCGCCGTTGGAGAGGGGTGGTTTGAGGATGTTGCCCGCGTCCATCGTGCCGCCGCTGGTGGCGCCGGCGCCGATGATGTTGTGGATCTCGTCGATGAACAGGATCGACTTCTTGTCCGAGATCAACACCTTCATCACGGCCTTGAGGCGCTCCTCGAAGTCGCCGCGATAGCGCGTGCCCGCGAGCACCGCGGTCATGTCGAGCGAGTACAGCTTGCAGTCGAGCAGCGGCTCCGGGACCTGGCCCGCGACGATGCGGAGCGCGAGACCTTCAGCCAGCGCGGTCTTGCCGACGCCGGGCTCCCCGATCAGCAGGGGGTTGTTTTTTCGGCGTCGCGAGAGCACCTGGATCATCCGCTCGAGCTCGTCGACGCGACCGATCAGCGGATCGATCTTGCCGTCGCGGGCGCGTTGCGTGAGGTCCTCGCAGAAGCTCTCGAGCGGGTTCGCGACCTTCTGATCTTCCTGACCATCGTCCTCGACGCCACGCGTACGCGGCACCACGGGACCGGGCTCGCCACCAGACTTGGAGACGCCGTGCGAGATGTAGTTGATGACGTCGAACCTCGTGACGCCCTGCTTCTCGAGCAGGTACACCGCGTGCGAGTCGCGCTCGCGGAACATCGACGCGATCACGTTACCGGTGGTCATCTGCTGGCGACCCGCGGCCTGGACGTGCATCGCCGCGCGCTGGAGCACGCGCTGGAACGCGAGCGTCTGGTCGGGGCCGCTCTCCTCGCCCTCGGGCAGCTCGTCGACCTCCTCGGACAGGAAGCGCTCGAGATCGCCGCGCAGCTTCTCGACATCACCACCGCACTTGATGACGATGTCGGCGCCGCTCGGATCGTCGACGACCGAGAGCAGCAAGTGCTCGAGCGTCAGGTACTCGTGGCGGCGTTCGCGGACGTCGTCGACGGCGCGTTGCAGCGTGGCTTGGAGCTCTGGTGAAAGCATGGAAATCCTCTCAGACGCTCAGTCGGTGGGCTCGATCGAGAGCTGCAGCGGGAACTGTTGAGCTTTCGCGAGATGCATCGTCTTGGTCACCTTGGTCTCGGCGACCTCGAACGTGTAGACGCCGGCAACGCCGACGCCGTTGTTGTGCACGTGGCTCATCACCGCGGTCGCATCTGCCTCGTTCTTGTGGAACACCGTCTGGAGGACCCAGACCACGAACTCGCGCGTCGTGTAGTCGTCGTTGTGAAGCAGCACCTTGTACATGGGCGGCTTCTTGGTCCGGACGCGTTCGTCGAGAACCAATCCTGTCTGCCGGTCCCCCTCGGGCTTCCGAGGAGGAGCGGGAGGCTTTTTCTCATCCGCCATGTGCACAATGATACGAGAGCCAGAGCTTCTGTGTAGCGTCGCCAAGCCCCTTCCGCACCAGCGATTTCAGGCAGGATCCCTAGCGGTTTTCCTGGTCTAGCGGGCTAGCACGGCTAGGCGAATCACCTCGACGCCGAGCCGGAGCTTGCTCACGTAGCTGTGGTTGCAGGTGATCGCGGGCGTTCGCTCGACGATCGCGAGCGATCGCGGCGAGCACGGCATCCGGAAGAACACCTGGCCGAGGCGCCGATACTGGATCTCCGCCTGTACCGGCACCGGCGACAGATCGAGCACGAGCTCGAGGGGCCGGCCCTCGAAGACGCGGTCGTGACGCGCGAGGAGATAGTCGCCCGCGGTCAGCCGCAAGGCGCGGGTCTCGTAGGCCTCGAGCGGCCGGGCGGTCAGCTCGCTCGCCAGCGCGATCATCCGCGCGATGCCGCGGTCGAGGATCGGGTTGCTGGGTGCGGCGATCTCGTAGCTGCCGTGATCGAGGAGCGCGTACCGGCGATACCCGGTGATCGAGGCGCGCATCTCGGCGGCGAGCTCGGCCTCGACCACGCCGGTAGCAAGCTCGGCAACCGGGAACATGTCCTCGAGCGTCACGGATAGAACCACCCGGCGAGCGACAGCCGCAGGCCGCCGAGCACCTCGCGCACCTGATGCAGCGAGCGATCCGAGACCTCGAAGATCACGAGACGGTTCGCGACCGGCTCGATCAGCTTCGCGCTCGGCGTGGCGTCCGCGTGCAACTCGAACAACTCGAGCTCGCCGCCGGCGGGTGCATCGGGCGACGGGAGGTAGTACGCGTACGCGAGCCGGCGCGACAGGCCGTCCTGATGATCGGTGTGCGGCAGGAGGTAGTGCCCGGGGCGATACGCGTACGCGCGCATGTCGATCCGCGACACCGCCTGCCCCGAGATCCGCGACAGCGCCTCGCAGTACGTGGCGGCGAATTCGGCGCGGATCTGCTTGAGCTCGTTACTGCGCGGCTCGGGCGGCGACGCTTCGAACACGAACAGGTCACCCTCGTAGCGCGCGACGCCCTCCTCTTCGAGGAGCGCGAGCAGCGCCTCCGGATCGCGCGCAGCGTCATCGATCACGAGGTGTGGGAACGGCGAGGACGAGGTCCACGCAGCGACGCACTCGGCTTCGATCAGCGGTCGCCACACGGCGCGTGTCTCTAGCGTGGCTCGCCGGAAACCGCCATCGTTGAGAGCGAGTCAGCGATGACAGCACCCAACCATTCGGAATCACGGATCCGCAACAGCGTCCGTGGCACGATCGTCCGACGCCGAGTTGACCGAGATCGAAGAAATGCTGCGTCGCGAGGTCCACTGGCCTGGCGAAGCGACAGTGTAGGGTCACGGGCAGATGGCGAAACCGAAGACGACGAAGCCGGCTGCCAAGCCGAAGGCCAAGGCACCGGCGAAGTCGGCCGCGAAGGACGACGATCGCTGGTGGGACCTGATCGAGCGCGCCGGCGAGGATGCCGAGGATCCGGACGAGCAAACGGAGCTGCTTCACGATCTGCTGGTCGACGAGCTCAACGCCGACGAGATCCTCGAGTTCGATACGTTCGTCCACGAGAAGCTGCGCGATGCCTACCGTGGCGATCTCTGGGCGGTCGCGTACATCATGAACGGCGGCTGCTCCGACGACGGCTTCGACTACTTCTGCGGCTGGCTCATCGGCAAGGGCAAGGAACACTACGAGGCGGCGCTCTCGAAACCCGAGGACGCGGCGAAGGGCGTGAGCCCCGACGACGAGCCGTTCGAGAACGAGGGCTTCTGGTACGTCGCCGCCAACGCGTGGCAGGAGAAGACGGGCAAGGACGACGCCGCGTACGAGAAGGCGGCGACCCACGTGACGCGCGAGCTGATCGGCGAGCTCTTCGATGAAGACACCGTGTCGGAGACGTATCCCAAGCTCGCGAAGAAGTTTGGCGGCTAGCCGCGGATTCAATTACTGAGGTAAGCATTCCACCGATGGCGTCTGCGAAGGGAATGCTGCTGTCCGCGATCGGCAAGCTCGTGCTGCGCCACACCAAGGTCAGCGCCGTCGCCGAGCTTGCTCCCACCCTGCGCTCGATCACGATCGAGGGCGCGGGGCTGCGCGACATCGCGTGGACCGCCGGCGACAAGATCCAGGTGCTGCTGTCGTCGCTCGATGTCCGCACGTACACGCCGGTCGCCTGGCAAGACGGTACGACCAAGCTGGTCGTCTACGATCACGGCGACAGCCCGGGCGCGTCGTGGAGCCGGCGCGTGAAGGTCGGCGATCCGTGCCGGTTCGTCGGTCCGCAGCGCTCGCTGCGGCGCCACGGGAACAAGCCGGCGGTGGTGTTCGGTGACGAGACCAGCATCGGCGTGGTCGCCGCACTCGCCCTCGAACCGAACCTGTCCGCGGTGCTCGAGGTCAGGTCGCCGGAGAACGTCATCGCGGCGTTCGCGGCGCTCGGCACGCAGGCGAGCATCTTCTGCGTCGCGCGGATCGCGGGCGATGCCCATCTCGCCGAGTGCGCGAGCACGCTAGCCGAGCATCGCAGCGCCGAGCTGATGCTGACCGGCCGCGCGCAGTCGATCCAGGTCTTGCAGACGAAGCTGAGATCGGCGGGTGTGCGCTCGGAAGCGAACAAAGCGTACTGGTCCGTCGGCAAGACCGGCCTCGACTAACCCCAGAGTTCGCCTGTGTCGATCCTTCGACCAGGCGAATGATGGGAAACGGTGGAGGACAGGTCAACCGAGGTGAGCTCTGGGGTTACCGACACAGCGAGAGCTGCGCCGCGATCGACTTCTTCTGATCACCGGGGAACTTCGAGGTCGAGTCGCGCAGCGCCGCGATCACCTTCGGTCCACCGATCACGCCGAGCTGGACATCGAACAGCGGCCGGTCGCGCGGCGACTGGGTCTTCAGCTTCGCGAGCACCTGGTCGGCGACGAACTTCGGATCGTCGTCGATCAACAGGAGCGAGGACATGTCTAGCGCCTTGCCTCCGTACCCCCGCTCCCAGCCGGCACGTCCGTGGAGCAGGTGATCGAGCGCCGCCATCGGCTTGGAGTTACTCGCCGACGACCTCTTGACGAACAGCTTCTCGAGTCGCGCACGCAGCGCCGCGCGCGGCTTCGCGGGAACACGCCACAGGACGAACCCGAGGCCTTCGATCGCTCTGCCGCCGACGTCGTAGAACCGTTCACCATCGCTGCCTTCGTCGCTCCAATGCTCGACGGGGATGGACTCGAGCCTGTCCACGATGGCCGTGGCGGTCGCGGCGGCACCGTACAGGCACTCCAGCGCATACATCGCGAAGTGATTGCCCGAGAAGTCGAGGAGCTCGGAGGCCGCGCGCGGTAGGTCATCGGAGTTGAGGTCAGGGTACGTGTAGACCGTGTAGACCCGTTTCAGGGCGTCGCGCGGAATGATCCGCGTGTTCAAGGCGAGCGTACGGAGTTGCTCGTCGGTGCCGGCGAAGTCGCCGGGCGTCGTCAGGAACATCCGCGGATAGCCGAGCCCGAGCAGCTGCGCGGCCTGCTCCGACGATGCGATCTTCGGATCGATCGTCGACAACCGCCACGCATCCGTCGGCAACGGTTCGATCGAAGCGAAGATGTTCTTCGTCGGCTTCGCAGCCGCGGGAGTCTTGTTCGCCACCTTCTTCACGGTTTTCGCCTTTGCCACGGGCGGAGCATAAACGCGAGGGGTAGAGTCCGCGCATGCCCGTCGCAGATAGCAGCACCAAGTGGGTCGATGACCTGTACGCGAAGTCGATCGTCCCGACGCTGGTCGACTACATCAAGATCCCGAACAAGTCGGCGATGTTCGATCCTGAGTGGAAAGCGAACGGCCACATGGACAAGGCCGTCGCGCTGCTCTCGGGCTGGGCGAAAGATCATCTCCCCCAGGGCGCGACGATGGAGGTCGTCCAGCTCGGCGATCGCACCCCGGTGATCTTCATCGATATCCCCGGCACCGGCGGCAAGCAGGGCGACACCGTGATGCTCTACGGCCACCTCGACAAGCAGCCGGAGATGACCGGCTGGCGCGAGGGCCTGGGCCCGTGGATCCCGGTGATCGAGGGCGACAAGCTGTACGGCCGCGGCGGTGCCGACGATGGCTACGCGATCTTCGCCTCGCTGACGGCGATCAACACGCTCCGCAAGGACAACGTCCCACACGCGCGCTGCGTGGTGCTGATCGAGGCGTGTGAAGAGAGCGGCAGCTACGACCTGCCCGCCTACATCGATCACCTGTCGCCGCGCATCGGCGATCTATCGCTCGTCGTCTGCCTCGACTCCGGTTGCGCGAACTACGACCAGCTGTGGTCGACCACGTCGCTGCGCGGTTTGGTGATCGGCAACCTCGAGGTCTCGCTGCTCACCGAGGGCGTCCACTCGGGCGACGGCACCGGCGTGATCGCGGCGAGCGAGCGCGTGATCCGCATGCTGCTCGATCGGATCGACGATTCGCACACCGGCATCGTCAAGATCCCCGAGCTCGCCACCCAGATCCCGCGCCAGCGCATCATGCAAGCCGAGCGCACCGCGCAGGTGATCGGTGAAGAGGTCTACAGCAAGTTCCCGCTCCAGCCGGGCGTCAAGCCCGTCGTCGAGAATCACGTCGAGCTGATCCTCAACCGCACGTGGCGCCCCGGCCTCGCGATCACCGGCGCCGATGGCTGGCCGCCGATCGGCAACGCTGGCAACGTGCTGCGCCCGACCACCACGCTCAAGCTGTCGATCCGGATCCCGCCGCGCGTCGATCCGGAGAAGGCACAGGCCGCCGTCAAGGCCGTCCTCGAGAAGGACCCGCCCTACGGCGCGAAGGTCACGTTCACCGGCGGCACCGCGAGTGCGGGTTGGGACGCACCGGAGCTCGCACCGTGGCTCGAGCAAGCGCTCGACGCCGCGAGCCAGCGGCACTTCGGCAAGCCGGCGATGTACATGGGTGAAGGCGGCACGATCCCGTTCATGTACATGCTCGGCGAGAAGTTCCCGAAGGCGCAGTTCTGCATCACCGGCGTGCTCGGGCCGGGCTCGAACGCGCACGGTCCGAACGAGTTCTTGCACATCCCCACGGCGAAGCGGCTCACGCTGTGTGTCGCCGACGTGCTCGCCGAGCACGCGAAGCAGTAGCGAGTCCACGCAACGACATCGGGAAGATCCGCTGACGAAAGGATGACAAGCCGTCGGAGGCGATCGATCAGCATGAACGCGTGCGCGTGATGCTGATCGTCCTCTGTGTCGTCGCTTCTGCGAGCGCCAGACCCATCGGGTTGACTGATGTCGTCGGCGCGTATCATGGCAAGCTGGCGTGGAGCGGGTGCCTCACGCAGGAAGTGGCCAGCTCGACGGTGGTTGTCGATTCGATCGATGGCGCGCTCGCGATCGATGCATCGTCGGTGCGACCACAGCTCTACGCCGTCGCGCTTGTCGTCAGCGAGCGAGGCTTGGTTGGCCGGCAGGCAACCACGACCATCGAGCTCGCGGCTGCAACGGCCGGGTCGCTCGAGCTCGAGATCGAGATCGATTCACGATGCCGAGCACGCGCGCGAATGCACCGCGTGTCCTCGGGAATCCGCGACTGCGACCGGCTCGTCGCACTCGCGCGAGTCGAGGCGAAGTGCTCACAGCTCGACAGCCGGAGCGAGGACCTCGCCACGTTGTTCGCCACCACGTGGAAGCCATCCGATGCAGCGTCGTGCTCGCGGCGTGCCGAGCAACTCGAATCGAAGTTGCGCCGCGCCAGTTGTGTCCCGGGCCCTCCAGCGCCAAGCGTTCCGGCGCACCCGAGAGACTGCCTGGAGGCGGCTCGGATCGCGCGCAAGTTCTCGGGCTGCTGGCCGAGGTGGGGGCAGCGATACGTCGCCGAGGTGTCCGACCTCCAGACGAAGTTCGACGCTGCCGAGGCTGACGCCGTGCCGGCGATCGAGGCCCGCTGCCGCGAGATCTCGACGCAGTTGCAGGCGTGGGCGGGCTCCGACTGCAAAGGGGTGGTGAGCGTGAGCCGTCCTACGGACAGTCGCTCGGGCAGTTGATCTCGTCCTCGCCAGACTCGGGATCGCAGATCCCGTCGACGTTGCACGGATCCTCGCCACCAGCGCCGAGCCCGAGGCACGCCTCGCAGACCGCTTCGCTCTGCGGCGGAATGCAGGTCGACGGATCGAACCAGCAGAACAAGCAGTCGACGTCACCGGTACCCGGGCACGTGCCACCGCCACTGGTGCTGCAGTCGGTCGGGCACGATAGATCTTCGCCCGCCTCGCACACGAGGTTGCCGCATTGCGCGGTGCCGCCGCCGGTCGTGCAATCGCCTGGACAGTTGGCGGTGGTCTCGCTGCCGTTGCACGCACCGTCGCCGCACGCCGCGCTCGCCTGACAATCGTTCGGGCACGTCGCGACCGTCTCGCCGCCGTTGCACTGGTTGTCGCCACACGCGGCCGCGGCACCGCAATCACTCGGACAACCACCGACCTCGCTGCCTTCGCAGACGCCGTCACCACAGCTCGGGGCTGGTTGCGAGGCATCTGGCGCGGGCGCCGGATCGGACGAGCTGCCACACGCGAACAGCCCACAGATCACCCATGCTCGAATCCTCATCACGCGGAGAATCCGCTTCGTATTGACTCGCCGTCAACTAGAACGGACGTTCTCCGCAATCGCGGTTCGTGCGCAAACTCGGCTTCACGCTAAGCACGATCGTCTCGGAAACCGGTCGACGCTCCGGGAGCGGAGCACGGATCACCAGACGGTGCAGCGCTTCGCGGCGGGCACGACCATCGGTGCGTCGGCCTTGCACGAGAACGCGCTGTGGAACTCGGGTAAGTGCGAGAACGGACCGATCACGCGCCACTTCGCGACCGCATGTGGATCGCCCTGCACCATCGTGCGCTGGGTCTCGATCCGCGTCGCGTCGCCACGCGCTTGGCCCCACGCGATGAAGAACTGCTGGGCGGGCGTGAAGCCGTCGATCGCCTTTGCCGGCGTGGTCTGTTGCGCTTTCTGGAACGCGCGCCATGCGAGGTTGACGCCACCAGAGTCACCGATCGCCTCACCGAGCACGAGCTTGCCGTCGTGGTGGACGCTCGGCTCGATGAAGTAGTTGTTGTACTGGTCGACGACGCACTGACCCTTCTTCTGGAACGCCTTGAGGTCACCGGGCGTCCACCAGTTCGCGAGGCGGCCGAGCGCATCGAACTGCGCACCTTGGTCGTCGAAGCCGTGGCTGATCTCGTGACCGATGATCACGCCGATCGCGCCGTAGTTGTACGCATCGACCGCGTCGACCCGGAAGATCGGCGGCTGCAGGATGCCTGCCGGGAACACGATCTCGTTGAGCGACGGGTTGTAGTACGCGTTCGACGTCGGTGGCGTCATGCCCCAACGGCCGCGATCGATGGGCTTGCCGATCGTGCTGCGATTGTCGGCGATGTTCCATGCCGTCGAGGCGAGCCTGTTGCCGAAGGCGTCGCCGCGCTTGATCGCGATCGCGCTGTAGTCCTTCCACTTGTCGGGGTAGCCGATCTTGGTATTGAAGGTCGACAGCTTCTCGAGCGCCTTGGCCTTGGTCGCAGCGCTCATCCAGTCGAGCTTGTCGATCGTGTCCTTCATCGCCGCGAGCACGTTGTCGACCAGCGTCTTCATCCGCTGCTTCGCGACCGGCGGGAAGTATTTCTCGACGTACTTCTGCCCGAGCGCATCGCCGAGCGAACGGTCGATGACCTCCGCACAGCGCTTCCACCGCGGCTTGAGCTCCTGCGTGCCGTTGAGGAACTTCTCGTTGAACGCGAACGACTCCTCGATGAACGGTTGCGACAGCGCGCTCGCGAAGTCCGCGATCACGTGCCACGACAGATACGTCTTCCAGTCAGCGATCGACGTTCCCTTGAGGCGCGCCTCGAACTCTTTGATGAACTTCGGCTCGGTGACGTTGAGCTTGATCAGCGGGATCTTCGCGGTGGTCAGGTACCCGGTCCAGTCGAAGCTCGGCGAGAGCTTCTGGAGCTCGACGACGGTCATCGCGTGGTCGGTCTGCTTCGGATCGCGGAGCGTGACGTTATCGAACGATGCCTTCGCGAGCGCCGTCTCGATCGCCATCACCGTCTTCGCCGCGGCCTTGCCATCCTTGCGTCCCGCGAGCGCGAACATGTTCTCGATGTGGACGAGGTACTGCGCGCGCGCCTCGACGAAGCGCTTCTCGGGCTTCACGTAGTAGTCGCGATCCGGCAGTCGCAAGCCGCCGGCATAGACGTGCGCGACTACCTCCGTCGGCGTGTGCAGATCGCTGTCTCCGTAGACGCCGAACGGGACGTTCACACCGATCTCGGCAAGCGAGGAGATCGCGGCGCGCAGGCCGTTGCGGTCCTTGATCGCGGCGATCTCGCCGAGCAGAGGTTCGATCGGCTTGGCACCGAGCTTGTCGGAGGCGGCCGCATCCATGCAGCCACCGTAGAAATCGCCGAGCTGTTGCTCGACGCTCCCTGCCGGCCAGCCGGGTTTGTTCGCGATCGGCTCCAAGATGTCGCGCAGGCGCTCCTTCGCCGTCTCGCCGGATTGCCAGCGCCGACTCCACCGCACCTGCGAGGCCGGGATCGGGTTGGACTTCCGCCACGCACCGTTCGCGTAGTCGAAGAAATCGGTGCAGGGGTCGACGGCCTTGTCGATGTCCTCGAGGTAGATGCCCGCGAGCTTCGGGGTCGACGGCTGGGGCTTGTATGGCTTCGCTTCTTCGGTCGGACCCGACGGCAACGACGGTTGCTCCGTCGGCTTCGAAGGTCCACTACACGCAGCGAGCAGGATGAACAGGCGTTTCACGCGCGCACTCTACATCGTCGACAGCCAGTGCACGACTGCGACGCGTGCGACGGTCGAGACAGTAGTCGTTGACCTGACCAGCAATCGACTCAATAGTCGCGCTCCATGCGCGCCTTGGCCCTCATCACCTCGCTTGCGCTCACCGGTTGTTCGTTCCTGTTCGCGAGCGGACCACCCGCGCAGCACCGGCAGCTACCGATCTTCGAGTGCACGACGAGTCGCGCCGCGCCGATCGCCGACACGATCTTCGGCGTGCTCCAGGTCGTCGGCATCGCGTTCACCGCGAGCCAGTCAGAGGCGGAGTACAACGCGGCCAACGAGGTCACCAAAGGCGGCCGCGATCCGATCATCAAGCGCAACACGTCGATCGGGCTCAACGTCGTGTTCGGTGCGATGTGGGGCCTCAGCGCGTACACCGGCTACTCGCGCACGGCGGCATGCCGCGCCGCGAAGAACGAGCTCCGCATTCGCGCGAGCACCGGCCAGTACAACTACGGAACGGGACCGCAACCGCAGCCGTACGCGCCATCGCCCCAGCCGTACATGCCGCAGCCGCAGCCGGCGCCGACGCCTGAACCCGCCCCGATCTCTCCGTACGAACCGTAGCGTCCGCTCGCTCGAGCTAACCCCCGCGAGGCCGAGGTGTGGGGTTAGTCGATCGGCAACGCGGCGAGCTCGTCGAGCACGGTCGTCAGCGGCTCGAGGTCACTGCCGTAGTCGAGCCGCCACCGCCGGTCGGCGACGATCTCGACATAGGTAGCGTGTGGCTTCAGCGCGACGCTGCGCTGATCAGCCCGGAGGCCGTGGTCTCGCGATCGCGAGACCAACGTGGTCATGCTCGTGCCGGCACGCAGCGTGTCGCCATAGGTGTTCTGGAGCTGGACGACGAGCGCGCGCATCGCGGCCAGCCAGGCCCGGCTCGGATCGGTAAGCAAGTCGTCGTACAGCGCGAGCGCGCGTCCCCACGACGACACGAAGTCCGCGGGCGCACACGTCATGTGGCGGGCTTGATCGCGTGGCGGCGCTCTGCCCGCTCGACGACCGTGGCTCGGATCAGAAACGGCGCCGGATCGACGAAGCGGAGCGAGCCGAATGTCGTGTCGCGCGAGCCCGCATGGAGCGGAACCTCGAGCGCGAAGTGCAGGTGCGGCGCACCGGGCACCGCGGAGTCGCCGAGCGTGCCGATGTACTGACCCGCGCGCACGCGATCGCCGGGCTGGAGCGCCTCGTCGATCTCGTCCATGTGCATGTACGAGGTCAGCGTGCCGTCCTCGTGCTGGATGCGCACGAACCGGCCGCTGCGACCATCACCGCCGAGCTCGCGCCGCTCGACGGTGATCAGCGTGCCGGCTGCGACCGCGACGAGGCCGCGACCCTTCGGCCCGTCGAGATCGACGCCGCAGTGACCACCACCGCACTCGGTGCGCTCGACACCGGTGCGCTCCGCACCGAAGTGCCGGCCGGGATTGCCCGGGAACAGCTCGTCGGCGCCGGTGATCGGATGGACCCAGCCGTGGAGCGACGCGAACGTGGCGTCGATCGGCTTGTCTGACAGCGCGGGGATCGGGAACTCGTCCTCGAGGCGCTGCATGCCTTTGGGCTTCGGTGGAACGAGCTCGTGCTCCGCGCTGCGCGCCCGTAGCGATGTGCTCTCGTCGAGGTCGATCGCGACGGACGGCTGGGACTGTTCGAGCTCGTCTCCATGCGCAGCGCGAACCGCGATCGCAGCGACCGCGAGCATCGCGAATCCGGCAGCTGCGAACACGATCCGTCGACGAGGAGCCTTCACAGGTGTCGCGAGCAGGACCGGGAGCAGCGGCATCGGTAACGGCTCCGCAACAGCCACCGCGTCACGCTTGTTCCAACAGACGGCATGCCACAGCTCGACGGTGCCGTTCGTCGTGACGAACGGACGCCCCTCGTGGAGGGCGACCACGCTTACGCAGCGTGGACACGAAGCAGCCACCATGACCGTCGAATGCTAGCTGCTCCTCGACGAGGATGCAGGGATCGCCCGTCGCGTTCTAACTGTGCCGCGAACGCTTACATTGTACGGACGGTACGGACGGTACGGACGGACGGACGGACGGCGTCAGCTCTTCTTCTTCATGATCACGAGGTGATCCTTGGTGTCCTTGTCGTAGTAGCCGAAGCGGAAGGCGAGCTTGCGCTTCTCCTGCGAGCTCCACATCGAACGCCAGTTCTCCGAAACGCCGTTGCCGCTGTCGAGGTGCGCGGTGCGGAACGTGCCGTAGGTCTCGTAGTCGAAGCCCGCCGGCGTGCCCCACTTCGGCGCCACGCCCGTCGCATCGGACACCATCCATGACGTGTTCTTGATCAGGTAGTTCCGCATCGTCGAGAACGAGTCCCACGACAGCAAGTAGCTCGCGGCCTTCGTCATCGACACGATCGGGCCCTTCATCTCGAGGTGCTTCACCACGCGCGGATCCTTCGCGAGCTCCTTGTCGGAGAGGTCCTGGCGGATCTGGCGATGGATCTGGATCTTGCCGCCCGGCTTTTTGAATCGGATCTCCGAGTTCGAGAAGATCCGGTTGCGCTTCTCGGTGATGCGACCGTCGCCGACACCCTCGAGCGGGCTCGGTGCCCCGGCGACATCCTCGTCGCTGAGGTACTTGATCGAGCCGTCGTCGCCCAGCGTGAAGTAGCGCAACGACACGATCTCGTAGCCGTGCACCTTGAGCGCCGACAGGCTGAAGATCAGCTGCGTCGGCAACGTGCCCGAGCGCATCGCATCGCGCATGTTGCTCGTGTTCGAGAAGTTCACGCGATACAGGAAGTCGAGCTCGTAGCGCACCGTGCCGAGTGCCTTGTCGAGCGCCTGCTTCGCGGCGGGCGACGGCTTGGTAGCTTTACCGACGGGCTTGGTCGCCGCGTCGTTGAGCGCCTGGAGCGTGCGCGGATCACCCGCGGGCTCGAGTGACATCGTCGTGATCTCGTCGGCGTCGGGATAGACGGTGAGCGCCGTCGACAGATCGCCGCCCGAGAACGGATAGACGACCTTCTTTGCGGCCGCGGACGGGACGCGCTCGGCGAAGAACGGCTTCGCGAGCTTGACCCAGCGATCCGTGTACTCGGTCTGGACGGCGTTGATCTTCTTGCAGTGATCCGCGATCAGCTTCTCCGAGTAACCCTCGGGCACCGCGCCGGGATGGCAGGCGCCGACGATCGCGAGCGTCTTGCCGGTCTCGGTGAAATCATGACCCGCGACGGGCTGCTCTTTCGCAACGGGCGGAGCCGGCTCCGGCTTCGCCTCCTCGGGAGGCGGCTGCTTGATGTCTGCGACCGGTGGTGGCGTGTTCGCCTCGGGCGTGGTGTCGGAGCCCGCCGTGGGGACCGGCGTCGGCGTGGTGGGGCTGCTGCCCTTGGCCGAGTCATTTCCACAGGCCGCAAGGGAGAGTGCGGCGACGACGAACCACAGATGACGCATAGGGGACCGGACTATGCAACGAAGCAGCCCCCGGTGCTATTCAAGAGCGCATGGCTTCCGAGGACGATCGACTTCGCGAGATCCTGACGGAGTCCCCGACCATCGCGGTCCTCGGGATCCACATCGAGCCCGAGAAGGCCGCGTTCTACGTTCCCGAGTACCTCCACGACGAGGGCTACCGGATCCTCGGGGTCAACCCGGTGTTCCGCGACAAGACGCTGTTCGACAACCCCGTGCGCGCCACGCTCGCCGAGATCCGCGAGCCCGTGGATCTGATCGACGTGTTCCGGCGCAGCGAGCTGATCCCCGATCACGTCGAGGACATCCTGGCCATGGAGCCACGCCCCACGTACGTCTGGTTCCAGCTCGGCATTCGCAACGATGCGGCGGCACAGATCCTCGAGGCTGCGGGGATCACGGTGATCCAGAACCGCTGCACCCTCGCAGACCACCAGCGGCTGGGCCTTCGCGCACCCGGTGTGCGTCGATGACACTGGCATGCCGAGTGCTCTGTCCCGTGCCATGGCCGCTGTCCTTCACCACAAGATCCTGAACAGCACCGACGCGACCCGCGGTCAGCCCCTCGCGGCACGCGTGTTCGCGCGCAAGGACGAGCTCGAGACCGCCCTCGCGGATCTCGGTCGGCACGAGAGTCCGCTGGTCAGACAAGCGATCGAGACCGCGCTCGCGACGGTCTACGCGCTGATGACCGGCGACATCGCGCATCCCTGCGATGCGGTCGCCCGCGATCTCAATCGCTGGCTCGAGCGCAACAAGCACCTGGCGCAGAACACCAACTACGCCAACCGCTAGGGTGGTAAACACGCGCCGCGTGCGCGTTTCGATTCAACACAAAAGCCGCTACGTCTATCCGCGACCGGCCTTGCTTGGCCCCCAGACGATCCGGCTGCGGCCGGCCGAGCATGCGAGAGCGCGGCTCGAGAGCTACTCGCTCGCGGTCGCGCCCGAGCATCGGCTGCACTGGCAGCGCGATCCGCACGGCAACCACATCGCGCGCGTCACGTTCAAGGCGGGCCAAACAGTGACCGAGCTCGACATCACGGTCGAGCTCGCCGTCGATATCCAGCCGATCAACCCGTTCGATTTCTTCATCGACGAGCGCGTGCGGTCACTGCCGTTCGTCTATCCGGATCGGCTCGACGGCGAGCTCGCTCCGTACCTCGAGGGTGGTGATCCCGCGTATCGGCTCGGCCGTGCCGGGATGGAGCTGCTCAAGGAGCTGCCCACCAAGGGCGATACGGTCGGCGTGATCGTCGAGATCCTCGCGAAGGTCCGCGAGCGGATCGCGTACGTCATCCGCAACGAGCCCGGCGTGTGGACGCCCGAGGAGACGCTCGCCCACAAGCGCGGCAGCTGTCGTGACTCGGCGGTGCTGCTCGTCGCGCTGATGCGCGCGCGCGGCATCGCGGCGAGGTTCGTCTCGGGGTATCTCGTGCAGCTCGCCGACGAGGGCATGATCCCCGACGAGCCGAAGGGCGTGGGCACGGACGTCGTCGATCTCCACGCGTGGGCCGAGGCGTACCTCCCCGGCGCCGGCTGGATCGGCTTCGACGGCACGAGCGGTCTGTTGTGCGGCGAAGGGCACATCCCGCTCGCCTCGACGGCGTCGCCGGGCCACGCCTCGCCGCTCGACGGTACGTCCGATGTCGGAGCATCCGCTGTCGAGTTCTCGACCTCGATCCAGCGGCTCGGTCACGAAGTGCGGCCGACCGCGCCGTACACCGACGACGTGTGGACCGCGCTGGTCGACGCCGGCGATCGCACCGATGTCGCGCTCACGGCCTCGGGTCTCGATGTCTGGATCGGCGGCGAGCCCACGTTCGTCGCGCGCGAGGGTCAGACCAAGGAGGAGTGGCAAGGCGGAGCGATCGGCGCCGACAAGTGGAAGCGGGGGCGCAAGCTCGCCGATCAACTTCGCGATCGCCTCGCACCCGGCGGGCTGATCTTGTTTCGCCAGGGCAAGGTCTATCCGGGCGAGAGCCTGCCGCGGTGGGCGCTCGACGTGATCGCGCGACGTGACGGCACGGCCTTGTGGCCGGAGCGTCCACTCGTCGAAGCTGGCACGCTCGACCAGGCGAAGACGGTCGCCACTCAACTAGCCGCCGAGCTCGGAGTTGCCGCCGCCGTGCATCCAGCGTTCGAAGATCCGTGGGAGGTCCTTCGCAGCGAAGCGGAGCTCCCGCCGTCGATCGATCCGCGCACCGCCGGGCTCGATGATCCCGAGGAGCGCCGTCGGCTCGCGAAGATCCTCGATCGCGGTGTCGGTCGCGAGGTCGGCTACGTGCTGCCACTCGGACGCGATGGAGCGGGTTGGCGCACCGATCAATGGAGCTTCCGCCGCGAGCAGCTGTTCCTGATCCCGGGCGACAGCTCGATCGGCCTGCGGTTACCGCTCGGCTCGCTCACCAGCGCACCCCCGATCCAGTGGGCCGATGCGCCGGATCTACCGGATCCTCGGCGCGACGCACCCGATGAAGGCCAGCCCCGCGCGACCCGCGATGGCACGCCGAAACCGCCAGGCCGCGATGACCTCGTCGCCGGGCTGCGCACCGCGCTGTCGATCGAGCCGCGCGATGGCCAGCTCTGGCTATTCCTGCCGCCGGTCCCGCGGTTCGCCGACTTCTGCGAGCTCGTCGGTGCGATCGATCGCGTGCGCGAAGCGACCGGCTTCGAGATTCATCTCGAGGGATACCCACCGCCGCCGAACCCGGCGCTGAAGCGGTTCGCGGTGACGCCGGATCCCGGCGTGCTCGAGGTCAACCTCCCTCCCGCCGCGTCGTCGCGCGAAGCCGGCTTGCTGCATCACGAAGTGTTCGAGGCCGCGCTCGCCTCCGGCCTCACCGCCGAGCGCTACATGCTCGATGGTCGCGCCGCCGGTTCGGGCGGTGGCAACCACATCACGATCGGTGGACCGCAGGCCGAGCAGTCGCCGTGGATGGTGCGGCCGAGCCTGCTCGCAAGCCTCGTCACGTTCGTCCAGCACCACCCGTCGTTGTCGTACATGTTCAGCGGCCTGTTCGTCGGCCCGACGTCGCAGGCACCCCGGGTGGACGAGGCGCGCCACGATGCACTCTACGAGCTCGAGCTCGCGCTGCCACGCGTCCACGAGAATCCACCGGCCTGGCAGGTCGACGCGTTGCTCCGGCATCTCCTCGTCGATGTCGCGGGTTCGACCCATCGCGCCGAGCTGTCGATCGACAAGCTGTTCGATCCCGGCTCGTCGTTCGGTCGCCAGGGCCTGGTCGAGCTGCGCGCGTTCGAGATGCCGCCACATCCGCGCATGATCACCGCGCAGGCGATCTTGATCCGATCGCTGATCGCTTCGTTCAGCGAGCCGTACAACCACTCGCTCGTGCGCTGGGGCAGCGCGCTGCACGATCGGTTTCTGCTTCCGTACTGGATGTGGCGCGACTTCGAGGACGTGCTCGCCCACCTCGCGACCACAGGTCACGCGTTGCCCGCGAATGCCTACAAGCCGTTCGTCGAGCTGCGCTGCCCACTGGTCGGCACGCTCGAAGGTGGCCTCGGATCGGTCGAAGTTCGCAACGCGATCGAGCCCTGGCACGTGCTCGGCGAGGAAGCCACCACGGCCGGCACCTCGCGCTACGTCGATTCCTCGATGGAGCGGATCGAGATCCGCGCGATCGGCCTCGAACCCGAGCGCTACGCGGTGACCGTCAACAACACGGTCGTGCCGTTGCGCGAAGGCGCCGGTCGCGATGTTCGCGTCGGAGGCGTCAAGTTCCGCGCGTGGTGCCCGCCGCACTCGCTGCACCCGCACATGGGGATCCATCACCCGTTGCGCATCGATCTGATCGACACCTGGGCCAGGCGCGGCATCGCGGGCGGCGCGTATCACGTCTGGCATCCGCAGGGCCGCGGGTTCGATGCCGCTCCGTTGACGCGGGTCGAGGCCACCGCCCGCCGTGCGCAGCGCTTCACGTACACGGGTGCCACGGTGTGGCCGGTCCCTGCTCGCACTGTCGCGCCACACCCCGAGCAGCCGTACACGCTCGATCTCCGTCGCTTCGATCTCGGCTCGCCGATGCCGCGCGAGGAGGACTGGGTGACCGGTGAATGACGTGCTCGCCGAGCTCGCTCTTCATGACGAGCTGCTCGAGCGCCGCAAGGTCGACGTCTGGGTCGGTGGAGAGCCCACCTTCACGCGCGCCGATTCGCTCGAGGCACCGTGGCTCTCCGCCGCGGAGGGTGATGACAAGCTGGAGCGCGCGTACACGCTCGCCGTCAGGCTCGCCGAGCAGTTGCCCGGCGCTCGCGTCACGCGCCTGCACGGCCGGCAGTATCCCGACGAGAAAGCGCCGCGCTTCGCGTGGGGCGTGCGGTGGCGCGACAAGGATGCTGGACCGGGCTTGATCGCAGCGCTCGATGGCAAACTTGAAGCACCCCCGACCGAGCTCGGCGGCGATCACTGCCTGACCGTCACGCCTGACCCGGGCGTCGTCGAGGTCAACATGGCGCCAACGGCGACGGTGTCTGCGTTCGCCGCGCAGGCCGAGTTGATCTGGAGCGCCGCCGAGGCCGCGGGACTCTCCGCGGTTCGCTATCGCTTCAACGGCGACATCGGCGACTCCGGCGGCGGTGGTCAGCTGACGCTCGGTGGCTCGACGCCCGAGGCCTCGCCGTTCATTCGCTATCCGCACGTCCTCCCCGCCCTGCTCCGCTACGTCAACAACCACCCGTCGCTGTCCTATTACTTCGCGAGCGAGTGCGTCGGGTCGGCTTCGCAAGGGCCGCGCCCCGACGAGGGCACGCGCGAGCACTGGGACGAGCTCGAGCTCGCGTTACGGCACCTCGAGCACCTCGCGGATCGCGGCGAGCTGCCACCGGAGCAGCTGTGGCTCGCGCTCGCGCCGCTCCTGGTCGACAGCGCCGGCAACGCACACCGCGCCGAGCTCAACATCGAGAAGCTGTGGTCGCCGCACGTCACTCCGCACGGCACGCGCCACGGCAAGATGGGCGTCGTCGAGCTGCGCGCGATCCGGATGCCCGAGCGGCCCGCGATGCTCGCCGCCGTCGCGGCGCTGTTCCGCGCGATCGTCGCTCGCCTTGCCGTCGCGGACTATCGCGAGCCGCTGATCGACTGGCACGAGGAGCTCCACGATCAGTTCGCGCTGCCTGTGGCACTGTCGCGCGACCTGCGCGGGGTGCTCGGCGATCTCGACGAGCACGGGCTCGGGATCCCCGGTCGGCTCCGCCACGAGCTCGAGGTCTGGCGTCCACCCGGCATCGCGTGCCGGCTCGGCGATGCCACCCTCACCATTCGCGGCGCGCTCGAGTTCTGGCCGCTCGTCGGTGATGTCGCCTCGCAGGAGCGCGCCGGTGCGCGGATCGTCGACGCCTCGACCCAACGCCTCGAGCTCGCGGTCGAGGGCCCGGTCGACAAGCTCGCGATCGCTGGCAAGTGGGCGCGCCTGCGCGCGCTGGGCGACACGCGCGTGCTCGGCGTGCGGCGCAGGACCTACGCCCCGTCGCCGGGGTTCCATCCCGGCCTGCCGCCGCTCGATCCGCTCGTCATCGAGTGGGAGAACGCCGGGCGTGTGCAGCGGATCGAGCTGCACTCGTGGAAGCCGGATGGCGGTCCGTACGAAGGCCTGCCGCTCGACCCTGGCGCCGCGCTGGCCCGTCGCAACGAGCGCGTCGCGATCTCGATCGCCGACAGGATCTCCGCCTCGGGCTACTGGCGCGAGACGCGGCCGTACACGATCGATCTGCGGATGAGCTGACGACCACCTTGCGCTGCGCGCGACGCCTCCGACGTGCCGGACCGCAGCCTTCCCTGTGCTACTGAAGGTCGAGCGGACCGTCGGGGTAGTCGGCGAGTCGCGTGACCGTCGTCGTGCCGGCGAGATGAGCCGGTGCGCTCCACTCACGATGGTTGAGGACCTGGCCGTCGCCGCGAACCGCGTCGACCTGCGCGAGATCGAGATCGGCGATCAGCAGATGCGCTTGGTCGAGTGGACCGAGCGCCACCACACCGTCGAGCGGGAACCCGTTGTCGGGAGGTGCGAACACGCCGGCGGCTCCGAAGCTCGCATCGAGCGCGATCGACCACGGCGCGAGCCCGACCGTCGGCGCCTGCACCACGAAGCACTGGTTCTCGAGGGCGCGCGCGGCGCACGCGATGCGCACGCGGTGATAGCCGGCGAGCCCGTCGGTGCAGCTCGGCACCGCGATCACGTTCGCGCCTGCATCGACGAGGCGACGCACGATCAGCGGGAACTCGGCGTCGTAGCAGATCGCGACCCCGAGCCGCAGCTCGCCGAGCTCGATCACGGGTTGAGCGGTGCCACCTGTGATGCCCCACTGCTCGTCCTCGAACCGCGTCATCTGCAGCTTCTCGACGAGCACGCTGTCGCCGCGCGGGCCGACGACGTGCGCGCGGTTGTAGAACAACTCACCGGCGCGTTCGGGAAGGCTACCGCCGACGATCGCGAGGCGATGCGTACGCGCGAGATCAGCCAGCGTCTGGAGATAGTCGCCGGTGAGGCGCTGGAGGCCAGCGAGCTGCGTGACCAGGGTCTCCTGCTCGTCGGCTGGGAGCACCGAGGTCAGCTCCATCGCCGAGTACTCCGGCATCACGAGGAGCTTGGCTCCCGCGGCCGCTGCATCGGCGGCGCCACGCGCGAGCTTGCTGCGAAAGTCGTCGAACGTCGTGTGCTGTTCGATCGGGTACTGCCAGGCCGCGATGCGGATCATCCGAGCAGCTCCTTGGTCCAGAACACCATCGACTTCGGCGTCTCGCGATCAGCGTCGACATCGCACCACGAGAACGTCGTCGTGATCTCCGGACGCTTGGTGAAGCCGTGGCGCGTCCACAACCGATCGAGGGGCTGGTAGTCCGCCGGGCGATCACCAGATCGTTCGACGGCGCAGAACGCTGCCGTGGTGAAGCCGTGCTCGCGGGCGTGCGCCTCGCGGTGCTCGAAGAACGCGTTGCCGAGGCCGTGGCCGCGAGACGCGCGCTCGAGGACGCTCTCGCCGAAATAGAACACGCGCGACGGATCATAACCGGCATCTCGCAGAGGCGGCAGCACGGCTTCGGTGTGGAGTGCGAGTGGCATGGCCGTCGCCGCACCGACGACACGCTGCTCGTCGCGCGCGAGGACGACCAGCGACTCGGGTGCCGCCGCATAGGTCGCGAGGTAGCTGCGCTCGGAGTCGAGCGTGCCGGCGTAGAGATACGGGTACTCGCGAAACACGGCGATCCGCAGCTCGGCGAGTGCGCGCAAGTAGCGCTCGATCGCGGCGCCTTGCACGCGCTCGATGATCACGCGCCGACCTGCTTCAGCCAGTCCTGCAGGTTGTAGTAATTGGTGACGCGCGTGATCTTGCCGCCGGCGATCTCGAAGAACGCACCGCCAGGTAGCGTGTACGTCTGGTTGGCGGCGGGAGGCAGGCCCTCGTCGGTGACGAGGTACGTGCCCTCGACGATGTACTCGGCGGCGACCCGGCCCGCGCTGCCAGCCATGACGACGATGTCGCGGAGCTGCTCGCGGTAGCTGCGGTTCATCCGATCGAGGAAGGCGCGGAACGTCGAGCGCCCGAGCTCGCGACCACTCTGGTTGAGATCGTGCGCGACGTCGTCGGCGAGGAAGCTACACATGCCGTCCCAGTCGCCGCGATTGAAGGCCGCGTAGTACGCGGTGACCAGCTCGCTATCCGTACTCATGCACGTACTTTCGCGCGCCGCGACGAGATTTCCCAGGTCGTCATGACCTCGATGTCGTGCCGCGTTCGTCGCCCGGCGCAGCGTTTCGCTGGGTTCCGACGGGCATGTGCCTTGCTCGGTGTTACGACCATGCCGACCGGCGTCAACGAGGACGACAAGGCATCCGTCGATCTGCTGCTCACGGTGTTCGTCGAAGCGCCGTTGTGATCAGCCGCGGCCCCGCCGGCCACCAGGACGCGCACCGCGCTGCGGTCCGTTCGAGGGCCGACTGCCCCAACCGCTGCCTCGCTGCTGCTGTGCCTGTCCGCGTGAGGGCGGACCGCCCCCGGGTCCCTGCCCGCGCGCAGGTGGTCCGCCGCCGGGTCCGCGTGCGGGTGGGCCTCCACCAGGTCGAGCCTGCCCGGGTCGACCTTGCGTTTGCGCGCCTCCGCGTTGTGGCTGCCCACTCCGCTGTTGTGGCTGACCACTGCGTGGCTGCGATTGGGGGGCGGCCTTGGGAAGCAGCGGCTCGATCTCCGTCGGTGTCAGCTGACGCCACCGCCCGAGCGGGAGCTCGCCGAGCTTGATGTGCATGATGCGGATCCGCTGAAGACTCTCGACGGTGAAGCCAAACGCCTCGGTCATCCGCCGGATCTGCCGGTTGAGGCCCTGGGTCAGCGTGATCTTGAAGACCTTCGCGCCGAGCTTCTCGACCTTGCACTTCTTGGTCGTCGCATCGGACAGGCGCACGCCGCCCGCCATGCCGTCGATGAAGTCCTGCGTGATCGGGCGATCGACGCCGACCACGTAGTCCTTCTCGTGGTTGTGCTCGGCGCGCAGCACCTCGTTGACGATGTCACCGTCGTTGGTGAGCAGGATCAGGCCTTCGGAGTCCTTGTCGAGGCGGCCGATCGGGAACACGCGCTCGGTGTGGTTGACGAAGTCGACGATGTTACCGGCGACGTGGCGCTCGGTCGTGCAGGTGATGCCCACCGGCTTGTTGAGCGCGATGTAGACTGGCTTGGTCTTCTTGCGAGCTTCCCCGACGAGATCGCCGTCGAGCTTGACCTCGTCGCCGTCGCCCACCTGGGTGCCGAGCGTCGCCGGGACACCGTTGATCGTGACGCGACCCTCCTCGATCAAGGTGTCGGCCTCGCGGCGCGAGCACGCGCCACTCTCGCTGAGGAACTTGTTGAGCCGCACGATTGCTGACCGACCCTACCGCGTGCGCTACGGTGGTTGTACTTGCGCCTGCTCCTGATCACGCCGCCGATGACCCAGCTCAACACGCCGTACCCCGCGACGGCGTACTTGACCGGGTTTCTCAAGCAGCACACCGCGCGGCTCGAGCTCGAGGTCGTCCAGGCGGATGCGGCGATCGAGCTGTTCCTCGCGGTGTTCTCGCGCCGCGGGATCCAGCGGATCCTCGACGAGCTGACCGCCCGTGCGAGGAAGCTGAAGAAGCAGAGGCCACCGCCGGTGATCGCGAACTTCCTCGACCACGGCGACCGCTACGTGGCGACGGTCGAGCACGCCGTGCGCTTCCTCCAGGGCCGCGATCCCGGGCTCGCGTTGCGGATCGTGGGACGTGAGCTGCTCCCCGAGGGTCCGCGGTTCGCGGCGATCGACGGCGGACCCAGGTCCGTACAATGGAACGGGCGCGGGGTTGGCGGGCAAGCCAACCCTGGGCCCGGCGCGGCCGACGACGATCCGCTCGCGTGGGCGTTCGGTGGGCTCGGCATCGCAGATCGTGCGAAGCACCTCGCGAGCCTGTACATCGACGATCTCGCCGACGTGATCCGCGAAGGCGCCCCCGAGTTCGAGCTGTCTCGCTACGCCGAGCGACTCGCCGCGAGTGCACCCACGTTCGATCCGCTGCGCGACGCCCTCGAGGGTGAAGCGAACATGATCGACGAGCTGCTCGACGAGCTCTCCGCGGAGCTCTACACGCGGCATCGCCCCGACGTGATCGGGTTGACCGCACCGTTCCCCGGCAACGCCTACAGCGCGTTCCGGATCGCGCGCGCGATCAAGTCGATCGCACCCGCCACGAAGGCGATCCTCGGCGGTGGCTACGTCAACACCGAGCTTCGCGAGCTATCGGACCCGCGGGTGTTCGACTACGTCGACTTCGTGACGCTCGACGCCGGCGAGGCGCCGATGCTCGCGCTCCTCGAGCACCTGCGCGATCCGAAGAAGTCGCTGCACCGCACGTTCGTTCGCCGCGGCAAGCAGGTCGAGCTCGTGACCGATCCCAAGCGCAAGGATGTCGCGATCACCGAGACCGGCACGCCGACCTACGAGGGCTTGCCGCTCGATCGCTACCTCTCGCTGTTCGAGATGCTCAACCCGATGCACCGGTTGTGGTCCGACGGGCGGTGGAACAAGCTCACCGTCGCGCATGGCTGCTACTGGAAGCAGTGCTCGTTCTGCGACGTCACGCTCGACTACATCGCGCGCTACGACCGCGCCCCGGCGGATCTGCTGGTCGATCGGATCGAGGCGCTGGTCGCGGAGACCGGACAGACCGGGTTTCACTTCGTCGACGAAGCCGCGCCACCGGCTGCGCTGCAAGCGCTCGCCGAACGGCTCATCGCGCGCGGCGTCACGATCACGTGGTGGGGTAACGTGAGGTTCGAGAAATCGTTCACGCCGCAGCTCGCCCAGCTCCTCGCGCGCTCCGGGTGCGTGGCGATCAGCGGCGGGCTCGAGGTCGCCTCCGATCGGCTATTGAAGCTGATGAACAAGGGCGTCACCGTCGAGCAAGTCGCGCGGGTCACCCGTGCGTTCGTCGACGCCGGCGTGATGGTGCACGCGTACTTGATGTACGGATTCCCGACGCAGACCGCGCAGGACACCATCGATGCGCTCGAGCAGGTGCGCCAGCTATTCGCCGAGGGCTGCCTGCAATCGGCGTTCTGGCACCGCTTCACCGCCACGGTGCACAGCCCGATCGGCAAATCCCCCGCAACGTTCGGCATCAAGCTCAAGAAGCTGCCGAAGATCCGGTTCGCGACCAACGATGTCGCATTCGTCGACCCGACCGGTGTCGATCACGATCGATTCGCGGAGGGCCTGCGCAAGGCGGTCTACAACTACATGCACGGCCTCGGGCTCGACGACGATCCGCGATCGTTCTTCGACGGCAAGCTCCCTCGCGCCTCCGTGCCGGACGATCTGATCCGCAACGCGCTGTCGTGATGTTGATCGCACTCAACAAACCGCACCTGGTGCACACCAAGTTCACCGACGAGCAAGGTCGCCCCACGCTCGCCCAGTTTGATCTGCCCAAGCACGTCTACGTCGCCGGCCGCCTCGATCACGACAGCGAATGGCTCCTGCTGCTGACCGACGACGGCATGCTCAACCAGCAGATCACGAACCCGCGCTGGAAGGCGCCGAAGACGTACTGCGTGCAGGTCGAGGGCACCTCGTCGGAGGAAGCACTCGATCGCTTACGCAAGGGCGTCGAGCTGGGCGACGGGATGACGTTGCCTGCTCAGGTGCGTGCGATCGATCCGCCGGAGTGGCTGTGGCCGCGTACGCCACCCGTTCGCTTTCGCAAGACCGTGCCCGATTGCTGGCTCGAGCTGCAGATCCGAGAGGGCCGCAACCGTCAGGTCCGCCGGATGACGGCCCACGTCGGGTTGCCGACGCTGCGGTTGATTCGCTTCGCGATCGGTCCGTACTCGATCGACGGGCTTGTACCCGGCGCGTGGCGCGAGGTCAGCGCCGACCTGCTACGCAGTCGATGATCGGAAGCGAAGGATCTCGCGCGAGCAGCTTCTGTTCGCGATGCGTGATCACTGTTTCTGGCACCACGGAATCCGTCGACTGCTCGACGGATTCGCGCTCTTCGACGTCAGCGGGATCCAATCGATGGTCCAGCCGACCTCGTCGGTGGTCCACACCAGCAATGCCGTGGAGGGATCCGCCTTGACCACCGCACCTCTCGCTCCTCCATTCTTCACCAGGGTCCTCGTCTCCGCCTTGCCCGACCGACGATCGACGATCGTGAACACCGCGTCCCAGTCGCTCGCGCGTGCGGCCCAGTCGAACGGCAACATCGCGACGTACCGATCATCGAGCTCGGAGGGAACCCCGAACGGAAACGCCCCGTGGCTTACACCCTTCAAATCCACGATGGTCGACGTGGGAACGAATGGCGTCTTCGAGGCCTGCCTGCCGCAGCGCGCCCACGCAGCAACCAGCGCCGACCCCGTGATGTGGAACTGCGGCTTGCCGCAATACTTGCCATCATCCGGTGGCTTCACGTCGAGGGGGCGATCGCTGGAAACGCTCCAGGCCTCCTCCGAGTCGAGTACCAAGACGATGGCGAGGTCCGACGAGACCACCAGGCTGGTCGATCGGACCTCAGCCACCGCGGCGGCAAGCTTTGGCCCGAGCTTCGCGCACCGTTCATCGCGACAGATCGTCTCGCCGCGATTTGCTACCGTGATGTCGGCCGGGCGCCGAAACGGCACCTTCACCGGCTTGCCGGTGCGCGAGACCTGGAAACACTCGGACTTTCGATCGTGAACGTCGTAGAAGCAGGCGAGCGAGCGACCCCGATCGACGTGTGCGGACACGAAGCTGAGCTCCTCGGGAACACAGACCTCGGCGCGAGCCGATGATCCCACGACGAGAACAGCCAGGAAGATGAAGGTCCGCATCACGCGTGTGTGGCATGAGCCCTAGGCGGGTTCAATCTGCAGTAGCTGAATCCGGTCACTGCTCAGTCTGCGCGTAGCAGCTCGCCAACGGCTCTCACCCAACGTGGCGAGGTCACCGCCGACCAGCTACGCAGTCGATGATCTGCTTGCAGCCCGTCAGCTGCATGCACTTCGCGTAGGTCGTGATCTCGCGGTCCCTCGCGAAGCAGGTCGGCTGTGCCTCGCGCACCGTCTCGGCGTCGTTCGGGCCCCACACCTCTTCGATGCACGTCGGCAGCGTCTCGCGAACCCACGTGCACATCTGCTCGTCCATCTCGGTGCGGCCGGAGGCCTGGTAGTGCGCGAACTGGGTCCCGCCGGCGACCCCCAGCACGACCACGAGGGGCGTCAGGATCCCGAACGTGATCGCGAGCGTCTTGTTGTCCTTCGCGAGGCCACGGGCGAACAGCCACGAGAACACCGCCACGACGACACCGACGATGACGGAGATCAGGATGATCGCGCGACACGCACCACCCATCGCGCCGTAGTCCCAGGTGCACATGTTGCCGGCGCTGAGCCTGTGGACCACGTACGCGGCCAGCGGCCCAGCGGCGAGCGGCACCAGCCACGGCCACCACACTGTCTTGCTTGGAACGCTCGTCCCACCGCCTGCGCGAACCGCCATCTTCACAGCGTACCTCGGTGGCAGATAGCTATGCTCGTCGCATGCGAGTGGCGTTGGCGATGACCTTGTTGATCGGCTGCACGGATGATTCCATCGAGATCCGCGCGTGCAATGACACTGGCTTCGACGTGACCGAGCTCGTGTATGCCGGGCAGACCGTCGACATGCTCGCGAACGGCGCGTGCAGCCCGTACGAGGTTGTCGACCGTTCGGGATCCAGCCCACCGACCAACCTCGTCATTGACGATGAGAGGTACATCCACCTGCCGATCGATCAGACGAGCTTTCTGACCAGCGACCGGTGGAGCTTTCACCTCACGGTCGAGAAGACACAGACCGGCCGGGTGTTTCCCGTCGAGGATTGATCAGCGCGCGAGCAGCTTCTCGACCATCGGCAGATCACCATCGGTCACGCTGCCGGAGCGCACGCAGCGGATGCGCCCCTGCGCGTCGATGAAGATGTGGAGCGGCAACGTCGCCTCGCCAGCTCCGAGCTGCCGGAACCAGGTCTCCGACGCCTTGCTGTCGGATAGCCTCAACGTCGCCGGCATGTCGGGATGCCGCTTCTTGTGCTCGGCGATGTCATCGGCGGATTCGTCGACGGAGACGAACGTCAGGTCGAGCTTGCCGAGCTTGCTCTGCCACTTGACGAGCCGCGGCATCTCCTCGACGCACGGCTTGCACCACGTCGCCCAGATGTTGAGCCAGCGCCACCCCGTGGACGACGCCGGCGCCGGGCCATCCATGCCGGGCCACACGATCGGCTTCGCCGTCTCGGGCGGTGCGTAGTCGCAGAACGCTTCGACGGTGGCGCCCTTGCGGGGCGTCGTCTTCGCGCCGTTGACGCGCGACGGCGGATCGCCGCCGGGGGATTTCTCCTCGCACCCGGTCAGGGCGACGAGCACGATTACAGCTGACAGTCGATCCATGCGACGAACGCACTCCGGTTGAGCTCTTTGGTCGTCTTGCTTCCACACTCGCCAGCGGCGCTGCGACGCCACTGACAGAACTCGTCCTCGAGCTGAGCGAACTCCTCGCCGAGCCACAGCATGCCGACCTCCTTCTCGAGATCGGGATCCTTGAACTGTTCCTTGAGGTGGTTCATCACCGCCTCGGCGCGCCCCTTCGACAGATCGCGGTTGTGCGTCACCGAGCCCTCGGGCGACGCACGTGCGACGACGAAGAAGTAGCTCGCGCCCTTCTGATCGGCGAACACCTTGTCGACCAGCGCGAGGTCGTCCTTGTCGAGCTCCGCCTTGTCCTTGTCGAACTGGATGATCCCGCCGCGCTCCTTCATCGGCCGGAACAGCGCGTTGAAGTCGGTGCCCGACATGGTCGCGACGTTCTTCGCCTGGACCGGCTGGCAACCGCGCGCGGCCTCGCCCCCGACGAGCCCGCACGACATCAACACGCGGCGCAGGACCTTCTTGAGCTCGGGGCTGCAGTACTCGACATCCGAGGACGCCGCCACCGCGGGTTGATTCTCGGTGGTCACGGCGGCCTGCGATTCGACGAGGCGGCCCTCGGCGGAGCCGATCCACTTCGCGGTCGCGCCCGCCGGGATGGCGAGCAGGATGACGGCAGCAACGATGCGTCCGATCAACATGACTGACCTCCGATCACGGCGTTACCCGGGGACCGTCCCCAGTTGCGAGTGGTAACCGGGGACCGTCCCCGGTTCTCTGTGCGAGTGGTAATCGGGGACCGTCCCCAGTTTTCGCAGTGGTCGATCACGGCGTCTCTCCCGACCCGGGCTCGGCGGGCTTCGGCTCGGCCGGTTTGTCGGGCTTGGGTTCCTCGTCCGCGGGACGGCGATCCGGAATCTTCACGGGCACGTCGTCGGGCTTGGTCTGGACGGGCTTGTTGTCGACCGGCTTGTTGTCGACCGGCTTCTTGTCGACTGGCTTCTTGTCGTCGGGCTTGGTCTCGTCGGACTTCTTGTCGACCTTCTTGTCGTCGTGGGGCTCCGCCGGCGCCTCGGCGCGGATCGGCGCGAGCGTGCCCGCGGCGTGGCGGTCGAGCATCTTCTTCAGTGTGTACTCGAGGCCGAGGTCGACGTCCTCGTCGCACAGCTTGACGCTATCGACGAAGATCTGCGGCGTCAGCACGCGGATGTTGTTCGCGACCGACCAGCGCAGCGACTTGTTGAGCCGGCTCTTCGCATCTGCCGAGCCGATACAGGCGGCGAGCTCGGGGAAGCGAGCGCGCGACATCCGCGTCGCGGCCTCTGGATCGGTCTTCGCGGCATCTCGGATGGCTTCCTGATTCGCGAACGCCCACTCGATCACCGCGGGTGCGCTATTCGGATCCTTCGCAGCCGCGCACAACACTGCCTCGCTCACCACGCACGCGCCCGGGTGCGTGGCCTCGGTGACCATCCAGTTGCACGTGTTGTCGAGCGGGAACAGGATCGCCTGCCGATCGAGCTCGCCGGCGAAGCCGGACGCCAGTAGTCGCTGCTCGAACGCGCGGCACGCCGGACACAGCGGATCGAGCACCTCGATCACCTTCGCGGGATTGCCGGACGACTTCGCGGTGGTCATCCGCACCATCACGCCATACGGATCCTCGGGCTTCGCCAGCGCGTCGCAGGTGCCGATGAACTTGCCGTGATCGGGCGCGAGCGCGAGGTAGAGCAGCACCGGGATCGCCACGAACGCGAGGCCCGTGCCGAACGCGGCGGCGAGGAAGCCGTTGCTCGCCGGCGAGGACGCCAGCGCGGAGACCAAGCCTTGCGGCGAGCCCTTCGCACGTGGCTCGTCGATCGGTTCCTTCGGCAACGCGTGCGAGCCGCCGGTGAACGCTGGCTCGTCGGGGAGCGCTTCCTTGGTTGGCTGCTTCGCTTTGACGGCGCGCGGATTTTGCTGACGCGCCGGCGCGATCACCGCGCCCCTGGTGGCCTTGCGCCACACCGCGAGCGCGCCGACGAAGCACGCGGTGCTGGCGAGGTAGATGCCGACGCACAGCTTGCACGTGGTGCCGAGCTTGGTCAGCGAGATGATCAGCATGACGATCGACGTCACCATCGGCAGCCCGCATGCGGCCGCGAGGAAGGCCGCCGCCCGGCGCTCGAACTGCCGGCGCGTCAGCGACAGATCGATCGCGTAGAGCAACACGAACGCGAACACCGCCATCGCCGGAAGTGAGATCGGAATGCCGCCCCAGACCGAGGTGCGGAACACCGACGAGTACGGGCTCATCATCGCGACCTGGCAGCCGCTCTCGCCGGCCTCCTTGCCGAGCCCGGGGATGAACGAGCAGTGGATGCTGTGCACCTGACGATCGAGGTGCTGCACGAAGTCGTAGGTCGACAGGCCCGCTAACACGAGCCCGAGTGCCGCGCCCACGAGGACGACGATCAGCCAGGGTTGCGGTTTCATCGAGGCCATCGTTGCATGACCTGCGGCAACGCGCGAAGTCCGGGATCGATTGCAGCAACCGCGAGCGCATCCGCCCGCGACGGGCATTTCGCCCCGCGACAACTAGCGGGTTTCAGGGACGAGCTGACGCAGCTGCCACGCCTGCATCTGGAGCTGGCGCTGCGACTCGTGATGCACGGTGGCGAGGGAACGCGACATCGCGATCGCCACGGCCATCGTCGCGATCACGTAGACGCCGAGCATCGGCAGGAGCACCTCCGGCACGATGTGACTCCCCGCCGGGTCGATCACGAGCTCGGTCGCCGTGAAGCGCAGCGAGGGCGACACCACGCCCGTGAGCTCGAGGATCCACGGGCCGAGGATCGCGAACGTGAAGCCGAGCCCGACGAGCACGCTCTTGCCAGAGGCGCGGTGCAGCGCGAACAACGTCGCCATCAACCCGCCGATGGCGGGCGCGACGAGGAACGGCGAGACCAGCATCGCGAACAGCGCGACGATGAACATGTTCGCGACCATCGAGAGCTGGATGCCCCACGTGATGCCGCGCCGGATCTGCAACCGAGTGCCAACCCACACGACGAGCGCGAGCAGCGGCACCGCGATCGGGAACCACGGCACGTCGATGCCGCCTGCATAGAGGACCGGCACGAACCCGAGGATCACGAACAGCGCGCGGTTGCCCTGCGTCGCCGTCGATGCGAGCGCTCGGCTCTCGATCTCGAGGACCTCGGCATCGACCTCCGCCGGCACCTCGGACGGCGGCTCGATCATCAGCTTGCCGACCAGCTGCGCCGGCTCTTCCAGGTCGGGGGCGAGCGCGAGGGCGCGCGAGGCGGCGCGCAGCGCGACCCGGCGATCGTCGACGCTGTCACCGCGCGCGAGGGCTTGCTTCGCGACCACGAGCTCGGTCTCCGCGAGCTTCCGGCGCAACGAGACGTCGCGATCGCCATCGAGGTACGCCTGGATCTTGTCGGCGAGGATGCGCGCACTCGCGAGCCGATCGCCGCGCTCGAGCTTCGTCGCAGCGATGCACGTCGCCTCGAGCTCGGGCGCGATCTCGATGTCGCCACGCTTCGCGCGCACGTCGACAGCACCAGCGATCGTCGCCGCGAGTGCTGCCTTGCCACGCGGCAGCAGCGGTGTCCCGACGAGCACCTCGAACAGGATGCAGCCGAGTGCGAACACGTCGGTGCGCGCGTCGATCTCGTCGCCGCGCACCTGCTCGGGAGACATGTAGCCCGGCGTGCCGAGCAGCTGGCCGGCGAGTGTCTGCCCCTCGCCGAAGGTATCGATATCGCCGAACCGATTGCCTTCGGCCTCGGCGAGCACGCGCGCGATGCCCCAGTCGAGGACGTAGACCTCGCCGTAGTCGCCGAGCATGTTGTTCGACGGCTCCGGCGTGGTCTACGCCCTCGACTGGCGCAAGATCTGGTTGCGCGTGAACGCGCGTTCACCGGCGGGTTGCTCGATC
>JBBQJJ010000042.1:0-33059 GCA_038325805.1 Haliangiales bacterium
GTCAAGCCGTTCAGCGTCCGCGAGCTGGTGCTCCGGATCCGGGCCCTGCTCCGCCGCGTCAACCGCGTCGAGGGCGAGCCGTCGTTGATCCGGTTCGGTCGTCTCAAGATCGATCGGGACGCACACCGAGCCTGGGTCGACGAAGCCGAGATCGGACTCACTGCCCTCGAGTTCCGGCTGCTGCATGCGTTCATGTCGCGCAAGGGCCGCGTCCAGACGCGCGATGCGCTGCTCTCCGATGTCTGGGGCATCGAAGCCGAGGTCACCACCCGAACGGTCGATACCCACGTGAAACGCCTGCGCGAGAAGCTCGGCGACGCCGGTGGCTACATCGAGACCCTGCGTGGTGTGGGCTATCGCTTCAAGGATGCGCCCGACGAAGCGGTGGCCTGAGACATGGAGTGGCTGCGACTGCGCGTGCTCGCGCTCGCGGCTACCGCGGCCATCGTGGTCGTCGGGGTTACGCGCGTCCTCGACGACATGAAGCGGTCCGATCTGGCGCTGGTGGTCGGTGCCAGCGTCGGGTTGATCGTGATCATCACGTCGTGGTGTGTGTTCGTGTGGTCGCGGCGTCCGCTCGACCAGCTCACCGGTGCGGTCCGCGATGTCGTCCGTGACACCGCGCGGCGCGTCGAGCCCGTGCGCGGCAGCGGAGTCACCGAGCGCCAGCTGGCCGACTGGGTGAACTTCCTAGCCGACGATGCAGACCGATCTCACCGCGGGCTCGCCCGCGAGCGCGAGCTGTTGTCGACGGTGGCGGACGGCCTGACCCAAGGCGTGATCGCCGTCGATGATGATCACCGGATCGAGCTGCTCAACGATGCCGCGCGCAAGATGCTCGGAGTCTCGAGCTCTCCGGTCGGCGAACCCCTGATCGAGTTCGTGCGCGTTCCCGAAGTGTTCGCGCTGATCGAGCACGACGCGGAGGCGAGCGCCGAGGTCGAGCTGCAGAACGGCATCCGGACCCTGATCCGAGTGGCTCACAAGTACGGCGGCATCGGCCGCGTGCTGCTCCTCGAGGATGTCACCACGGTTCGCCGACTCGAGACCGTTCGCCGCGACTTCGTGGCCAACGTCTCGCACGAGCTCCGCACCCCCGTCGCGGTGATCCGTGCGAACGCCGAGACCCTGCTCGCCGGCGCGAAGGACGATCCGGTGATGGGGCCAAAGCTGATCGACGCCCTCCACCGCAACGCCGAGCGGCTCGCGCGCATCCTCGCCGACCTCCTCGATCTGTCGCGCCTCGATGCCGGTCAGTACCGTCTCGACCTCACCAGCGTGCCGCTGCGGGCGCTCGCCGAGCAGACGATGACCGTCGTCGAGACGCAGGCCGCCCGGCGCAACATCACCGTGTCGATCGCCGTCCCGGCCGAGCTCGCGGTCAAGGCCGACCCGAAGGCACTCGACCAGATCCTGGTCAACCTCGTCGACAACGGGGTCAAGTACGGCCGCGCCGACGGCAACGTCTGGATCGAGGCGAAGCCCGAACAGAACACGGTGCGGATCGAGGTTCGTGACGACGGCCCGGGCATCGCAGCCAAGCACCGCGAGCGGGTGTTCGAGCGGTTTTACCGTGCGGATCCGAGCCGTTCGCGCGAGGCCGGCGGCACCGGCCTGGGCCTCTCGATCGTCAAGCACCTCGCCGAGAGCATGGACGGGGAGGTCGGGTTCGAGCCCAACTCGCCCACCGGCAGCGTATTCTATCTGCGCTTGCCTCGAGCTGACCTCGGGCAGGTCGCACCATGACCAAGGAATTCGAACAAGAGCTTAGAACCCTCCGCGAGCGCCTCGCAACCATGGGTGAGCGTGCCGCTCGCCAGATCACGCTCGCGATGAAAGCGCTCGATGAACGCGACGATGATCTCGCACGCAAGGTGATCGAGTCCGACGCGGTGATCGATCGCGAGGAGAACGACATCGACGAGCTGGCCCTCCGGATCCTCGGCACGCGCCAGCCGGGGCCGAGCGAGCTGCGGTTCATCACGATGTCGCTGAAGTTCGTGATCGACGTCGAGCGGATCGGCGACCTCGCAGCCGGCATCGCGAAGCGCGCGCTCGAGCTCAACCGCTTACCTACCCTCGAGCTCCACATCGACCTGTCCCAGCTCGCCGCGCTCGCGCAGCGCAACCTGAGCGCAGCGCTCGACGCCTTCGTCAAGCGCGACGCACAACACGCGAAGCTGGTGATCGCTGCGGATCGCGAGATCGACAAGCTCAACGCGTCGCTGTTCGGTCGCCTGATCGCGCACGTCGCAGCCGACCCGGCGACGGTGACGCGCGTGATTCCGCTGACCAGCGTGTGCCGCTATCTCGAGCGGATCGGCGACCACGTCAAGAACCTCGCCGAGCAGGTCGTCTACATGGTCGAGGCGACGGACGTCAAACACCGTCCGCTCGCGATCGACGACGACCTACGCCAGAATCGCTCGTAGCACCAAGAAGAACACGCCGGCGAGGACGATCGACACCGGCAGCGTGAGGATCCAGGCGAGGGCGATCGAGCGCACCGTGCTGACGTTGAGGCCGGACTTGTTGGCGACCATCGTGCCGGCGATTCCCGACGACAGCACGTGGGTGGTGCTCACCGGTAGGCCGAGCGTCGAGGCGGCTCCGATCGCCGTGGCGGCCACGATCTCGGCAGACATGCCCTGCCCGTAGGTCAGGTGGGTCTTGCCGATCTTCTCACCCACGGTGACGACGATGCGTTTCCAGCCGACCATGGTGCCGAGGCCGAGCGCGATCGCGATCGCCGCGATCACCCACGTCGGCGCGTAGTCGGTGACCTCGCGCATCTCGGCGCGTGCCTGCTTGAGCTCGGACTCCTCCGGACCGGTCAGTCCGACGTGGCCCTCATCGACGAGCTTCTGGAGCTGCTTGTCGAGCGTGAGGATATCGACCCGGATCGTAAAGCGATCTGCCTCCGGGATGGCGTCGGACTGCGTGTGCGAGGCGATCCGGTACTTGACGTCGGCGATCTTGGCCCGCACCCCGGCGATCTGGGTCGCCCCTGCGGGGTCCCCATGCTGGTCGAGCATCCGATCGATGACCGCGATCGACGACGCCGTCGTCGCCATCGACCGCGACGGATCGAGCGCGAAGCCGGCGGGGACGAGCCCGATCAGGATCAACATCACGAGGCCGACGCCCTTCTGGCCATCGTTCGAGCCGTGCGCGAAGCTGACGGCCGAGCACGTTCCGATCAGCACGGTACGGACGCCCAACGGTGGCGGCACATCCTTCGGCGGTGGCTCGTGCATCAGCGTGTTATTCCGGGCGACGCGCTTGATCAGATAGAACAGCAGACCCGCCGCTGCGAAGCCGGCCAGCGGGCTCAGCAGCAAGGACAGCCCGATCTCCTCCGCCTTCGTCCAGTTCACCCCGTCACCGAACTCGTGGCCCGCGGTCATCGAGTTCGCGAGACCGACGCCGATGATCGAACCGATCAGCGTGTGAGAGCTCGAGGCTGGGAGCCCGAAGTACCAGGTACCGAGGTTCCACGCGATCGCGGCCAGGAGCAGTGCGAGGACCATGGCGATGCCAACGCCGGGACCACTGGCGACCAGTAGCTCGACCGGGAGCAACTTCAGAATGGCCATCGCCACCGCGGTGCCGCCGACGAGCACGCCGACGAAGTTGCACAGACCCGAGAGCACCACCGCGTACTTCGGTTTCAGTGCGTGCGTATAGATCACCGTCGCGACGGCATTCGCCGTGTCGTGGAATCCGTTCACGAACTCGAAGGCGAGAACGAGGATGAGGCAAACGAACAGCAACACCATCCCACCCGACGAGAGTGAGTTGTTGAACAGCGCTTCCACGCTTCCTTCGTACCTCGGAGTCGAGAGCCCGATTGCGACTTGACGAAGACATCTCCGCCACGTGTTTGTCACCAAACCGTGGGCGCACACCGTGCGGTGGTGACCACCCGCGATTCTCCACGGGTTTCGGTAGTTGCACGGCTGCTCGAAACCCCCGGTATACTCGCCGTCGATGTTTCGGGGCTGGCTAGTGCTCTCGCTTGTCACCGGCTGCACCTACGTGCCGCCGGCCGAGAACGGCGGCCCCACGGACGGGGCACCGATGCAGCAGCCCGACGTGCTGCCGGATCCAGATATCTGCACGAATATTACTGATGCCGAGTGCATCGGCAACACGCTGCGCGAGTGCCGGACGGTCGGTCAGCTGCCGATCGATACGCTGTGCGCGATGTGCATCCCCACGCCGGCGCCGCACTGCGAGACGCTGGTGCCATCGGCCAACGGCGCGACGGCGGGTGACCTCGCGCCCGACGGTCTGCTGCTCGACATCACGATCGCCGCCGACGCAGACGTCGATACCGACAGCGGAGAGATCGAAGGGGTTCGCAACGGCGGTCAGGGCGTGGTCGACGGCATCGGCTTCTCGATCGTCGGTGACATCGCGATCTGGCGGTTCCACACCCTGGCGATCAACGGCAACCTCGACTTCAAAGGCGACCGCGCTGCGGTGTTCGCCGCGAACCGCACGATCGACATCAACGCGGAGCTCGACCTCAAGGGCGACTGCGACTTCCAGACGGCGGGTCCCGGTGGCTTCGACGGTGGCATCGGCGAGACGGACGGCAGCGGACTCGGCAAGGGTCCCCGGGGCAACGGGATGCCGGGCGCAGCGAGCGGCGGCTCGGGTGGCAGTCACGGGTCCGTCGGGGCCGCAGGCGGTGCGGCGACCAACCAGACTGCGCCGACGGTTAGCCCGGTGTATGGCGATGCCACGATCACGCTGCTCGTCGGCGGATCCGGTGGTGGCGGTGGTGGTGGAAGTACGAACACGGCCGGGGTCGGCGGTGGCGGTGGTGGTGCGATCCACCTCGTCGCGAATGATCGGATCACCTTCACGTCCTCGGGCGGGATCAACGCCGGCGGCTGTGGTGCACAGCGCCAGCTCGTCAACTCGGCCGGTGGTGGTGGCGGCGGCGCCGGCGGTACGATCCTGATCGAGGCCTCGCGCGTCGACCTCGCGACCGCGGTGCTCGCCGTCAACGGCGGCGCCGGAAGCGGTGGAGATTTCGGCTGCTCCGACGGCGAGAATGCGAAGCGCTCGCGCACCGCGGCGAACGGTGGCAGCGGCACCGGACCGTTCGGCAACCCCAACACGTCGGGTGGCCGCGGTGGCAGCGGCGGCACGGGTGCGGCGGCTCCGGTGGCCGGCAGCTCGGGCACCGAGACCAAGAACGCCGGTGGCGGTGGCGGTGGGATCGGACGGATCCGCATCAACACGCGCGACAACACGAACCTCGACGGCACGTGCGGAACCTGCTCGCCGAAGTTCGACGACGAGAACACCACGCTGACGCGCGGTGCCGCGAACATTCAGCCGTAGGGGTCAGAAGGTCAGGCGAGCGCCGAGGCGTGCGTAGCCCGGACCGTACCGACCCGTGGTGCGACGGAAGTTCGGGTTGCGACCGATCGGCGTCGAGGTCTCGGCACCGTTGTCGTCGAGCGTCTTCACCCACATCAGATCTTCGTACTCGCCGCCCGAGACCGGATTCGCGTTCTGCAGCGAGCCACCACTGCCATTCGGATCGATCTGACGCACCGACGGCGCGTAGGTCTGATCGATGCTGAACGTGCCCTGGTTGTCGTAGACGTTGTAGAGATCGACGAAGACCTCGAACTTCATGTTGCGCTTGAGCGGGCGCGCGAAGCCCAGGTGGACATCGAGGCCATGCTCGAAGTCCGAGCGTCCAAGCGTGCCGCGCGGCAGCAGGAACGACTGGTTGTCGCCGTACAGGTAGTGCGCGCCGAGCGCGTTCTCGGGTACGCCGGAGAGTGCGCGGAACCGAATGCCGACGGTGAGCGCACCGACCTTCGCCTTCTCCATCGTGTAGTAGCCGTCGAGCTTGATGTAGTGCGTACGATCCTGTGGCAGCGGACCGACGCGGTTCGCGAGGAGCTCGATCAGGTCGTACTGCGTCGAGTTGTTCGGGAGCGCCGAGTTGTCGTCGTACGAGATCAGGCCGGGGTAGTTGCCGCGCGTGCGCGAGAACGTGTACGAGGCCTGCGTGTAGAGCTTGCTCTTGAACCGGCGCGACATCGTGAGCTGCAGCGCCGTGTAGTCGCGCCGCGGCTTGTCGAACGCCCGGATGCCCTTGAACATCTCGAGCTGCTTCTCGAGGCGCTCGCGCTCGGTACCTTCGGGCATCGCGTCGATCTGCCGCTGTAGCTTCGCTTCCTCGTCCCGCGAGAACTCGCCGGGGTTGGAGATCACGTAGGTGTTCGCGCCGTCGGTGGAGACGTCCTCGATCACGCGACCGAACCGGCGATCCTGGATCGACACGCCTAGCTTGAAGTCATCGAAGAATTCGTACTCGGTACCGGCGACGATCTCGTCGATGAACTGGCCCTTGATGCCAGGCGCGATGATCGAGCCGTTGACGCCCGAGATCGCTTGCAACTGGTTGGGCGTCTCGCCGCTCTCGAGACAACCGAAGGCGCTCGGCGCGCCGATCGTGGGATCGACCTCGCCACACTGGGTGGGAGAGAACCGCTGGACGTAGATCAGCGGCTGGCCGAAGTTGAAGTTGTTGATCTCGAGCGGGATCGATTCGTAGAAGCGGCCCCAGTGGGCGTAGACCTTCGAGCGGCCTTCCTTCGTCCAGTCGTAGAGGATGCCGAGCCGCGGTGCCCACTCGTTCTGCAGCGTCAGCGCGTTCTTGCCGCGCTTGTCGCCGGTGATCGGATCGGTCTTGCCCTGGAGAAACTCGGCGTAGCGCAGCCGCTGCTCCTCGTAGCGAATGCCGAGGTTGAGCGTCAGGTTCGGACGGATCTGCCACGAGTCCCGAACGTAGGCGGCGGTGTTGAACGTGTTGCTGATGATGCGCGTGCCCTGGGAGCCCTTGTTACCGAGGAAGTCGCACTTGAACATCACCTCACCACCCGCCTCGGTATCCGGGTTCGCCGTCGTGCAGGTCTGATCGAACCGAGGATCCGTGTTGTCGGGGTTGGTGATCTGGATCCAGCGCTGCACGTCGATCGCAGCGTCGAGGTAGTTGACGAGGAACGCATCGCCCGAGAGCGCGCGCGTGTTGTTCGAGACGTTGTTCTCGAAGTCGATGCCGGCCTTGAATTCATGGGTGCCGGCCGCCCTGACGCGCTGAGTGACGCCGATGCGCCCGCTGTGGCGCTGCTCGAGATCCTCGAACACCGAGCCCGGACCACCGGTGACGTACGCGTTCGAATCCATCGGGCAGTTCGTGATGAACGGGAAGATGTCGCCCGCGCCGCCTGCATTGTCGAAGCAACCGGCCTGCGTCGCCTGGCTCTCGCCGAAGCCCATGCCGTAGCGACCGAGGTCACCACCGACGAGCACCTGACGCGCGGTCCCGTTGAGCCCGCCGATCGAGCCGTTCTCGAAGCTGTCGCGATGGAGACCGAGCGTGGCCTCGACCTCGGTCCTGTCGTTGTTGAACTTCGACGTCCACTTCATCGACACGTCGGCGTTGAGGCCACGCGTGCTGGTGCCCGTCGACGACGGCCCGAACAGACCCGGCCGGCGCGACCACCCCGGCGCGAGCTGGACGGCGAGCTGGCCCTGCTGCTGCGGGTTCATCGCGTAGTTGAGCTTGCCGATCGAGGCGATCGAGCGAGTGATCCGCGAGCGGACCTCGCTGTCGACCTCCTCGGTGATGAAGAAGCCAGTCGAGGGATCGACGTCGGGCGCGCCGTCGGCGAAGCCGCCCATCTGGACCAGGCGGCCGTCGCATTGCGTGCGCGTCCCGTCGGCGAGCGTGGTGCGGCAGTCGGTCTGCGACCTGATCGAGCGCGTGAAGTCGACGCGCTGGAACTGCGGCGCAACGCCGACGTAGAACCACATCTTGTCCTTCTTGATCGGACCGCCCATCTCGAAGCCGAGGTCGGCGGCGTAGCCGAGATTGCCGGTGACCTCGATCGACGACGCGTTGCTGGGTGTGGTCTCCGCCGCTGCGGTGAGGAGGCCGGGCTGGAAGTAGCCGAACACCGAACCCCTGAACTCGTTGCTACCGCTCTTGGTAACGACGTTGACGATGCCGCCGGTGGCGCGGCCGAACTCGGCGTTGTAGCCGCCGGTGATGATCTCGATCTCCTCGATGAAGTCGTTGATCACGGGCGAGCCGACGGTGCCGAACGTCAGGCCGGTCGTGTTGACGCCGTCGACGTAGTACTGATTCTCGAGCGAGGTCGAGCCCGAGAACGCGACGCCGCCGATGTCTCCCTGCGAGCCTGCCGCGGCGCCGAGTGCGGCGTCGAACGTGCGGCCCGGGACCGGGATGTTCTTGAGGTAGTCCTTGTCGATCGTGATGCCCTGCGCCGTCGAGGTCGGATCGATCGTCGGGGCGTGACCCTCGATACGAACGACCTCGCCCTTGCCCTCTCCCATCTTGATGAACACCGGCGTCGTCTTCTGGATGCCGACGATGATGTCGCTGCGCTCGATGGTCGCGTCGAGGTAGTAGAACGTGACGAGGTACGTCCCCGGTGGGAGGTTGTTGATCCGGTAGGAGCCGCGGTTGTCCGTGATCGCGCTCTGCGTGCTGACGCCGGAGCGCGTGACGATCACCGTGACGCCGGGGAGCGCATCGCCGGATTGCGCATCCTTGACGACACCGGTGATCGCTCCGGTGGTGGGCGTCTGCGCGCGCACCGCGGTCGGAAACCACCACAACATCGCGCACACCACGACTGTCCGTAGACCCATTGGACGCTCCTTGCAGACCGAAGTGGCGATTTCATCGCAACGGCGCGTGGAGTCAACCGTCTATGTGGGCTTATGCCCGACCAGGCCTCGCCTAGTTGACGCGAACAGGTGCGGTCCGGGCGTGAATCACGACGGGCTTGTCGGGTCCGCGGGACCGGATCCGGCCGATCCTGACCTGGTAGGTCTGACCTCGCTTGAGGGCCCATCGCTCGTCGGCGGCGCGCATGTCCTGGGCGCCAAAGGATGCGCGTTCACCGGGGAGCACGAGCAGCGCGTAGACCGTATCGCCGAGCTCGTTCGCGACCGCCCAACCGTCGCCATCGTTGGTCGGCGATCGCCCGACCAGCTGGAAGTACACGCTGTCGTTGTCGCGAGCGACGGTGATCGTGCGCGAGCCCGCGACGAGGTTGCCGTTGACGATCGCATGGTTCGGTTCGGCTGGCGGCGGTTCCTTGACGTCGCTGATCGCGCCGGGAGGGACCGCCTGCAGCGAATCGACCTTCCAGTACCACCGGCGGGCGTCGTCGAGCATCCACGCGCCACCGAGTGCGACGCGATCGCCGAGCTTCGCCGACTTCTGGCCGAGCGCGACGCGGATCCCGAGCGAGCCGTTGCCCTCGGTGTCGTCGATCAGCCAGACGTAGGACGAGGCGACGAGCGCGGGTTTCGCGGCACTCCCACTGCCGTCGGCGGGTGGTGCGAGGACCATGACCGCTGGGCCGATCTTGCCGTAGACCACACCGTGTTGATCGCGGCGCCCGAGCAGCTGCGCGCGATCGACGACAGCCTGCCACGCCGGGATCGCGCCGAGCTCGGCGATGCGCTTGCCGGGATCCGGAACGTCGGGCTCTTCGGGAGCGTCGGTCGGAGCGACCGGCGTCGAAGCATCGGGCTCGGCGGCAAGCGCGGCGTCCTCGATCGCGGGAGATCCAGATCCGGGTTGCGGTTCGCGATTGCCCTGGCAGGCGACGAGTGCGAGCAGGATGATCGCGCGCGTCACCATGCGAGTGTGCCGAGCAGCTTCGCGATCGGCTCGAGCCCCGCGGCATCGAGATCGTCGAAGGCTGCGAGCTCGTAGCTGTCGACGTCGAGCACGGCAACCAACCGATCGTCGTGGAAGATCGGCAGCACGATCTCGCTGCGCGAGCCGGCATCACAGGCGATGTGGCCGGCGAACTTGTCGACGTCGGGGACGACGATCGTGCGGCGATGTTGCGCGACGAAGCCGCAGACACCCTTGCCGAACGCGATCCGCACGCAGGCGACGTTGCCTTGGAAAGGCCCGAGCACGAGCTCGGTCTTCTCGGGACCGTGTCCCTCGCGAACCACGTAGAAGCCGACCCACGATGCCTTGCGGATGCAGCTCTTGAGCGCCGCGGCCGCGTTCGCGAGGTTCGCGATCAGGTCCGGCTCGCCATCGAACAGCGAGGCCAGCTGCGGTGTTAGCTCGCGATAGCGGGAGGCCTTTGGGTCGGGACCAGGTCCCTGGTCGAGCTCACCGGCGAACGTCACCGACTCCATCGCGAAGGTCTAGCCGGACGCGAGGGCGCGGGCGGCGTTGAGTGCGCGCGGGATGCCGAACGGGCTGACGCGCAGCTGGATGATCAGGAAGTCGTTCTCGGTCGACAGGCCGGCGACCTGGGTGACCGGCGTCAGCGTGCCGAGGATGGCGCGAACCTTGTCGTTCTCGGCGAACTTGGGGTTCTGCATCAGGTCGATCACGATGATGTCGTCGTGCGCCTCGACGAGGACGGCAGGACGCTTCGGCATGAACTTGGCCAGGTTGCCCGGCTTGCTGAGGTCGAGCGCACCGCTCTTGATCAGGCCGGCGACGGGCGTGAACGACTCGCCGAGCACCTTCATGGTGACATCGGACAGGCGCAGCGTGACCTTCGCGGCAGTCTCGCTGATCTCGATCTGGTCGATGCGGATGGCGGCACCGGCGCGCACCGTGGTCCCCATCAGATCGATCGTCGCACCGACGCCGATCGCGGGCGGGCGCGGCGTGATGGTGACGTCCTGCGGCGCCTTCTTCGACGGCGGCGTGTTCGCGATGAACCAGCGGACCGCATCGAGCGGAATCGCGATCCGCATGCCGAGCGCGTGGCGCGCCATGCTCAGCATCGTCGTGGGGTTCTTGACCATGAAGCGGCCTGCAGACCGGAGCGCAGCGCGAAGCGGGAGTGCCATCGAGCGATCCTATAGCGCACGGCTTCGTTACCGGGGCTGTCGGCGCCGGTCAAAACACCACGATTCGCAGTGGTGCCGCGAGCACCGCCCCCGCAACCGCCGAGCCATCGACGATGGTTCCGAACACGAGCCCCTGCCCCGGAAGTACGACGCGGCGCAGCGGATTGCCCGTCTTCGGATCGAGGACGAGGATCTCGCGCTGCGCAGCTCCCGACGCGACGGTGATCGGGCTGCCGGCGGGCCCACGTGTCGGTGAGACCGAGACGGGTGCCGCCAGGCCGTAGTCGTTGCGAGCGCGCAGGGCCCCGGTGCGCTCGTACAGCGTGTACTGCCAGCTGGTACCGAGCGGTGGCGGTGCGGGGATGGGGATCCACAGATCGGGCGCCTCGGGGTTGCGACCGGTCGGATCCACCTGGCCGGGCCTTAGAGGAACGCGGGCCGGAGCGGGTCCCACGGGGACGCCCGGAATCACGCCGCCGACGGTCTCGCCGGTGACCAGCTCGCCGGTGGCACGCCAGACCAGCCCGAGGCCGGGCAACGGCGTGATCGAGGAGGTAGCAAGCTCGACGCGATAGGCATCGCCGTCGTCGAGGCCGACCAGGATGCCGTCGCCCGACGCCGCGAGCGAAGCCACCACGCCATCGACAACAAGCGACCACACGGCGATCTGCGAGGCGCTCGGGATCCGTGCGATCAGTCGCCCGCGCTCGTAGGTGACGAGCCAGGTCTGCGCTGCGGTGGGCTGCTCGGCGATCGGGGTGGTGATCGCGACGGCGCGCATGCGAGCGCCATCGGGGCTGGCGATCCGCCCGAGGATGTTCCCGGTCGCCGCATCGAGCACGGTCAGCCGATCGGCGTGATAGGCGAGCACGGCTCCGCCGGCGGCCTCGATCGAGTCGACCGTATCGAGGGTGCGATCCCACCGCGCGCTGCCATCGCGACTGGTGGCGCGGATCGTCGCTTCGAGGCCCTGCGTGGCGCACGCGACGATGCCGTCGGCGAGCACGAGGCCAAGCACTCGACCCGACCCGCAACCGTCGGTGCGTTGCCAGGTCCAGCTCCGCGTCGACAGATCTGCGCGCGCGATCGGTTGGGACGTCGCGGTGTCGAGCGCGGCAGCGTAGACGGCCGTGGGTTCGCGTGGATCGATCGCGATCGCGGTGACCGCCGTCTTCCCTGTGTCGGGTTTTTCGATCGGTGTGCCGATGATCTCGGCGACGGCGGGGAGGTCGCGAAGCTCGGCCGCGACTGCGACGCCAGCGCGTCGGGGTGGGATGCGGACGACGCGATCAGGTCTTCCGGGAATCGCGATCCGGCGAAGCCCCCCGGTCCCGATCGTGTTGCCCGAGGTAGCGAAGACGATCGAGGTATTGCCGAGCACGGCATGCGAGGACGCGAGCGGGACGTACGCGATCACGCCCGTGCGATCGAGGACGACAGCGGTCAACGGTGTGGCGCGAAGCAGGCGGCGATCGCCGCGCGCACCGAGGAGCTCGCCGAGGATCGGCAGTGCGAGACCTTCGCCGGCTGCGCTGAGGTCGCGCGGCCATCGCGTCACCAGGCCGGCGGCAGAGACCTCGAGTTGGTCGCCGTCACGCGCAGTCCACCATCCGCGCACCTGCTCGATGATGCCGGTGAGCGTGCCGGTCGTGCGTGCGATCGCGCGCAGCGTGCGAGAGCGTGGTGCGGGAACGAGCTGTGGTTTCTCGCCGGGCCGCGTCGCGACGAGGATCGACTCGCCGCACTCGATCGCTTCGATCTCGAGGGTCGACGGCCTTGGCGTGATCGGCGCCGGCGTCGGCGTCACCGGACGGATCGGCAGTCGGCGCGGCGGAACGAACGGTCGAGCTGGTGGGGAGATCGGGCTCGAGAGGGCGCGCACGAACGGCACCTGCCACGTGATCGCTTGCTTGCCCTTGACCTCGGCGATGCGTTGTAGCTGGTCGCCGGTGTACGCGAGGAGCTCCGCCTCGCAGCTCGCGACGATGCGGTCGACGCCGGTAGGCACCGCGACGCGGAGGATCTCCTTGCCATCGTCGGCGCCGATCACGGTGATGTCGCGGTCTCTCCCGATGACGACTCGCGAGCCCGTGATCACGACGAGCGGTTGCTCGCTCTGCCACTTCGGTTTGCCGTCGAGCCCGACGCCGCGCACCCCCTTCGCGCCGCCGCACACGATCGTCTCTGCGGTCACGCCGATCACCGGTTCGAGGCACGCGGTGCTGTGTCGCCAGAGGTGTTTGCCGCTGTCGATCTCGACGAGCTCGATCGCGGGTTGGATCCCCTCGAGGCCGTAGATCACCGCCCTCGCCGGCTCGCCGGGAACAGCCCACGGCATCGCATCGCGTAGCGGCACCTTCGCGTCGCCCGTGATCCCGAGCGACTTCACCTGCTGTGGTGCTTGCCCTCGCCCGAACCGGCCCTTCAGCGGTCCGAGCTGCCAGTCCGGATACGCCGGCGCGTAGACCCACGAAGGTGGCGGTTCCGCCCCCGACGGTGGCTCGGCCTCCGTGCAGCTCGTGAGCAGCACGAGGAGAACCAGCGAGCGCACCGCGGCGACGGTATCACGAGCGAACGACAGCGTCGGCTACGACGAGATCCGCGCGGCGCCGTCCCACGGATCACCACTCGCTGCGGGAAAGTCGAACCACAAGCGCGCGCTCGCGACGTCGCACATATGCGCGAGCGCCGCGAGTGGCCCCATCCTGCGCTGCTTGTTCGTGTAGTCGGCGAGCTCGCCTTCGGCGTACTTGAGGCCGTTCTCGTGGTCGGCGGTGAGCGCGATGCCGTAGCGCGCGAGCATGTCCATGCGGAACTGCTGATGGGCCGCCTTGCCCTGCATGTCGGCCTTGTGATGGAGCTGCCCGTCAGCGCCGAGCTCGTACTTCCACGGCTTCTCGATGTCGTGCAGGAACACCACGAGCAAGAGGTCCGACAACGTGAACGGCAGGGGCCGCTTCGTCGAGAGTTGCTCGTAGAGCACGACGGCGATGTTCATCACCTCGCAGACGTGATCGAGGTAGCCGCCACGCCACGCCTGATGGTTGTGCGTCGACCCCTGCACCGTCGCGAACAGCTCGCGATGCTCGGCGAGGATGCGCGCGCACGCGGCGCCGTTCGGATGGTCGATCCGGCGTACCAAGTCGTCGACGCGGTCGTAGCCCATGGCGCGATGATGCACCCGGGCATGGGCAGGCGCTAGATGCGCTCGATGATCGTGGCGATACCCATGCCGCCACCGATGCACAGCGTGATCAGCGCGGTGGACTTGCCGGTCCGCTCGAGCTCGTCGAGCGCCGTGCCGAGCAGGATCGCGCCAGTCGCGCCGAGCGGGTGACCGAGGGCGATCGCGCCGCCGTTGACGTTGATCTTCTCGGGATCGATGCCGAGCACCTTCGCGGTCTGCATCGGCACCGTGGCGAACGCCTCGTTGATCTCCCACAGGTCGATATCGGAGACCTTCATGCCGGCCTTCGCGAGGGCCTTGCTCGACGCCGGTGCCGGCGCCGTCAGCATGATCACCGGCTCGGAGCCGATGGTGGCCATCGCACGGATCCGCGCGCGCGGCTTGATGCCCGCCTTGATGCCCCACTCCTTCGAGCCCATCAGGACCGTGGCCGCGCCGTCGACGATGCCCGACGAGTTGCCGCCGGTGTGGACGTGCTCGATCTTCTTGGTGTCGGGGTACCCGAGGAGCGCGAGCTGATCGAGCGTCTCCTTGTTCGGGCCGAGCGCCATGCCGCCCATCTGCTCGAACGCTGCCTTGAGGCCGGCGAGGCCTTCGAGGGTGGTGTCGGCGCGCGCGTGCTCGTCGGTGGTGAGGGCGACCGTGCCATCGGCGTTCTTGACGGCGAACATGCCGTTCGCGAACCGCTTCTCCTCGATCGCGCGAGCCGCCTTCTGCTGGCTGGCGAGGGCGAACTTGTCGACGTCGGTGCGCGTGAACCCTTCGCGGGTGGCGATCAGATCGGCCGAGATGCCCTGCGGCACCAAGAACAGGCGCTCGCGAAGCTTGAGGTTGAGGCCGTCCATCATCGCCTCGTCGCTGCCCATCGGCACGCGCGACATCGACTCGACGCCACCACCGATGCCGGCATCGATGAAGCCCGCGCCGATCTTCGACGCGATCGAGTTCACCGCTTCGAGACCGGAGCCGCAGAAGCGGTTGATCGTGAAGCCGGTGACCTCTTGCGGCCACTGCGCCGCGATCAGGGCGACGCGCGCGATGCACGCGCCCTGCTCCTTGACCTGGGTGACGCAACCGACGGCGAGATCATCGACGAGGCTCTTGTCGAGCTTCTTGCGCTCTGCCATGTGGTTCAGGGTCTGCGCGAGCAGCTCCTGCGGGTGGATTTCCTGAAGGCCGCCTTTCGCGGTCTTGCTCGGCTTGCGGCCACGCGGGGTGCGGAGTGCGTCGTAAATGAAAACGTCAGCCATGGTCGGAAGATGGCCGGGATTGCTAGAGCTTGCAACCTGCCCCAGCAGCCCGTTGCTCGAGCTCACTGCGTGTCTGATCACAGACTTGCGTCATCCGCCTGACCGCATCGGGCGACAGCCGGCTCGTCGGCAGCGACCAATCCGCAGCCTCGGTGCCGATCTGGATCCGGGTGACGAGGGGCATGTACTCGCAGCCCAGCACCTTGGCGAGGATCTGGTGGTAGTCGTCGCACGCGGGAATCCCGGTCTGGATCGCCGCCACCTTCGCGGTGAGCTCCGCGAGCTCCGTGCGATCGCCATAGCCGCTGCCACCACCGAGCGCCGTGAACAGCTTGTCGCGATCGCCGTCGTCGAGCAGCCCGGCGCAGTTGCCGAGCTCGTCGACGCCCATCCGCGCGAAGCAATCGATCGCCTGCGCCGGCCAGCGATCCTCGAGACAGCGCGCGGTCATCGGGCCGAGCATCTCCTGATCCGGAAGCCGCACGTTCTTGGTGCCGCGCTCGAGACCGACGGCTGCATCGGTGCACGTGTGCGTGGCCGCCGCCGGCACCGGTGGGGCGGGTGGCGGCGCGCTGCTCGACCAGCATGCGGAGACGAGCAGCAAGCCGGCGACGCGCATCGGCGAGGTATACCAGTACCCATGGCTGGCGGCCCGCACGCAGAGCTCGCCCGGTGCAGACACGCCCTGTTCAACGGGGTGTCGAACCTGTTCGACGTCAGCTAGCGGGCGGATGCTTCATCTGATTCGACAGGACCCCGGCGCGGGCGATCGACAGGATGCCGACCACCAACACGATCACGCCGAGGATCAGACTCAGTAACATGATGAACGGCCCCGCGACCGTGAGCCCGATGCCCGTTGCCATGTAGTTGCGCAGCATCCGGCGCTGCATCTCCTCGAGCCCCTTCATCATCCCCTTGGCGTATCACGACGGACGTCGATCTCCATCATGGCCGAGCCCGGGAGCTGACCGCCGCAGCACTAGCCGGCAAGCGACTTCCAGTCCTGGTGCAGGCGGGGCAGCGAGATCGAGACCGCGGTCTTGAGCTCCGGTGCGAACACCTGGACGCGCGCTTCCTCGACGAGCCACGCGAACGCATCGAGCTCCTCGCGCGATCGCCCCTTGGTGCGTAGCTCGGCCTCGCGTGCGACGAAGCTCTGCCACAGCGGCGTGATCGCCGTCGCCTTCTGCGCGTCCTTCTGCGGATCGACCGCCTGCCGTTGCAGGCGCAGCGTCAGCGCGCGCAGGTAGCGATGGATGTGGTGAAGCCGCGCGATCGGCGTCGTCGACAGGTAGTCCGCCGGCACGAGGTGCTTGAGCTGACTCTGGACGTCGTCGTGCGCGGCGCGCGAGATGCCCGGCTTGCCGGCGAGCTGCTTGAGCAGCGCCTGCACGCGGGTGAGCTCGGTCGACAGCTCGAGCCCGCGATGACCGAGCTCCTTCAGCGTCTCGTCGAGCACCAGCCTGCCCGTCGCGAGACGCGCCGCGAACATCACCTTGTCGCGCGGTAGCTTGTCGAGCGTGAAGGCCTCGTCGAGAGCCCGCGTGGCGAGCTGGCGGCGAAGATCCTTCGCGAGCGCACCGGAGATCAATGTCTCGAGCTTCGCCGGCGTGAAGCCGAGCGCGACCATGATCAGTCGACGGACACCCGCACGCGACGCCGCCGCCGCTGCCGCCGGGGAATCGAGCAACTGCAGATCGACCGCCGTCTCGGTCTCGACCAGCGCAGGATACGCCTGCATCCTGCGCCCACCGACGTCGACGGTGACCGACTCCGGCAGCTCGCCGAAGTCCCACTGCCTCAGATTTTTGCGCTCGTAACTGCCTCGCGGCGCGGCGGTCCACAGCTCCTTCGCGCGATGCCCGAGCTGACGCTGCAGCTCCGCGAGATCTTTCCCCGACCCGAGTGCCTTGTCGCGCTCGTCGACGATCCGGAACATCGCCGCGAAGTACGGCGGCAGCTGACGGAGCTCCCACGCATCGCGCCCTACCCGCTCGCCGGTGAGCTGGAAGATCGCGCGCTCGAGCGCCGGCAAGTACGGCGACTCGAACGGCTTGACGCCCGAGGCCAGCTCCGTCGCGAACGGCACGAGCGCCTTGCGCTGCGTCTTCGGCAACGACTCGAGGAGCGCCGTCACCTTCGCCAGGTGCCAGCCCGGAATCGTTCCGGCCATCACCTCGGGATCGAGCTGCGGCAGCATGGCGAGTGGGATCGAGATCGTGATCCCGTCATCGTCCTCGCCGGGATCGAAGCGATAGATCACCGGCAGCGCGACGCCGCGCACGACGAGCTGATCCGGGAACTGCGACGGTGACAGCTGCGCATCGCCGAGCAGCAGATCGTCGACAGACAAGAACAACAACGTCGGGTTCTTCGCCTCGGCCTGCGCGCGCCAGTCCTCGAACGTCTTGCCGCTGTGCACGGTCTCGGGGAGGTGCTTGTCGAAGAACGCGAACACCTCGTTCTCGTCGGCGAACATGTCGGAGCGCCGCGCCTTGTCGCGGAGGCGAGCCACCTCGTCGGCGACGCGCTGGTTGTGCGGCATGAACGCCGCCTTGGTCGTCAGCTCGTATCGAACCAGCGCGTGGGTGATGAACAGCTCGCGCGCGTACGCGGGATCGAACTTCGCGTACGCCACCGGGCGCTGCTTGACGATCGGCAAGCCGAACACCGTGATCTGCTCGCGCGCCATCACCTGGGACATCTTCTGTTCCCAGTGCGGATCGGAGTGGCTGTGCTTGCACAACGCGCCCGCGGCCCGCTCGACCCACGCCGGATCGAGCTTCGCGACGGTGCGCGCGAACAGCTGCGAGGTCTCGACGAGCTCGGCCGCCATCACCCACGGCGGCGGCTTCTTCGACATCGACGACGATGGATGGATCACGAACCGCGTCTGCCGTGCGCCCACGTAGTTGCGCGCCTCGGGGTTGTACATGCCGATCTTGCTGAGCAGACCCGGCAGCAGCGCGCGATGGATCTGCTCGCTCGACGCCTGCGCCGTGTTCGGCTTGAAGCGCTGCTCTTTCAAGATCCCGACGATCTGATCGTGGATCTCCTCCCACTCGCGCATCCGGTGATACGAGAGGAAGTTGTCGCGACACAGCCGCTGTAACTGCCGTCGCGGCAGCTTCTTCTTCGCGTCCTGCCAGAACGCCCACAGCTTCAAGTACGCGACGAAGTCACTGCCCTCCTCGCGCCACTTGCGATGCGCCTCGTCGGCCTGCTGCTGCTTGTCGCGTGGCCGATCGCGGGGATCCTGGAGCCCGAGCGCGGACGCGAGCACGACGACCTCGCGGATCGCATTCTCGTCGCGCCCACCGAGGATCATCCGGCCCAACCGCGGATCCAGCGGCAACCTCCCGAGCTGCTCGCCGATCTGCGTGAGCTCGCCCTCGTCGATCGCACCTGCGCTCCGCTGCGCTCCGCTGCGCTCCCCGGCAGAGCCGGGGCTTGCGATCGCACCCAGCTCCTCGAGCATCCGGTAGCCCTCGTTGATCGCGCGCTGCGGCGGCGGATCGAGGAAGGGGTAGTCCTCGATCGGGCCGAGGCGCAGGGTCTTCATCCGGAGGATCACGCCGGCGAGCCCGACGCGCTTGATCTCGGGATCGGTGTACGCCGGCCGAGTCAGGTAGTCCTGCTCGGGGAACAGCCGGAAGCAGACGCCGCTCTGCACGCGCCCGCATCGGCCTTTCCGTTGATCCGCGCTCGCCCGCGAGACCTCCTCGACGAGCAACTGGGAGACGCCGGTGCGCACGTCGTAGCGATTGATCCGCGCGAGGCCGGGATCGACGACGTAGACGATGCCGGGGATCGTCAGCGAGGTCTCGGCGACATTGGTCGCGAGCACGACGCGGCGGCCCGGTCCGCTGTGGAACACGCGCTGCTGCTCCGCCGCCGACAACCGCGAGTAGAGCGGCAGGATCGTCGTATGCGGCAGTGCGCGCTGCTCGAGCTCGCCCATCGCCTCGCGGATCTCGCGCTCGCCGGGAAGGAACACGAGGATGTCGCCGCGCGCGTCGAGCTCGGTGATCTCGTTGACCGTGTTCGCGATCAGATCGGCGAGGTCCGCTTCTTCTTCCTCGTCGCCCGGTCGATAGATCACGTCGACGGGGAACGTTCGCCCCGACACGGAGACCACCGGCGCACCTCCGAAGAAGGCCGCGAAGCGATCGATCTCGAGCGTCGCCGAGCTGATGATCACGCGCAGGTCGCGACGGCGCGGCAACAGCCTCCTGAGGTACCCGAGGAGGAAGTCGATGTTGAGCGAGCGCTCGTGCGCCTCGTCGATGATCAGCGTGTCGTACGCCCGCAACAGCGGATCGCTCTGGATCTCCGCGAGCAGGATGCCGTCGGTCATGAACTTCACCGACGACGTCGGCTTGATCTTGTCCGTGAACCTGACCTGGTAGCCGACCACGTCGCCGAGTGCGGAATCGAGCTCCTGCGCCACGCGCGCCGCCACGCTCGACGCCGCGATCCGTCGCGGCTGCGTGCACCCGATCCGCGCCTGCGTGCCGCGGCCCATCGCGTAGCAGATCTTCGGCAGCTGCGTCGTCTTGCCCGAGCCGGTCTCGCCCGCGACGATCACCACCTGATGCTCGTCGATCGCGTTCGCGAGCTCGATGATGTGCGCGGTGATCGGCAGCTCCTCCGGGAACCGCACGCGCGCATTCAGGTGTAAGCCGGGACGCAGCTCCATCGTCAGGACGGCGTTCCGCACGACGCGCAGAACCGGACCCAGGCGGGCAGCGCGGCGGAGCACTGCGGGCACAGCGGAGCTGCGCGGTTCGTGATCTGGTCGAGCACGGTGACGAACGTGCGCAGCGTTTCCTGCTCGGCGCCGAAGTGGATCTCGAGCATGGTCTACAACCCGGTCATCGAGCTCGCGGCGCTGCGATACGTGTGCGACGGATCGCCGTGCTCGCGCGGCACGATCAGCCGTAGCGCGCGCGCCACGCCATCGATGTAGTAGCGATCGCCGGCCGGCACTTCCTCGCCGTCGATCTGCGCCGCGGGGAGCGGGCCGTTGTTGGTGCGGATCGCGAGCTCGAACTTGGCGCCCGCGATCGGGGGTGCGTGCTCGAAGCCGAGCGACGCGAGATCGTCGACGCCGACGGGCGACCCGCGCAGCGAGCCGAGCAGCTTGGTGCCGAAATCGCGGCGTCCGGTGACGGGGACGAGCTCGATCTTGCCATCGTCGGACTCGGCGGACTCGTCGAAGATCCACTCGCCGCCGAAGACCTTGGTGTTCTTGAGGATCACGTCGAGCAGGCTCTCGAACTGCGTAACCTTGCCGTCGATCACGGCATCTACGTCGAACTTGACGTCAACCACGTAGGACTCGATGAAGCGGCGGAGCACCGCGCCTGCATAGACCATCTGATTGCGATAGATCGCGCCGAGGCCGGGGATCCGCCCCACGCGCTCGCGATCGCGATTGCGCGTCTCGAGCGAGGCGGCGCCGAGCCCTACCGAGAACGAGTCGAACATCAGATCCCGGTGGATCGTCTTGTGGTCGCGTTCGATCTGCACCTTGGCGACATCGCACGGCACCGTCACACCACCCGAGATCACGACGACATTGCGCTCGAGTGCCGACGGACCAGACTCGAGCCCGAACGACTTGCCCTGATCGTTCGCGGTGCCGGTGGGGAGCATGCCCATCGCAACCTCCGCACGGTGCTCGGACGCCAGGATGCCCTTCGCGACCTCGGCGAACGTGCCGTCACCGCCCATGTAGATGACGACGCGGATGCCCGAATCGATGATCTCCTTGACGCGCTCGACCGTCTTCCCGTCGGGCTCGGTGGGGACGAAGCGGTGGGTGATCTTCGCCTGGTCGAGCAGCGCTCGCGCCGTCTTGATCCAGTCGGACGCCTTACCGCTCTGCGCGGTCGGATTCGCGACGAGGACGGCCGGTAACCCGTGGGTGAGACGATCGAGCCCGGCCACCGCATGACTCTACAGGATCATGGAGTACAGTTCCCGGCGTGACGCTCTCCGACGAGCACGAACAGCTTCGTGCAATGGTTCGACAGTTCGCCGGGTCCAAGGTCGAGCCCCAAGCGGCCGAGCACGACGCACAAGCCACGTTCAACGGTGGCTTGCTGCGCGAGCTCGGGGCCCTCGGGTTGATCGGCGTGACCATTCCCGATGCCGACGGCGGCGCCGGTCTCGACGCCACCGCATCGGTGATCGTCCACGACGAGCTCGCCTACTGCGACCCCGGCTTCACACTCGGCTATCTCGCGCACGCGCTGTTGTTCGTCAACAACTTCTACTACGCCGGCAATGCCGCCCAACGCGCGAAGTACCTGCCCGACACGCTCAGCGGCAAGACGATCGGCGCGATGGGGATGACCGAGCCGGCTGTCGGCACCGACGTGCTCGGGCTGCAGACCACGGCGCGCAAGGTCGACGGCCACTACGTCCTCGACGGTCGCAAGACGTTCATCACCAACGCGTGCGAGGCCGACGTCTTCTTGGTCTACGCGAAGCTCGACGATCGGATCACGAGCTTCATCGTCGAGCGCAGCTTCGAGGGATTCTCCACCAGCCCCAAGATCCCGAAGATGGGCATGCGCGCCTCGACGATGGCCGAGTTGATCTTCGACGGCTGCAAGGTACCCGCAGAGAATCTGCTCGGCACCGAGGGCGGCGGCATCACCAACATGATGCGCAACCTCGAGGTCGAGCGAGTCGGCCTCGCCGCGATGAGCCTCGGTATCGCGCGCCGCTGCCTCGACATCATGGTGCAGTACTCGACCGAGCGGCACAGCTTCGGCAAGCCGCTCGCCGAGCACGGTCAGATCCAGCGCTACATCGGCGAGAGCTACGCGAAGGTCGAGGCGATTCGCGCGCTGACCTACAACGTCGCCGCGTCGGTCGGTCCGACGAGTCGCAACCGGCTCGGCACCGATGCCGCGAAGCTGTTCGCCGCCACCGCCGCCAAGGAGGTCGCGGACATGGCGATCCAGGTGCTCGGCGGGTACGGCTACTGCACCGAGTATCGCGTCGAGCAGTTCTTCCGCGACTCGAAGCTGATCGAGATCGGCGGCGGCACCATCGAGGCACACCAGAAGAACATCACGCGCGACCTGACACGTCGGTAGGCTTCGGAGGCGCGAACTGCTCGGACGCGCGCGCCGCGGCTTCCTCGGCCAGCTGTGCCTTGCGCTTCCGCAGCACCATCACGCCGGCGACGCCGACGGCCACGTGGATCCCGCCGATCAGCATCAGCGCGGGAGCGAGACCGAGGGCCGACTGCAGGACGAACGCGAGCCCGAGAAACACGAACACGTAGCCGACCAGACCGATCAGCACGAAGATCGTGTAGTCGAGCGCCGACTTTCCGACGGCCTTGGCCCCGTCCTTCGCGTTCTCGATCAACGACTCGGAGGCCTCCTTGACGGGTTCTCTGACCGCGCGTGCGCCCAGCTCGAACAGCCGGAACAACAGAGGTCTTCTCATGACGCACGACCGAGCTGCGAGGTGCATGCCACTGGGTGTGCGAGGGATCCGCGCACTAGCGATCATTCCGGAGAGCGAAACCGCTCGGCGTGCTCACTCACCACAGCTTCCGAGGCGTAGTCGTCGACGGTGTTCCGCAGCGGCGTGGCCCGCGACCGTCGGCAAGGGGTGTAACGGTCGAGCAAGTTCGGGCATATCAATGGGCATGGACCGCCCGCAGGCGCTCGAGCGCTTTCGCAACTTCTACGACGAGTTCTCCCCCGCGTGGATCGCCCGCCTCGAGGAGCTCTACGCGCCCGGCTTCTCGTTCCGGGATCCGTTTCACGAGGTGCACGGCGACTTCGCGACACTGCGGAAGTACTTCCAGCGCGTCCTCGATTCACTCGCGGTGACGAAGTTCCACGTCGAGGACCTCGCGACCGGTAGCGACGGCAGCTACGTGCGCTGGCGCTGGGAGTGGAAGCGTAAAGATAGCGACGATCTGAAAACCGTTCCCGGCGTCACGCATCTCCGGTTCGACGGCACTGGCAAGATCACGCATCACCAGGATCTGTTCGACGCGGCGCAGGGCTTCTACGAAGCGTTGCCTATCGTCGGGGCGGCGTTGCGCGCCGTTCGCAAGCGCGTCGCGGGCTAACCGGTTAGTTCGAACCAGCGCCCGTCGGCGGCTGCATGTTCGCTGGCAGTCCCGAGCCGTGACCCGATCCCCGCATCCCGCCCTGACCCATCATCACCTGCATCATCGCCTGCGTGTACTTGGTGCGCTGCTCGGGCTTGAGGCTCTCCTTGCACTTCGCGATATCGGGCGCGGTCTGGAAGCACGACACCACGGCGTCGTCCCACTGATCCTTGATGCACAGATCGCCGAGCGTCGCCTTGAGCTTGGGAGCGAGCTCCTCGACCAGCTTCTTCATGTTTGGCGAGGCCTGCCCACCGCTCATCGCCGTCCGCCGCTCGAGCGTCATCGTGACGCCGCGATCGATCGCGGAAACGCACGCTGCCTGTTTCGGATCGCCGACTGGCGCCTCCGACTTGTCACCACCACATGCCGATAACGCGACCGCGAGGACGAGCCACTTCATCGGGAGAGCATGGCCGATCGGCACAGGGCGCACAAATACGAAGGGCCCGCCAGCGGCGAGCCCTCGTCAAGCAGAGAGAGAAATCAGAGTGAAGAAGTGATTACTTCTTCTCCTCTTCCTTCTTCTCTTCCGGCTTCGCCTCTTCCTTCTTGTCTTCCATCTTCGGCTCTTCCTTCGGAGCCGCCGTGTCGCCAGCCGGCTTGTCGCCGGCCGGAGCGCCCATGCCCGCCATCATCAGCTTGGTCATGCACTCGGTGTACTTGGTCATGATGTCGGCCGACTTCTTCGCGAGATCCGGATCCGGCTTCTCGTCCTTCGCCGCGCCGGCCGTCTTGGCCATCTCCGTGCCCCACTTGGACATGTCTTCGTTGACCTTGTCAGCGCAAGCCTTGTCCTTGCAGTCGCACATCGACTTCTGGAAGCCTTCCATCTTGGCAACGGCTTCACCGGCAGCGCCGCCCTTCTTCTTGCAGCCTGCGAAGGCGAGAAGCGACATGGCGGCCACGAATGAGATCGTCAGTTTGTTCATCAGTATGTCTCCTTGCAAAAGGTTTTAAGGCATCCGCCGAACGCACGGAAGCAAAGTGATGTCATTCATCGCGATCGCTTTGTCACCACCTAGCGGGAACTCGTAACCGAACGGCGACAATCCGATTTGCCGTCGAGGAATCCGCACGCGGAGGGCGCAGAGGTGGCCGTTTTCGTCAGCGGGTGACGACAATCTTACGCACCCGGGATCCCGTCAGCTGACGAGGAAGCGCTCGTACGCCCCGAAGTCGTACTCACGCCCCAGGAAGTTGCGGACCAGCTCCGCGGCATCCCGGCTACCACCCGGGACGAGCACCTTGTCGCGGTACGCGTAGGTCACGTCCCGCGCCATCAGGCCCGGAGTCTCGAACGGGGTCAGCAGGTCCTTCGCGATCACGAGGGACCATTGGTACGTGTAGTACATCGCCGAGTAGCCGACCAAGTGGCCGAACGAGGCGTGGAACCGGGTGTTCGGCACGTACGCGAACGGCGTGTACTTCTTCTGCAGCCGCTGCACTTCCGTCAGTTGATCGAGGTTCGCTGGATCGGCGCGATGGAAGCCGAGCGAGATCGCGGCATAGAAGATCTGCTGCACGGTCGCGGTGCCGAGCCCGAACTTGTCGGCCTTCCGCATCTTCTCGACGAGTGAGTCAGGGATGACCTCGCCGGTCTGATGATGCCGGGCGAACCGCGCGAGGGTGTCGTGGCGCCACGCCCACTCCTCGAACATCTGCGACGGCGCTTCGACGAAGTCCCACTCGGTCGCGACGCCGCTCTGCGTGATCCACTTCTGATGGCCGCCGAGCACGTGGTGCATCAGGTGGCCGAACTCGTGGAACATGGTCACGACGTCGTCGTGCTCCATCAGGCCCGGGTCGTTCCCGTCGGGCTTGGGGAAGTTACAGACCAGCACGCCCTCGGGAAGCTGGGCGCCTCGCACCCCGTCCTTGAGCGGGAACTGCGCCGCGTGCTTGTACTTGCCCTCGCGCGGATGCATGTCGAGGAAGATCCGCCCGAGGCGGGTCGACGTCCCGGCGCGGACCACGTCGTACGCGAAGACGCTCGGATGCCAGACCACGGCATCGTCGAGCTTGACGTACGTCAACTCGAAGATCTCGGCGGTGATGTCGAGCAACCCGGCGAGCACGCGGGCGTACGGGAAGTACTGGCGGGTCTCGCTCGAGTCGACCTCGTAGCGCTCGCGCTTGACGACGTTCTCGAGCCAGGTCTTCTGCCAATCGGAGACCGCGGTGGCCTTCGCGTCGATCGTCTGGAGCTGGCGCAACAGCTCGGCGTAGTCGCGGTCGGCGCGCGGGGCGGCGAGCGACCAGACCTTCTCGATGAACTCCGAAGCCTTCGTGCCGGAGCCGATCATCTTGTCGGCGGTGATGTAGTCCGCCCAGTTCGCGAACCCGAGTAGCGAGGCCTTCTCCGAGCGCAGGGTCAGGATCTCGCGCAGCACACGCTCGTTATCCTTGTCGCCGCGGCTGCGGAACGCGACGTAGAGCTGACGGCGGAGCTCGTCGTTGTCCGCGTAGGTCATGAACGGGTTGTAGTCGGGGTAGTCGGTCGTGATGCGGACCTTGCCGTTCTCGACCGGGTGCGACGCGACGAAGTCCGGTGGCAGGCCGGCGAGCTGATCGGGCGACGCGTCGATCGAGCGCACGTCTTCCGAGATCGTCTTGCTGAACTGCTGCCCGAGCTTGGTCAGCTCCTCGTCGATCTGCTTGAGGCGCGTGCGGGTCTCCGGCGATTTGTCGACGCCGGCGCGCCGATAGTCGCGGAGCGTGTGCGCGATGAACCGCTTGGTATCGGCATCCGCGTTCGACACATCGACCGCCGCCAGCGCGTCATACATGTCGCGATCGAGCGCGAGGTCCGAGTAGAACCGCGAGACTTCCTGCTCGCACTCGCGCGCGGCATCGCGGATCGCCTCGTCGGGATGGACCTCCGACATCAAGCCAGCGAGCGCGTTGCTCCCGCTCGCGGACATCAGCAGCTCGTTGTAGCGAACCAGCGTGTCCTCGATCGTCCGCGGCGCTTGGAGGATCTCGGGACGGAGCACCTCGGCGCGACGGAGACCTGCGAGACATTCCTTGGAGAACGGCTGCTCACTCACGAACGGAAAGGTAACATCGAGTCGTGCCCGACGGTGACGACCTGGCAATCCCGCAGCTCGGTGACGCGCTACCGCTGGTCGCGTCCGATCCGAGGTGGCTCGAGGTCGCCCTCGCGGATCTCGATGCGGTCCATGCCGATCACCTCCATTGCGAGCGCAAGGCAGCCACCTCCGCGCTGTCGCTGATCAAGAGCTACCCCGAGCAGACCGATCTCGTGCTCGCGATGGCGCGCCTCGCCCACGACGAGACCCGTCACGTCGTCCAGGTCGCCGCGCTGCTGACGCGCCGCAGCCAACCGGTCGCGATCGACTTCGGTGATGGCTACGCGGCCGCGCTGCAGAAGCTGGTGCGCAAGAAGGAACCGGACCGGTTGCTCGATCGGCTGCTGGTGTTCGCCGTGATCGAGGGCCGCTCCGCGGAGCGCCTGGGCCTACTCGCCGGTGCGCTCGAGGATCCGAAGTCGCGCGACCTCTACGCGCACCTCGCCGAGGCCGAGGTCAGGCATCGCGATATCTTCCTCGCCCTGGCACGCGACATCGCACCGGAGGTCTGGCGAGCGCGGGCGAGCGAGCTGGCAGAGCTCGAGGAGGGCGTGCTCGCAGCTCACCCGCTCCTCCCGCGCATCCACTGAATGGATGGCAGGCCCGGCGTCGCTCGTGATCTAATGCCGTATGCAGCTCAGCCTGCTCGACCACCTGTTCGATGCGCTCCCGTTGGGACTGGTCGTCCTCGACGCCGACGGGAAGGTCGTGGTCTACAACCGCGCCGAGGAGCGGATGGCCGCGCGTTCCAAGCAGTCGGTGATCGGCCGTGGCTTCTTCGAAGAGGTCGCGCCGTGCATGGCTGTTCGCCAGCTCGCCGGGCAGTTCCGCGACAGCATAGGCAAGCGACCGATCGACGTCACCGCCGAGCTGACCTTCCCGTTCCCCCACATGGAGCGATCGCGTGACGTGCGCGTCCGGATGGCCTCGTTCGAGATGGGTGGCGCGCCGTATGGCTTCCTCGTCATCGAGGACACCTCACTGCAGCGCTCGGTCGATCGGATGAAGGAGCAGCTACAGAGCTTGCTCGTCCACGATCTCAAGAATCCTTTGTCGTCGACGTGGATCAACCTGCAGCTGCTCGAGGAGACCGCCTCGGTCCGCGATGCGCCGGACGTGCTCGAGCTGGTGGAGAACGCGCTGGACTCGGTGAAGCGCTTGAGCAAGATGACCATGACCCTGCTCGACATCGGCCGGCTGGAGACGGCGTCGATGGAGCTACGCCGCACGCGGGCCAACGTCGACGCGATGTTCGCACGTGTGATCAATGACAACCGCGCGCTCGCGAAGCTGGACGGCAGACAACTCGGTTCCGTGCCCTGCGGGCTCGAGGTCTCGCTCGACGAGGACTTGCTCGTGCGCGCTGTCGACAACCTGGTCGAGAATGCGTTGCGCCACGCGAACACCGTCACCCTCTCGGCGCGCGCGGAGGGAGATCGCCTGATCCTCGACGTCACCGACGACGGCCCCAGTGTGCCCGAGGAGCTGCGCGAGCGGCTGTTCGACCGCTACGTCCAGATCTCGACCGACCAGGCGCGCGGGCACAACCGAGGCTTAGGACTGACGTTCGTGCGGCTGGTGGCGGAGGCGCACTGCGGCACCGCCGAGGTGACCTGCCCCGCGTCGGGTGGCTCGGTGTTTCGGCTGATCATCGTCGCGCCGTCGGTGTTGCCGTGACCGTCAACTGCCGCGATTGACGATCGAAGCCGTCGCGACCAGCTCGTCGAGCAGCGCCATCGTCGCGCGGCCCGAACAACCAAAGGGGTTGACCGCTGGCTTCTCGGAGTACTTGAGCAACAGCGACGGGTTGATCTTGGCGATGTTGACATGGCCCATGGTCCAGTTGCCGAAGCGCCGCTCTGTGACCTCCTCGTAGACCAGCAACCGAACCTGGGAATGTCGGGGGTCGCCCACGATGGCCTTGTAGAGGTCGCAGACCTCGTCGCGACCACCCTCGAGCACCTGGATGAAGACATCTCCGCTCACGCAGAGTAGTCCGGTGATGCCGAGCCGGGGATTGTTCCTTCGCGATTGCTCCAGGATCGAGTCCATGACGTCCGGGGTGAGGGGACCGACGGTGCGACTGGCGTACAGACAACGGACGAGCATCTCGGCCTCAGTTCTTCAGGTTGATGAGAGACAGAAATTCACGTCGGAGCGACGCGTCCTTCAGGAACGAGCCACGCATGACACTGTTGATCATCTTGGTGGAGGCGTCCTTCACTCCGCGCCAGTGCATGCAGAAGTGATCGGCCTCCATCACCACCGCGAGTCCGTCGGGGGTCACCTTGTTCATCAACACGTCGGCCAGCTGCGTGATCGCCTCCTCCTGGATCTGAGGCCGGCACATGATCCATTCGGCGAGTCGCGAGTACTTCGACAGGCCGATCAGGTTCGAGTGTTCGTTGGGCATCAGCCCGATCCACAACCGCCCCATGATCGGACAGAAGTGGTGACTGCACGCGCTGCGGACGGTGATCGGCCCGACGATCATCAGCTCGTTGAGGTAGGCGGCGTTCGGAAACTCCGTCACCGGTGGCGCCGGGACATACCGCCCTCGGAACACCTCGGAGAGGTACATCTTCGCGACGCGACGGGCGGTCTCCTTGGTGTTGTGATCGCCGTGGGTGTCGATCACCAGGCTCTCGAGGACCGCCTCCATCTTGGAGGTCACCTCGTCGAGGAGCGCCTCGAGATCACCGGGTGCGAGAAACGCTGCGATGTTGTCGTTCGCGTGAAAGCGCTGCTTCGCGACTCGGATCCGCTCGCGGATCTCTTGCGACACCGGGGCGCGAGGCACGGCTGGCTTGGGCACGTCGGTCATCCTGTGGTCGCTACGATGAACCCCGACGCGCGCGGGTTACCCGGCGTCCTCGATCGCGAGACCGTGTGAATCGGTTGTAACCAGATCGCGGTGCATGCACTCCCACGCGCATGGCTCGCTATTTCGTCGAGCCTCTCAAAGGAACCAAGATGTTTCGTACAGCAATTCTCGCGATCGCCATTTCGCTGTCCCTCGTCCCCGCTGCTCGCGCCGAACCAAAGACTGACATCGTCGACACCGCAGTCGCGGCAGGCAGCTTCAAGACGCTCGCCAAGGCGCTCACCGAGGCCGGGTTGGTCGAGACCCTCAAGGGCAAGGGTCCGTTCACGGTGTTCGCGCCCACGGATGAAGCCTTCGCCAAGCTCCCCGCGGGGACCCTGGAGGCGCTGCTCAAGGACAAGAAGAAGCTGACCTCGATCCTCACCTTTCACGTCGTCGCAGGAAAGGTGAAGGCGGCGGACGTCGTCAAGCTGACCACCGCGAAGACCGTGAACGGTCAGAGCGTCAAGATCTCGGCGAAGGGCGGCACCGTGATGATCAACGATGCCAAGGTCACGCAGGCCGACATCGAGACCAGCAACGGCGTGATCCACGTGATCGACAAGGTCATCCTCCCCAAATGACCACGGAGGGACGTGGTCCCCGGGGCGTCGGCTCGATCGAGGACTGACCGGAGGTACACGCACACCGGAGGTTGGTACATTGCTCCGCATGGACACTCGGCCACGTCTCGTTGTCAGGCCGCTCAAGAAGACGGACCTGGCGGCGATCGTCGAGATCCAGCGCAAGTCATTCCCGATGATCGATCCGTGGACGCGCGAGCAGCTCGACAGCCAGCTCGCGATCTTCCCCGAGGGTCAGATCGGCGTCGAGATCGACGGCAAGCTGGTCGCCACCTCGAGCTCGTTGATCGTCGACGAGGAAGATTTCGGCGCGTACCACACGTTCGACGACGTCAGCGACAAGGGCTACATCCGCAACCACGATCGCGAGGGCGACACCCTGTACGGCATCGACATCGCGGTCGATCCGAAGCATCGCGGCGTCCACCTGACGCGGCGGATCTACGAGGCGCGCAAGGAGCTCGCTCGGAAGCGCAACCTGCGCGCGATCCTGATCGCCGGCCGCATCCCGGGCTACGCGAAGCAAGCCGACAAGATGACCGCCGAGGAGTACGTGCGGCGCGTCGTCAAGAAGGATCTCAAGGACAAGGATCCGGTGCTCACCGCGCAGCTCTCGCAGGGCTTCTCGATCCGCGCCGTGCTCAAGAACTACTTGCCGAGCGACACCGAGTCCGGCGGTTACGCGGTGTTCATGGAGTGGCTGAACCCCGAGCACCATCCGGCGGGGACGGCGGCCGTTCGCAACATCCGCGTCGCGGCGGTGCAGTATCAGATGCGGCCGATCGCGAGCTTCGAGGAGTTCGCGCAGCAGTGCGAGTTCTTCATCGAGACCGGGTCGGAGTACCGCGCCGATTTTCTGCTGTTCCCGGAGATGCTGACCAACCAGCTGCAAGTCCTCGTGCAGATGAAGGACTCGTCGGCGACCGCGCGCCGGCTCGACGAGTTCACACCTCGCTACAACGAGTTCTTCTCGCGGATGGCGATGAAGTACGACGTCAACATCATCGGCGGTTCGCACCTCACCGTCGAGAACGACAAGCTGTTCAACGTCGCGTCGCTGTTCCGCCGCGATGGCACCGTCGAGAAACAGTACAAGCTCCACATCACGCCGCCGGAGTCACGCTGGTGGGGCGTGTCCGCGGGCGACGAGGTGCGGGTGTTCGAGACCGATCGCGGCAAGATCGCGATCCTGATCGGTGACGACGTGTCGTTTCCCGAGCTGTCGCGGATCGCCGCGGGCAAGGGCGCGCTGACGCTGTTCGTGCCGTTCAACGCCGACATCCGCTCGGGCTACATGCGGATCCGCTTGTGCGCCGCCGCGCGCTGCATCGAGAACGGGATGTACGCGGTGCTCGCGGGACCGATCGGGAACCTGCCGTTCGTGCAAGGCGCCGACATCCACTATGGAGAGGCCTGCATCCTCACCCCATGCGACGTGCCGTTCGCGCGCGATGGCGTCGCCGAGGAAGCCACGCCCAATGTCGAGACCATGGTGCTCAACGAGCTCGACATCGAAGCGCTTCGTCGCAACCGCCTCACGGGCAGCGTGCGCACGTGGATGGATCGCCGCCAGGACCTCTACGGGGTCCGCTACACCGAGAACGGCAAGCGCCACGAAGTGTGATTCTTTGTTTTCTCGTGCCCTTGCGGAATGCACGGTGAATGCGAATAGTTACTTACCCGCGTGTCCTGGCTGCTCCACCTGATCCTGACCCTGCTGATGGTGGCGCTGCCCACCGGCGGCCGCTTCGGATCGGTGCCGCTCGACGAGGAGCACGAGCGAGACCGCTCCGAGGAGACCACGAGCAAGGAGGTCGCCGGCGAGCACCGGCAGCTCCGCACGCCTGGCGCACCTCCGCTCGTCGAGCACCGCCGCACTCCGCGCGCTGTCGATCCTGGGTTTGCACCGACGCTGAATCCTCGCACCGCCGAGCTCGCGCTCCGCGGCGCCGCCGAACGCCGGATGTTGTGACCGTCCTCGCGTCGTGATCACGGGTCCAACTCGATGCTCGAGCTGGATCGGTGGCTCGCGCGCGTAGCGACCCACATTCGACGTCCGGAGATTTCATGTTTCGTGCTTCCTCGCGCGAGTCTGCACTCGCGCGTGCTCGTGTCTCGTCGCTCAACACCAATCGGGTTCGTCCGCCTGACACGCCGCACGCCTCCGGCAGTCAGGAGATCAAGAACACGCTGCGCACCCGGTGGTCCGAGATCACCACGCAAGGCATCTCGTTCGCCGATCTCCTCGCAGGTCTGACGGTCGCCACCGTCGCGATCCCACTCAACGTCGCCCTCGCAGTCTCCGCCGGCGTCCCCGCGAGCACGGGCCTGATCGCCGGTGCGATCGGTGGATTCTTCGCGGCAGCGCTCGGGGGATCGAACTATCAGGTGTCCGGTCCCGCCGCGGCACTCAACGTCATGGTGTTCGGCATCGTCGCGCAGTTCGGCCTCGGGGCGGCGGCGGCCGCGGCGCTGGTCTGCGGGGTGGTGTCGATCGCGCTCGGGATCCTCGGCTGGGGCCGCTACGCGAATCTGCTGCCGAAGATCGTGCTCGCCGGCTTCACCACAGGCGTCGGGCTCACGCTGATGGACAAGCAGGTCCCGATCCTGCTCGGCTCCGACATCGCGCTATGGCACATGCTCTCCGACTTCTGGGCGATGGAGTGGCTGCGCGAGGTCGAGTGGCTGTCGGTGGTGTGCGGCCTCCTGGTCATCTGGATCACCGTCGCGCTCGCCAACCTCAAGAGCTTTCCGTCATCGCTGCTCGGCATCATCATCGCGACGTTCATCGCGTACGAGCTCGACTGGACCGAGGTCGCCTCCGTCGGCAGCGTCGACTTCAGCGGTCTGTCCCTCATGCTGCCCGAGCTCGCCCATGGCACGAGCTGGCTCGCACTGATCGCGGTCGCGTTGCCGCTCGCGCTGCTGTCGGCGGCAGAGTCGCTGATCTCGGCGAAGGCAGTCGACGACATGTCGAATGGCAAGTCCGGCTACAACGCGAACGCCGAGCTGTTCGGTCAGGGCATCGG
>JBBQJJ010000043.1:0-32735 GCA_038325805.1 Haliangiales bacterium
ATCGCCGACGGTGCCGGCACGTCCCTAGGCGTCGCCGCACTCGCCACGTTGCTGTCGCTGTGGATCGGCGCCGTGGTGGGCCTGGTGGCCGGGTACGCAGGTGGCTGGGTCGATCAGGTGCTGATGCGGCTCGTCGATCTCGTGCTCGCGTTCCCGTTCTTGCTGCTCGCGATCTTGCTCGCCGCCGTCCTGCGCGAGAGTGGGCTCGTCTCGTCGAGCGCACCCGTAGTGCTCACGCTCGCGATCGCGGGCTGGGCCACCGCCGCGCGCGTGATCCGCACCAAGGTGAGGACCCTCGCGACCAGCGAGCTGGTGGTTGCCGCGCGGGCGCTGGGTGCGAGCCCGCTGCGGATCATCGCGAGGCATCTCCTCCCGAACGTCGCCGGCATGATCGTCGTGCTCGCCGTGCTCGGCTTCGCCCAGAACCTCCTGGCCGAGGCGACGCTCAGCTATCTCGGCCTCGGCCCACCTCCGCCCGCCGCGACGTGGGGCCGCATGTTGTACGAAGGACGCGCGTTCTATCGCACGGCACCTCATCTCATCCTGGTACCCGGGCTCGCGATCACGATCGCGGTGGTCAGCTTTCATCTCCTCGCCGAAGGCGTGCGTTCGCTCGTCGACAACAGCGAGGCGAGCGCATGAGGTGGCTGCTCCTCCTGGTGTTCGCGTGTTCTCATGCCGATGCGCCGCGCTGGCAAGCAGCGGGCGGGGCACCGCGCGCTGGTGGCTCGCTGACGGTCGCCTGGCAGACCGGCCTCGCCACCCTCGATCCCGCGATCGCGTACGACGAGACCTCGGTCGCCGTGGTCCATCACATCGTCGACGGGCTGGTCGGCTATGCCGCGGACTCCGCCGAGCTGGTGCCGCGCCTCGCCGAGCGCTGGACGATCTCGCCCGACGGCCTCCTGTATACGTTCACGCTGCGACAAGCGACCTACGAAGACGGCACGCCGATCGTCGCGCACGACTTCAAGCGCAGCTTCGAGCGCACGCTGTCGAGGGCAGACTCGCCGTACGCCTCGCGCCTGGCGGGGCTCGTCGGTGCGCAGGCCATGATCGACGGCAAGGCTACGCACTGCACCGGGATCGTCGTCGTCGACAACCGCACGCTGCGCCTCGAGCTCACCGCTCCGAACGCCGCGATGCTCTACGAGCTCGCGATGGCATACGCGTCGCCGCTCACCGAGGAAGCGATGACCGCGAACCTGCGACGCGCGCCGCTCGCGTCGGGCCCGTACAAGGTCGTCTCGTGGGACGAGGGGCAACGGATCGTGCTGGTCCGCCGTGCTCGGTTCTACGATCCGGCGCGCCAGCGGATCGAGCGCATCACGATGCTCGAGAACACACCGCGCGACCTCCAGTTCATGATGTTCGAGCGCGGTGAGCTCGACGCTGCGGAGCGCCCCTCGGGATCCGACCTGCGCTGGCTCGAGAGTCAGCCCGCGTGGGCGCCGCACCTCATGGCGCGGCCGCTGATGAACGCGTTCGGCTCGCGCATGAACACGCAGGTCAAGCCGTTCGACGATCGCCGCGTCCGCCAGGCGATGAACTACGCCCTCGACAAGACCAAGATCGCGAAGCTGCTGATGGGCACCTCGGCGCCCGCGCACGGCGTGCTCGCCCCCGGTGCGTTCGGTCGAGACGATGGCCTTCCACCCTACCCGCACGATCCCGCGAAGGCGCGTGCGCTGCTCGCCGAGGCCGGGCTTCGAGACGGCTTCGCGATCGACTACGTGACGGTGGTCGATGAAGATGCCGAGAAGCTCGCGGTCTCGTTGCAAGCGGATCTCGCGGAGGTCGGGATCCGGATGTCGATCACGCAGCTGTCGTTCACGGCGTACGGGGATGCGATCGGCAAGCGAACGGGACCGGCGTTCTCGCTCGGGTCATGGCTCGGCGACTACCCCGATCCGCTGAGCCTCCTCGATCCGCTGTTCCACTCGCGCAACATCAGCGACGAGAACTCGACCAACTCGACATTCTTCAGCAACCCCCAGCTGGATCGACTGCTCGATGCCGCACGAGGCGAGGTGGATCGCGACAAGCGGGCGGCGCTCTACCGGCAGGCGGAGAAGCTGCTCTACGACGAGGCGCCGTGGATCTGGGGCTACCACCAGCTGGTCACCGAGGTCGTGCATCCCTACGTGCGCGACTACCGCCCGCACCCGGTGTGGGTTCGCGATTACACGGCCGCGTGGCTGGACCTCGGCCCCGATGGCGATCGGGTGAAGCGATGAGCGAGCCCCGCCCCCGCTTGGCGGTGTTGATCGCGCGCCGCCTCGGCTGGTCGGTGCTCGTGATCTGGTTCGTGCTCACCGCGACGTTCCTGATGACCATCGCGGTCCCCGCAGATCCGGCGAAGACCATGCTCGGCCCTCGCGCCACGCCCGAGGCGCTCGCGCGCGTCACGGAGCACTACTGCTTCGACGACACGATCGTCGTGCAGTATGGCTGCTGGCTCGGCAACCTCGCGCATGGCGATCTCGGCGAGAGCTATCGCACGCGCCGGGCGGTGAGCGAGCTGCTCGCCGATCGGATGTGGCCGACGCTCCAGCTCGCGCTTGCCGGGGTGGCGCTCGCGGTGTTCGGCGGCCTCGCCCTCGGGATGTGGGCCGCGTATCGCAGAAAGCGCTGGCCCGATCGCGTGGTCACCGGGGTGACGCTGATCCTCCAGAGCACCCCGCCGTTCGTGATCGGCGCGGTCCTCCCCTACATCGTCGCGTATCAGTGGGGCATCTTGCCGCTCGGTGGTTACGGCGAAGGTGTGATCGATCGCATCGCGCACTTGATCCTTCCGGCGATGACCCTCGCGGCGAGCGGACTCGCGTACTACGCGCGCATCGCTCGCAACGAGCTGGTCGCCGTGCTCGCAGACGACTACGTGCGCACCGCGCGCAGTAAGGGTCTCGCCGAACGCGATGTGCTGCTGCGCCACGCACTGCGCCCCGCACTGCCGCCGATCGTCACGCTCGCGGGCATGGACCTCGGTGTGCTCGTGGGCGGCGCTGTGGTGATCGAGAGCGTGTTCTCCTGGCCCGGCCTCGGGCGTGAATTGCTCCAGGCGATCCTCGACGTCGATCTGCCCGTGATCTTGGGTGTCGTGCTCGTCACCGCGATCGCTGTGGCTGTCGTGAACTTGCTCGTCGATCTCGTGCAGCTGTGGATCGATCCCCGCCTGCGTCGCTAGGGCTCTCCGAAATTCCCTCTCCGATTTCGGCGCGGTGCATGCACTGACCTAGGAACGTAGTTATGCAGGTCCAAACCGAGCTGACGTTCCATGGTCTCGAGCACGATGAATCCGCCGAAGCGGCGGTCGAACGCTGGGTCGCGCGGCTGGAGCACATGCACCGCCGGCTGTTCAAGTGCGAGGTCGTGATCGGTCACCCGCGGAGCCGCCCTCGCGACTACCGCGTTCACGTGCAGCTCGAGGGGCAAGGTGTCGAGCTCGCGTCGAACGCCGAGCACGACGACATCTACCTCGCGATCGCCGATGCGTTTCGCGCCGCCCACCGCCAGTTGCGGACGACGAACGAGGTCCGCCTCGCGTCGTGACGCTGTAACAACTGGACCGAAAACCCGTTACAGCATGACTACATAGCCGGCTACACCAACTTCCGTAGCCGGGACAGCGCCGCGGAAGTGCGGGAAACGCCCCGTGCGCAATTGGTGCAACGGTTGCCTCTGGGTCGGGCATGAAGCACCTCGCCCTGATCCTTGCGCTCTCTGCCTGCGCAACCGATCAACCACCCGAGCCGGGTCCCGGCCCACAGTGCAATGACGGCAAGTGCGATGGCGCCGCTGGCTCGACCGACCCGTTCAAGGGTCTCGAGGGCGTCGAGAACCGCGAGTTCGAATACATCGTGGTCGGCTCCGGCGCAGGTGGTGGCCCGCTCGCTGCGAACCTCGCGCGCGCCGGTCACTCGGTGCTGCTGCTCGAAGCAGGCAAGGAGACCGGTGGCAAGACCGAGTCACAGGTGCCGGCGTTCCACCCGACCGCGACAGAGACCCCAGATCTCGCGTGGTGGTACTTCGTCGATCACTACACCGACAAGGATCGCGCGCAGCAGGACACGAAGATCACGCCCGAAGGCGTGCTGTACCCGCGCGGCGGCACGCTCGGCGGATCGACCGCGGTCAACGCACTGATCACCGTCGCGCCGAAGAACAGCGACTGGGACGGCATCGCCTCGCTGACCGGCGACGAGTCGTGGCGCGCGACCAACATGCACAAGTACTACGGCACCGTCACCAAGTGGCTGTCGACCGAGCGCCCGCAGGTTCCGGTCGACGCGCTGCTCGACGGTAGCTTGATGGCGATCCTGACCAGCGCGTTTCGTGTCTCGGGCGAGCTCGGGCTCGGCGGACCGAACGGGTTGTCGAGCAATCCGCTGGCGAACGTGTTCACGATCTTTGGCTTCCTGAAGCGCGACATCAACACCGAGACCATGGCCGGGCGTGCGCAGGGGGTGTTCCAGTTCCCGATCGCGAGCAAGAACCACGTCCGCAACGGCACGCGCGAATACTTGCTGGAGACCGCTCGCGATTCACGCCGGTTCCCTCTCCGCATCAAGACGCAGGCGCTGGTCACCAAGGTGAACTTCGCGGATGCGGCCGACGAGGATGGCACCTGGAAGGCGACCGGCGTGGAGTTCCTCGACGGTGCGTCGCTGTACTCGGCCGACCTGACGAGCGGTCAGGCGGTGGAACCGAGGACGGTCCGCGTCCGCGCGACCCGCGAGGTCATCCTGTCGGCCGGCGCGTTCAACACGCCCCAGCTGCTCATGCTGTCGGGCGTCGGCGATCGCCAGGAGCTCGCGCAGCACGGGATCGACGTCAAGGTCGATCTGCCGGGCGTCGGCAAGAACCTGCAGGATCGCTACGAGGTCGGCGTGGTCAGCGAGGTCTCGGACGACTTTCGCGCCCTCGAGCGCTGCAACTACAACGGCGACGCCAGCGACCCGTGCTTCCGCGAGTGGCAGAAGGGTCGCGGCGCGTACACGAGCAACGGCGGTGTGGTGTCCATCCTCGCGAAGTCGTCGCCTGACAAGGCCGAGGCGGACCTCCACATCTTCGGCATCCCGGGCACGTTCAAGGGCTACAAGCCGGGCTACTCGGTCGAGGCCAACGCCGACAAGAACCACTTCACCTGGCTGATCCTCAAGGGCCACACCGACAACCGCGGCGGCACGGTGAAGCTTCGCTCGGCGAACCCCCGCGAGCGGCCGCAGATCAACTTCCACTACTTCGACGACGGCGATGTCGATCAAGGACAGGACGTCAACGACCTGACCGCGGTGGTCAACGGCGTCGAGATCGTCCGCAGGATCGGCACCAAGGCCGACCAGCTCGATCTGTTCACGTCGCACAAGGAAGTCTGGCCGGGGTCGGCGGCGAACGATCGGGCCAAGGTCGGCGCGTGGGTCAAGCAGGAAGCGTGGGGTCATCACGCGTCGTGCAGCGCGCCGATCGGCGCCGACGGCGACCCGAAGGCCGTGCTCGATTCGAAGTTTCGCGTCCGTGGGACGGCCGGGCTCCGCGTCGTCGACGCCTCGGTGTTCCCGCGCATCCCGGGCACCTTCATCGTGCTGCCGATCTACATGGTCTCGGAGAAGGCGACCGACACCATTCTCGAGAGTCTCGGCGAGACTCGGAACCCGGCGATGTTCCCGTAGTAGTAGTGTTGGGGCATGCGAATCACGGCCCTCGTGCTCGTTGTCGGCTTGCTCGGATGCGGCAAGAGCAATGAAGCGAAGCTGAAGGAAGAGATCGCGGCGCAGCAGGCGAAGCAAGCCGCCCTCGAGCCGCCGCCGACGACTGCACCCAAGATCGTCAAGGAAGCGCCCGACGCGGTGAAGAAGGACAAGCCGCCGCCCGATCCGGAACCGACGACCCCCGAGGAGATCGATACCGCCCGCAAGAAGGCGATGATCGAGGGCCGCGACAAGGACGTGATCCGGTTCTGCGAGATGGGCAAGGTCGACGACAAGTCGGATCCGCAGGTGCTACTCGGCTGCACGCTCGCCGCCTGCCGCGTCAACGAGGTCGACAAGGCCAAGAACTGGGCGAAGGGCGTGGCGAAGAGCAAGCCGCTGTTCGAGCAGGCCGTGAAGACCTGCATGGCGAACAAGGTCGTGCTGTGAAGCTCGCGCTGCTGCTCGTGGCACTCGCGAGCACGGCGCACGCGCAACCGCGCAACCGGATCCCGTCGGTGCGGATCGGCGCACCCACCGTCACGGGTGGGTTGGCGCGCGAGGTCGTGCGACGGGTGCTCGATCGCCAGCGCACCAAGTTCCAGTACTGCTACGAGAAGCACCTGCTCGTCGATTCCAAGGTGCGAGGAACCTTGAAGGTCGCGTTCGAGATCGTGGAGACGGGCAAGGCAGCGAATGTCGGCACGGTGGGGATCGAAGGCGAGGTCGCCGCGTGCACGAGGCGGGTGTTCGAGTACGTCGAGTTTCCGAGGCCGAAGGATGGCAAGGGCGTCGCGGTGAAGTTCGAGCTGTTGCTTTCGCCGTGAGTGACTTCGCGCTGCACGAGCGACTCGAGGCCGACACGCTCGCCGTGATCGAGCTGTCGTTGACGAGTGTTCGCTTGATGCGCGATGCGAACTACGCGTGGCTCGTCTTGGTCCCACGACGAGAGGCGACGGAGATCGTGGATCTCGCTGCCTCCGATCAACAGCAGTTGATGCGCGAGATCGCGAACGCCTCGGCGGTGCTCCGCGCCGCGGTGCCGTGCGACAAGCTCAACGTCGCCGCGCTCGGCAACGTGGTGGCGCAGTTGCACGTCCACGTGATCGCACGGCGGCGCGATGATCCGGCGTGGCCGAAACCGGTGTGGGGCGCAGTGCCTGCAAAGGCGTATGGCGAGGGAACTGCAGAAGCGCTCGCGCGACGGCTCGCCGCGGGCTTCCGCGACTCGGGCCAATGACGCCTGCCCCGCTGCAGGTCCATTTGATCCTGCTCGCGTCGGCGCTGTGCTTCGCGTCGCTCCCCGTCGTGGGTCGCTTGGTCGTCGGCGACATCCCGCCGGGTGGCATCGTGATGGCGCGGATGACCGGCGGTGCCGTGATCTTCGCGCTGATCGCGTGGCGTCGCGGGACGCTGAGGTTCGACCGCAAGGATCTGCCGTTGATCGTGCTCTGCGCGTTGATGGGCAACGTGATCAACCAGGAGATGTTCGTCCATGCGCTCGCGCACACGACGGCGACCAACGCCGTGGTGATCGGCTCGACCATCCCGGTGTTCACGCTGCTCGGCGCGTTGCTCCTCGGCCGCGAGACCCTCCAGCTGTACCGCGCGCTCGGAATGGCCTGCGCGTTCACCGGCGTGATGCTCCTGGTCGGCGCTGACGAGCTGTCGCTGTCGTCGGATCACTTCGTCGGCAGCGTGCTCGTGCTGATCAATGCGCTGTCGTACGGCGTGTTCCTCGTCGTCGTGCGACCGCTCGCCCGCAAGTACGACCCGTTCGCGCTGCTCGCGATCATGTTCACCATCGGGTTGCCGATCGCGATCCCGATCGGGCTCTACGAACTGTCGAGTACGCCGGCCCTCGGCGGCAGCGACTACGGGTTCCTCGCGTTCCTGATCGCCGTTCCCACCGTCACGGCATACGGGCTGACGCAGCTCGCACTCAAGCGCGCGGAGTCGAGCCTGGTCGCCGCGTATATCTATCTGCAGCCGATCTTCGCGGCGGTCGGCGCGATGCTGGTGCTCGACGAGGAGATCCAGCCGCGCACTGCAGTGTGCGGGGCGATCGTACTATTCGGCGTGTGGTTGGCGGCTAGAGTGCCGCGTCGCTAGCGAGCACGTACTCCTTGGTGGTGTTGTGATCGCGCACCAGGAAGTAGATCCAGCCGTCCGAGCGGAAGTGCGGATACAGCGCGTACTGACCCGCGCCCATCGTGGTGACGCGGCGGCGCACACCGGTGACCAGGTCGACGACGATGATGTTGGCGCTGCCCTTCGCGAGGATGGCCTGAAACCCCGGATCCGCCGCCGAGTCGAAGCCGAGGTCGGCGAAGTCGTTCGGCGTCACGTAGTGGTGCGTGACCATGAACCGTTCGTCGAACGAGATCGCCGCCTTCGCACCCTGCGTGCAGTAGCGCGCGACCTCGGTGGTGTGAACCTCGTAGGAGGCGCCGACCGGCGTCGTCGTGATCTTGCGCAGCACGTAGCCGAGCTGACCGTCCGAGTTGCCGAACCGGCTGATCGCGAGCTTGGTCGACGGTGACAGCACGCTGTCGCCTTCGTACGGCGCGGACGACGAGACCGGCGGCTTACCGACGTAGACCGTGCCGTCGAACACCATCGGCGTCAGCTTGATCTCGGCGCTCTGCGAGAACGCGGCGGTGGGATCCTTGGTGACCGCGCCGCTCGGGTTGTCGCTCGTGAACTGGCTGTTGATCACGAAGTAGTCACCACCACCGAGGCCCTGACCGAGGTGCTGGTAGAGCGAGACCTGGCCGATCGAGCTGCACTGCGGTTCGGAGAAGTTGATCGAATCGGGGTTCGAGGTCAGCAGGCTCATCTGACAGAAGCCCGGGCCGATCGGCGTGCCCTGGAAGATCCACGCCTTGTTGTCGGGGAAGAAGCCGGGGTCGTACGCGGCCTCGACGTTGATGTCCTTGCCCGATTGGAGATCCGTGATCACGGAGCCGGCGCCGGTCGAGCCGTTCGCGACGAATCGTCCGTCGGGCGACGAGCGCGTCCAGTAGTAGGTATTGAAGTCGAGCTCGTCGAGCACGCGCAGCGTGGAGCCGTTCGCCCAGGTGGCGCCGTACGGCTTGGTCTTCGCCTCGGGGAGCGTCTTGAGACACTGCTTCGGATCGGTGGAGGCACCGCAGCCGAACATCGCCATGCCGGCGCTGCGGTTGATCGCCTCCCAGCCCTGCGTGGTCATCGCCGTGGTGTGCGTGGCGACGGCGGCGGAGATCGACGGCGTGCACGTGGCCGGACCGGTGTCGGCCGGCAGGTACTGCGCGGCCTTGGGGAGGCCGCGGATCACCCACTCGGCGACGATGTCGAACTCGGCCTGCGCGAACCGCGGGTGGTTGCCCTTCGGCATCGACACGCGGTTCTTGAAGCGGCCGTACTCGATCGCCCAGGTGTCGGCGTTGGCGTCGCCGTCGAACGCCTGCTTGAAGGTGTCCTGGAACCAGCCGAGGTGCGCGGCCGCGGCGTAGATGCCGGCCTTGCTCGGCGTGTAGATCGAGTCGGGCTCGGTCGGCATCAGGCGGAGACACGCGACGATGTCCTTCGCGGTGCGCTGGGTGGTGCCGGGTGCAGTCCACTTGACGTCGACGTGGATCTCGGCCGGCTTGAAGCCTTTGACGGCGACGTAGAACGTCGCGGGTCCCGCGGCGTTGAACTGCGCCGGCGTGCAGCTCTCGTTGGAGTTGCCGGAGAACGGGCGGCAGTCGTAGATCTGATCGCTCGCGGGCTCGCCGCGCTTGACGTAGAGGTCGGCGTCGCCGGTGCCGGTCATCTTGACCTCGATCGAACCGCCGGCGGCGACCTCGTACGGTCCGTAACTGACGAGCTGGCCTTGCGTGAGCGAGGCGTCGTACGTGGTGGCTTGCGCCTGGCCCTCGGTCGGGGAGAGGCAGTTGGCTTCCGCGAGCTTGGTCTTGTCCTTCCAATCCTCGAGCGTGGCGAGGTTCGGAGCGTGGCACTCGGCGCACACCGTCGAGGGTGCGTCCTTGTGGAAGCCGAGCAGGCGCGACGCTTGATCGGCGAGCTGATCGTCGGGGAGATCGACCGGGTTACGCAGGCGCCCCGAGGGGTTGGCCTCGCCGCCGAGCTGACCGGGGATGTCGGCGAGCTGGCAGTTGCCGTTGCCGTTCGCGCAGCCCTGGATGAAGTCGAGCGCCTTCTTGTACTCGCTGTTTTCCCACATCGCCTCGGACGTGAAGTTGGTGTCGGGCGGCATCCAGTACTTGGTGTGCGACTCGCGGAACTTCTCGGTGGTCAGCGTGTTCCACGACGAGTCGGTGCCCTCGAGGCGCTCGAGCCAGTCATCGGTCCAGCGACCGTCGCCCATGCGGTGGCACTTGAGGCACGCGTTCGCCTCGGGAGAGACGATCTGCTTCGGCATCGTCCAGGCGTTGCCCTTGAGGTTGACGATCGAGTACGGCGTCTCGAGCGCGCCGATCGCGAGATCCGGATCGACGCCCATCTTCGGGACGATCGGGCGACCCGCGGAGTCCTTGGCGCCGTCGATCCACGGCGTGTGGATGAACGGATCCGCGTCGTGGCAGCGCGCGCACGCGATGCCCGAGCCGAGGCCTCCGTGCACGCCGGACCACAGGTTCTGCGACTTCTCCTTGTCGGCGGGGTGTGGGATTTTGGAGCCGTCGGTCTTGGAGTAGAGCGCGTTCTGGAAGAAGCAGGTCTTACCCGTGAACGGGTTGTGCCCGATCATCGCGATGTCGTTGTACTGGTTCGACGCGTAGCCGCCGATCGACTTGCGGCAGAGCAGCGCCCACCGCGTGCCCTGCGTGTTGGTGCGCGATGCGACGCGCGGCCCGGCCTCGCACAGCGAGTAGATGTACTGCGGGTTATCGCACTGATCGAGCGTGCCCTCGCGCGGCGCGTTGATGGTGCCGTCGAGCGCGGTCGCGGTGACCGGGATCTCGGTGGACTCCAGACAGTCGTAGGTGCTGTACGTGCCGTCGCCGTTGGCCTCGAAGAACGGAATCTCGCCGAGCTCGGCGACGCAGCGCGTGCCGTAGTCGAGCGGGGAGTTGATCTGCGTCTCGCCGGTGGAGGTGTCGTCGGCCTTGCCGCCGACGCCGATGGTGCGCGCGGCGTCCCAGGCCTGGAACAGGTCCTTCTCGATCGCGACGCCGTCGGCGCAGACGTCGATGATCGAGTCGGTGCCGTTGGCGAGCGACGCGAGCATCTCGGGCGTCGGGTTCTCGGCCCACTCGGGACCGTAGAACGACTGGGTGAGTGCGGGATCGATCGGCTCGCTCTCGTAGCGCGAGCCAGTGGCCTTCGCCGCAGCGGTGACCTCTGCGCAGTCGAGCGTGCCGAAGTGGCCGCGGCGCGCGCGGATGAAGACGTCGCCGAGATCTTCGTTGGACTCGACCACGGCGCGACCCGTGGTGTGGTCATAGAGAATTCGAAGCTCGCGCTCGTCGCCACCACACCCGAGTAGGAGCGAAGCGAGGATGGCGAATCGAGTTGCCGTCTGAAGCCGCATTTGCATCAGACCCACGCAACTTCGGCGCCACGCGAGGTGGCCGTAATTGCACAGTCGGCCGAATTCCAGTGGCTATTTCAGCGACTAGCGGTTCGTGCACGCTGAGGGACAGTTAGCGCATTTGTTGTTAGCGGGCCGGATCGGGGTCCACATCCGATCGCCCGCTCGGACAAATCATCACCGCGCTCACGCGCTTGGTCGGCACAAACGTCCCGGCTGCGCGGCCAAGACGTCACCTTCTCGGTTCGCCTTCGCCACGCCGGCATCACGCTCGATCGCGCACGTGGCACGACGAGCCGCCCACCGGAGCTCACCGAGGCTCTACTTGTAGCGGTCCGCGCAGAACTTCGCCTCGGCCGCGATCTTCACGGCGAGGCGCTTGGGGATCAGATCGGCGGCGCGATTGCTGTCGAACACACCCTCCGGGCAGTGTTTGTCGGCCGCGATCGCCGCCACGAGCCGCGCCGCGGTCCGGGTCTCCTTGCACTCGCGGAAGCCATCGAGGAAGTCCACCGACGAGATCAGCTCGCGCGCGCTGTCGGCTCGAGCCTTCCATTCCTCGCCTGCCGCGGTGCAGCTCGAATCGAACGTCGACGGATCCGCGGTCTCGTCCGCCTTCACCGCGTTCCACGCCTGCGCCTTCGGGCCCGGTGCAACCAGCGCGATCACGCTGTCGACGTGCGTCTTCGCGGCGGGATCCGGGTTGTCGAGGGTCAGGATCTTGTCCTCCGGTGTGCCCACCGTGCGCGCTTCGGCGGCGGTCGAGGCGAGCTGGGTGCGGAGCGTGACGATCGCCTCCCGGCAGGAGGAGTCCGAGTCCTCGGAGGTTGGCAGTGGCGGGCAGCGGGTCAGCTCCCAGATCGTCCGCTGCAACTCGGCACGCCGCGAACGATCGGCTGGGTCGCCGGGGCCATTCGCTTTCGCGAGGTCTCCGAGCTCGCGGCGTGCCCGACCCTGCAGCCGGCGATCGTACAGACCTTGCTTGCGATCCATCAGCGGAAGCCACGCCGCGATCGCGTTGATCGTCGGGCCTTGCGTGGTGGCCAGCTCGACGAAGGGTGCCACCCCGTCGGGCGCAGGCTTGTTGCAGGCCACTCCCACCATCACCCAGAGCGCGAACCGCAGGAAGCTCATGGCTTGAGGCTGAGCGCCGCCTTGAACGTCATCTTCTGCGTCACCGCCACCTTCCAGCCCGCGGTGCGCTCTTTCACACACTCCGCGAACGCCTCGGTCACCATCGGTGAGAGCGACAGCTTGACGAGCCCGCTCGGATCGAAGTCCGCCGTGATCGAGAGCTGGATCTCGCGCGTGCGGAGCTCGGGGCTCGCGCTCTGCGCCGAGTTCCAGCATCCGGTGATCGCACCGGAGCTCGCGCGCACCTGATCGAGAAACTCGGCCGCCCCGCGCTTCGCATCGTCGGTGTTGATCGGTTTCGCTTCGACGAGCGACTCCTCGACGGGCGACGCCTCGACCGGGGCGGGTTCGGAGACCGGGATGACCGGAGCAGGCGCGGCTGCGCTGCCACCACACGCCGCGAACCACAGCAGAAACACTCGCATCCCGCGACCGTATCAGTCGCCGTCGAGAGCGCGGTCTTCGCGAGTCGGCTTCTTCTTGATCCCGAGATCCGCGAGCTTCTTGCGCAACGTGTTCCGGTTCAAGCCGAGCAGCTCCGCCGCCTTCAGCTGATTCCCACCGGTATGCGCGAGCACGAGGTCGAACAGCGGCCGCTCCACACGCGCCACGACCTTGTCGTAGAGATCGTTGATCGGATAGCCGTCGATCCGATCGAGCAGCCCCGACAGCTTCGCCTTCACCATCTCCTCGAACGCCAGATCCTCGAGCGGCACGCGCGTCGCGACCGTGGGCAGGATGTCGTCGACATCGCCGGCTTCGATCCGCGCACCCGTGACGCGCACGACCAAGCGTCGCGCGATCGACTTGAGCTCCCCCACGTTCCCCGGCCATGGATACTCGCCGAGCCGCGTGATCGCCCTCGACGATACCGACGGCTTGGTCCGTCCCACCTCCGCGGCGTAGTGCTTGATCCAGCGCTCGAACAGCGCCGGCAGATCGTCCAACCGATCGCGCAGCGGCGGGACCACGATCCGCCTGGGCTTGAACAGCTCGTAGAAATCGCGCGCCACGATCTCCGCATCGACCGCACGTTCCAGATCCGGATCCGCCGTCGCGACGACCTGCACGTCGGTGGCCTCGGTGTGACTGCTCTTGCGGTCGGAGATCGCACGTTTCAGCGTCCGCTGTGACGGCCCAGACAGATCGCTCAGATCTTTGACGAGCAACGTCCCGCCATGCGCGGCCCGCAACGCCCGTCGCGCGCGCTCGCAGGCATCGTCGCTCTTGACGCCCGGCACGTCTTCGAACGTGGGCCGCACCGCGATGAAGCGCGCACCCGTCCGCGGTCCCTTGTGGTGCAGCACGCGCGCGATCAACTCGCGCCCCGTACCGTGCTCGCCGCAGATCACCACCGGGTCGTCACCATCGGCATAGGCATCGAGCTGTGCAGCGACGGCGCGCATCGACGCACTCTCGGTTACCAGGAAGTCCTTGGCCTTGAGGCTACCGCGAAGCAACTTACAGCCCGCTCGTCATGCGGCCTGATCGGAGTCGGAGAATTCGCCGTCCGCTTGCGTGTGCGTATCCGTCATCTCGGGCGGCAGGCCGAGCCGCCTCTGGCGATCCACGAGCTGAGCGAAGTAGTCCTCGACGAGCTGCTTGGACACCGCGAGATCCTTGATCTCCCAGACCTTGAGGCGCAGCGCGTTGCAGCCGTAGAGCCCGCGCGCGTACCACGCACACGCCTTGCGAACTTCGTGCAGCGTGCGAGGCCCGGGCTTCAGGGTCTCGATCAGCTCGACGTGGCGGCGATAGCCGAGCAGGCGCTCCTCGAGCTTCGGGGGCCCCGGATCGGGGCGCCCCGCCGCGACCTCCTTGAGCCGCGCGAACAGCCACGGATTGCCGAGTGCGCCCCGCCCGATCATCACCGCATCACAGCCGGTGGTCTCGCGCAGCCGCAGGTACCCGTCGACATCGATCACGTCGCCATTCCCGATCACGGGAATGTGCGCGGGCAGCGCGTCGCGCACGAGCTTGATGATGTTCGGATCGCTCTTGCCCGAGAAGCCCTGCGTCCGCGTCCGGCCGTGCACGGTGATCATCTTCGCGCCGGCCTCGACCAGCGCGAGGGCGAACTCGGGCGCGTTCAGGTTGTCCTGATTCCACCCGGCGCGATGCTTGACGGTCACCGGCACGTCCGCGGGAACGGCACGCACGACGGCGCGCACCAGCGACTGCGCGATCGCGGGCTCGCGCATCAACGCCGATCCGCACTCGCCGGCCACCACGCGCTTCGCCGGGCAACCCATGTTGATGTCCACCAGCGAGGCGCCGATCGACACGGCGAGCCGTGCCGCATCCTCCATGCGCTCCTCTTCGCGACCGAAGATCTGGACGCCGAACTTCCGGCCGTTCAACGACGCCGTCAGCTTGCCGGTGGTCTTCGGATCGCCGACCGACAGCGCGTGCGCCGACAGGAACTCGGTGATCGTGAAGCCGACGCCGAACTCCTCGCAGACCGTACGGAACGGCAGATCCGTCACCGCAGCCATCGGCGCGAGGATCACGGGCGTGTCGATTACGAGGTCACCGACCTTCATGAAGGGCCCAGTTTGTACCGGATCAACGGCGCCCTGGAAACCCCGATCTATCCCTGCCGATCGGTACCCAGATCCGCAGGCGTATTCACGTTCGCGAACGAGCGCAGCTCCGGATCCACCGCACGCAGCTCCGGCTCGCGGATCCATGCCACGGCCAGCCCCAGATCTGTGAGCAGGCGCGAGGCCTTCCGCTCCCCGGCGCGAAATGCCCCTTCCACGATCTCGAACGTTGCCTGCTTGACCGCGCAGAGCAGCGGCTGCGGCAGCCCATCGATCTCGAACGCCACGGCATCCACGGCCACGGCCATGCGCTCGCACAGCAGCTCGATCACCGCGGGTTGTACGTAGGGCATGTCACCTGCGACCACGATCATCCAGGTCGTCGCGCACGCACTCAGCCCGCCTGCGATGCCGTGCAGCGGACCACCGTCGGCCACGGTATCCGGCACCGTGCAGTATGCGTCGTCGATCGGAGCGGGAGCCGACACCAAGATCTCTCCGACCAGCGGCGCGAGCACTTCCACCTGACGCGCGAAGATCGACTTGCCATCGATCACGATCGCGTGCTTCGCCACTCCACCCAACCGGGTCGCTTTCCCTCCGGCGAGGATCAGCGCGCTGACGTCGGGATACTTCACCGCCTGAGCAGCGTCTCGATGTAGTCCTGCGATGGCGTCGTGATCTCCGGTCCGATCGTCGACAGGTACACCGAGACCTCGGTGCGCACGCCAAAGCTCCCCACGCTGTCTCTGAAATAGAGCCCCGGCCCGACGGTGAAGCCGGTCCCCGCGGTCAGGATCCGCGAGTCCTTGACCTCGTAGTCGTCGAGGTCGGCGCCGCCGCCCTGGAGATCCGTATCCATCGAGTGCCCGGTGCGGTGCATGACCTTGTCGGCCATGCCGGCCTTCTTGATGAAGGCGCGCGTCGCTTGATCGACCTCGGCGCCCGTCACGGGTCGGTTCTTCCTGGTCCGATCCACGATCACCGCCAGCGCGGCGTCGCGCGCGAGCGTCACCGTCTCGAAGGCCTTCTTGATGTCGTCGCGCACCGACGTATCCGCGACCGCGACCCAGGTGTGCGCGGCGAAGATGCCCTCGGGCTTGTCGACCTTCGCGGCCAGCGAGATCACGATCAGATCACCGCGCGAGATCCGCGCATTCTTCGCCGCATTCGGCACGTAGTACGGGTCGGCGGTGTTGATCCCGGCCGCCACCACCGGCGCCGGCCCCGACAACCCGCGCATCGTGATGCCCTTGGTCAGCCGCTGTTGCAGATCGTACTCGGTGACCGGCTGATTTGCGGCGAGCTGCTTCGCGACGAACGCGAGCGCTTCCTTGCGGAGCTCGGTGAGGTGATGCACCGCGATGTGATGCGCGGTGCGCCCCGGCTCGCCCCAGATCGCCTTGGTGTACTGCACCAGCGTATCGCTCGATCGCACCTGCACGCCCGCCGCGCGGATCAGCTCCAGCGTCCCCGCATCGACGCGCGACACGCTCGGCACCGCCGCCTTCGGCGAGTACTCCACGGCGATCGTGCCCCGCCCCTTGAGCAGCGCCTTGAGCTGCGCGTCGAAGTCGCGGTAGCCCTTGTACGAGAGCTTGGTGCCCGGGAGATGCTCGAAGCTGCGCTTCTCGGCGTCGTGGATCAACGCGACCGGCTGTCCCTTCGCCGGGATCATGTAGAACCACGGCCGCGTCGGGTTGCCGTCGGGCGCGACCAGGCGACGCGCGATCGGATTGGCACCGTCGCGATCGAACAACAACCAGCCGTCGAGCCGCTGGACCGCGAGCAAGCCCTGCACCGCCGAGACGTCCGCGATCCCGACGCGCGCGGGTACGCCACCGTATGGATCGACGGGTGCTTTCCCCGTCGGAGTGACCGCTGACGCCGGCCCGTATGGATTCGCTGGGCCTCTGGTCGTCGTGGGATCCGCGGGTTTCGCCGGTGCCTTCGTCCCGTACGGATTGGCGGGCCTCGCCGGTCCCTTCGGCGTCGCATATGGATCCGCCGGCGCTGGCCTCTTCGGCAACCCCGAGGGGTTTGGGGCCCGAGCCCCAGGCGGTGGCGTCGGACCGAGCACCGGTGCGTACGGATCTGCGGGCTGGCCGGGCTTCGCCGGAGCCTTCGGTGCGGGCGCCTTTGGCACCGGCCTCGACGGCGCGTATGGATCCGCGGGCTGCGCGTGCGCGCCGAACCCATAGAGCATGATCGAGATCGCCGCGAAGCGTTTCCTCATTGTCCTGGTCTCCAGTCCGGACGGACGTGGCGCAATTCCGCCACGAGTTGCTCATGGATAGCACCGTTCGACGCACAGACCTCCCCGGCGTGCGGGTCGAAGGTGCCGCCCGTCGTATCCGTCACGGTCCCGCCGGCCTCACGCACGATCAACGCTCCGGCGGCGATGTCCCACGGCTTGAGCCTGCGCTCCCAGTAGCCCTCGGTCCAGCCGCGCGCGACGGTGCAGAGATCGAGCGACGCGCAGCCGAGCCGCCGGCACGCTCCGGCACGCCGCTGGAGGTGCTCCCACTCGGCGAAGTTGTTCACCGGATGGGTCGCGCGGTCGTATGGAAACCCGGTGGTCAACAGGCTCTGATCGAGCCGATCGATCGACGACACGCGCAGCGGGCCATCGCCATCGCGAGCGCCTCCGCCACGAGCTGCTTCGAACCACCAGCCGAGTCTCGGTGCGCCGATCACGCCGACGGTGGTCTCGCCGTTGTCCTCGAAGGCGATCACGATCGACCAGATCGGAAGTCCGTGCGCGAAGTTCACGGTGCCGTCGATCGGATCCACGATCCAGCGCGACGATCGTCCCAGAAGCTCGCTCTGCTCGCCTGTCTGCCCGCCTTCCTCGCCGAGGATCGGCACCCCCGGCGTCCGCTCCTCCAGCGTCTCGCGGATCAGCTCTTCACATCGCACATCCCACTCGGTGACCAGATCGCGCGAGTTGGTCTTGCTGCTCAGCCGCTCGGGGCGCGCGCCTACGAGCAACTGCGTCGCCGCACGCACCGCGACACGTGCGGTCTCCAGGAGGTCATTCACAGACCCGATCTTACAGATCGAGGCGCATCGCGACGAGCTGTGAACCACCGAGCGTGGTCATCGTGATCGGCCGCGCGAACGTCTCGTGCGACGCCACCTGCTTCGAGAGTGTCGAGCGATCGACGACGCGGAACCCGAACTTCGCGGCGAAGAAATCGCTCGCGCTCTCGGTGATCAGGTAGATCCGTCGTACGCCGCGCCAGCGGGCCTGGCTGACCGCCATGTCGGCCAGCATCCACCCGTAGCCGACGCCGCGATGATCGGGATGCACCGCGAGGGCGCGCAGGATCGCGTCGTCGCCGAGCACCTCCAGCGCCACGCTGCCCACCACGCCGCGCTCGTTGCGCAGATCGTAGAAGCTGCCGAACTGCTCGTCGCGCGCGGATTCGTTGACCAGCCCGACGCGAGCGAGCAGCAACCGGATCGCCGACATGTCCGCGCGCTGCGCCGGCCGCATCGGATCGCCGATCTCGTCGAGCAGCTTGTCGTGCAACCCGTCGAAGCTGCCCGACGACAGCACGCACACCACATCCCCGGGTGCCGCGCTCTCGGCGAGTTGCTTGACGATGGTCTCGACCTCGGGCGTGTACGACGCCTTGGTGCCGCGGCGATGCAGATCGAGTGCGAGCCGCTCGGGATCGAAGCGGTCGTCCGCAGGGATCTTCGACGGATCGAACAGCTTGCCGACGATCACTTCATCCGCGTGCGCGAAGGCCTCGGCGAACTCGTTCTGGAACGTCTTGCGCCGCGAGGTCGCCGAGCGCGGCTCGTACACCGCGATCAACCGGCGCTTCGGGAAGCGCTTGCGCAGGCCGCGCAGCGTCTCGCGAACGGCGGTGGGGTGATGCCCGTAATCGTCGAGCACGGTGACGCCCCCGGCGATGCCGCGCAGCTCCTGCCGGCGACGCACGCCCGCGAAGCTCGCCACGCCACGCTGGATCTCCTTGACCGTCAGTCCGCGCGACTTGCACACCGCGATCGCGGCGACGGTGTTCTCGACGTTGTGGCGACCGACGAGCAAGGTCTCGAACCGCTCGACGCGCTCGCCGCGGCAGTAGACATCGAACGCGACGCGCCCGCTCTTGCCGACCTCGAGATCGCGCGCCCACCACGCGCAGTCGGGCGCCGGCGAGGCATCGCTATCGTCGAGCACGCAGTACTGCTCGACCGCACAGGTCGCGTACTTCGCGAGCGCCACCGCATCGACCGATTCGGCGCAGACCACGAGGAGCCCATCCGCGGGCAGCGTGGTGACGAGCTTCTTGAACGTCTCGCGGACCGCCTCGAACGACGGAAAGATGTCGACATGATCGAGCTCGACGCTCGTCAGGATCGCGGTCCTGGGGCGGTAGTGCGCGAACTTTGGCCCCTTGTCGAAGAAGGCGGTGTCGTACTCGTCGCCCTCGATCACGAAGTCACTGCCAGCGCCGAGCTTGTAGCCCACACCCAACCCGACCGGCACGCCACCGACGAACAGCGACGGATCCCTGCCCGCCTCACCCAGGATGTGAGCCACCAGTGAGGTCGTGGTGGTCTTGCCGTGGGTGCCGCAGACGACGATCGCGTGCTTACCGTCGATCAGCCGCTCGCCGATCACGGCCGGGAAGGACGTCAGCGGGACATTGCGCTCGCGCGCCGCGACGACCTCGACATGGTCCTTGCCGTGGACGTTGCCGACGACCACGAGGTCTGGCCCCCACAACAGATTCTCGGCGTCGTACGGCATCATCACCGGCACGTCGAGTGCGGCGAGTTGCTCGCTCATCGGCGGGTACACGGCCGAATCGGAGCCACGCACATCGTGTCCGCTCGCGGCGAGTAACCCCGCCACTGCGCCCATACCAGTCCCGCCGATGCCGATCAGGTGGATTTTCATCACGCCCCCCGCACACAGGTGCGGATGGCGCGGAACGTATACGGCACCCCCGGCTCGGTAAAGCGTTTGGGGTTCGTAAAACTGTACTCGGAATCCGCTATCCTTTTGATCTCTATGGAGGGGACGCGCCACGAGCGCCGCCAACACTTTCGCGGCAAGGCTCGACCCGGTCGCGTGCTCCCGCTGCGCTTCAAGCGCGACACCACGTGGATCTCCGCCGCATCGCGCAACATCGGCGTCGGAGGCGCCTTCATCGTGACTCCGGAGATTCCCGAGATCGGTGCCTCGATCTCGCTCGAGCTCACGCTGCCCACCACCGATCAGACGTTCGTGATCCCTGCCGTCGTGCGCTGGCGCTCGAGCGACGGGATGGGCGTCCAGTTCGTCAATGTCGATGTCGACGTACTGCTCGAGCTCAACGACTTCTTCGCGACGCTCGTCGGCTCCGCCGGTTAGCGACGCGCGTCGGTCGACTCGAAGATCTTGTCGGCCGACGTGGGCACGAAGCCCTGGAACAGCTCGCCCGACGGCAGCGGGTAGCGCTTCGCGAACTCGTAGTAGCAGCTCGGGATCTTCGCGGTGCGATCCGCAAACTCGACCTCGATCGCGTCTGCCATCGTCGACGATTGCTCGAGCCGATCAGCCTGCGTGCCCTTGATCGTGCCGCCGCTCGGGTTGAGCGCGAAGCCGTGCTCGACGATGAACGCGTTGAGAGCCGCGAGATCGGGGAACGTCGACAACGAGCTGACGTCGACGGTGAAGTGGTTGACCCGAAACCCGAACGCCGCGACCCACGCCGCGTACTCGCTCTCCCCGAGCAGCGTGGTGTAGTCGGTATGGGTGATCGTCCACGGCCGTCCTGCATACGGCACATCCGCACGCGTCGCGAAGTCCGCGGGCAACTGCGCGATCAGCCCGTCGACGATCGCGCGCGCACGTGGCGATAGCTCGGCGAGCACGAGCTCGCTGATGAACACCTTCGGCAGCGCGGGATCGGGGTGCTGCCAGTAGCGCGCGACGAGGTGCTTGTCCTCGAACTTGTAGCGATCGCGCGGCTGCCAGCCCCGTGCCTCGAACGGCGCGGCCAGCGCGTCGATCCCGATCGGGCCGCCGTAGGTGCGCAGCGCGACGTGGTCGTTGCGGATCAGCTCTCCACGCGCCGCGAGCAACCGGTGGATGCGCTCGGCCTGCGGTGTCGAGGCGACGTAGTCACGCCACAGCGCGTCGAGCAGTTCCGTGGAGGTCACTCGTCGGAGTATGCCGCGAAACCACCACGGCGATCCCGACTAACAGACTCCTCATCGCACCGCCTACGAGCGCCGACGCTCGCCAATCACTACTCGAAGGCGATCGGGAACCCGATCTTGGTGCGCGGCTTCTTGGTCTTCGGAAAGGCGGCTTGCTTCATCGCGTCAGCGATGCACGTCGCGACCGGGGTGCCTTCGAAGTCACCCTGCTGCTTGAACTGCTCGACGGTGCCGTCAGCGAGGATCGTGATCTCGAGCTTGCTGTTGCCCGGAATCTTGTACTTGCTCGCACACGCCCGCGCCGAAGCGATCACGGGCTTCATCGCCTCGGACACCATCGCCGGCGTCAGCGCATCGGCGCCATCGGGTGGGATCACGATGCCGCCGCCCTGCGAGCAGGCGAGCTTGTCGGGCTCGACGGGTTGCGACGGCACGCTCGAGATCACGACCGCGCCATCGCACGGATTGATCACGCGCCACGCGACCACATCGACGCCGAGGCCATCGCGGCCACCGACGGAGAGCTTGCGGCGACTCGGATCGGGAACCTTGATGACGAGCTGGAACTGCGCGTTCGCCATCGCCCTGGTCCACGCAGTGGCGGAGGCCTGATCGGCGAAGCCGCGAGCGTTGTCGTAGAGCGTCGCGGCGCGCAGCCGGTTGCCGTCGAGCTTCGGTGCGCCGGAGCCGGTGACAAACCACGGCTTGCCCTCGATGTCGATGCCGCCGCAGCGCACGCACGCGAACAGCGTCACCGAGACCGACTTCTTCTGCGGATTGAACTTGCCGATCTGCAGCGCATCGCCGTCGCCTTCGACGAGCAGCGTTGCGCCGGTCAGCTGCTTCGCCTTCTTGTCGCGCGTCACCCTGCACTGGCGCTGCTGGACGTCATCGCCCTTGTCGCACGTGGCGGTGATCGCCCAGACCAGATCGTCGGTGTGCGCGACCTTGATCGCGCCGGTTGCTTTCGACTCGAAGGACTCGGCGACCGCGACGCTCGGCAGCACGACTGCGCCTAGCAACGTGACCAGCGCCTTCATTGCAGCTTGTGCGTCAGGTAAGCCTTGAGGCGGAGCTCGGCGTCCGCCGGGTCGTTCACCACGATCGGCACCGTCTTCTTGATCTCATCTTCGAGCTCGACCCACAGCGCCTTGCGCGCGGGCTCTTCCTCGATCAGCTGCGCCGGCGTACGACCACGCACCACCTGATCTCCGAGCTTGGTGACGTACGCCTTGAGCTTGTCGTAGAGCGGCGCGCCGAGGAACGCCGAGATCTTGTCGGCCTCGTTCGCCATCCGGTCGAGTGCTGCATCGTGGGCGGTACCGATCGCGCCACGCTCGTGGCCCTGCGCGAGCTGCGCGGCGATGCGGAGCACCATGACGTCGTCGATCACGCCGATCCCCTCGTTCCAATCGGGGATCAGATCCATCCGCGACACGAGGTAGAGGAGCGCGGTTCCCGCGAGCTTCTTCGAGTGCGTGTCGGCCTTTTGGGACTCGAGCAGCGCCTTCAGCGCGTCGATGTCGGCGCGGATGGTCTCCGCCCAGCCTTTAAAGACGTCGATATGAGCCACGTGCCCTCCTAGGTCGAACGTACGCCGGGCTCGCAAAAACGTAAACGCAAACGCAAACGTAAACGTAAACGAGGCAACCGGTTTGGGTTTGCGACTACGGCCTGCAGACGGTGTTTTGAATCGGCTTGCAAATACCCTTGTTGTTGCAGCTGCCAGGGTTCCCTTCGCCATCGTCGGGACACGGGTTCCCCGCATCACAGGCCTGCGTGCAGACCTCAAAGCCGTTTTGCTCGAACAGGTGACAGTTCATCGAGGTGCAGTCCCCGTTGACCGAGCAGTTGTCATACGTCGCCCCGGTGCACGCGGGTGCGTTCTCCGGTGCGTCAGGGACGGGCGTACCGGTGGTGCCGCACGCCGCGACAAGGACGAAGGCGAGGAGCTTCACAGCGTGCAGTCATCCGCTGCGGCCGGCTTGCAGGCACCGACCGTGGCATCGCACTCCGAGCCATCGGGGCACGCCGGCAGATCCGGTCCACAGAACTGCGAGCACACCTGGAACTCCTCCGCCGGGAAGTTCTGACAGACCATCGAGCTGCAGTCGTGCTCCTCCGCGCACGCTTGAAACAGCTGCCCGGTGCACCTGCCGCTGGCCGGTGGAGAATTGCCGGCGCAGGCAGTCGCGAATACGAGGACGATCACCAGGACTCGCATCCCGCGATCGTACCGCTACTTCATGAAGTTCTCGATCACCTTGGTGGGCTGATCGGCGCTGATCGTGATGGTCACGGTCTTCTTGATCTTCTCGACCCCGTTGATCAGCGTGATCTTGTGGGTGCCGGCCGCCAGCTTGAGCGCGCGCTGCGGCGTGGTCAGGCCCGTGGGGACGCCGTCGACGACGATCTCGCACGGCGGCTTGCTCGACACCATCAACACCCCGTCGCCTTTGGGCGCTTCGGCCTTCGGCGCGGTCTCGAACGGATCGACGACGGTGGGCTTCTTCGGCTCCTCGGCCGGCTTCTTCGGCGCGTCGGCACCCACGCTCTTCGGCACGTCGAGCTTCTTCGGCGTCTCGAGCTTCTTGATCTCGGGCCTCGGGGTCTCGGGCTTCTGTGCCGCGAGCTTCGGCGACTTGCCGAGCACGATCGCGAGGCGCTTGGTCACCGACGGATCGAGGTGCTCGACCTGCGTCGGCTTGCTCGCGTGGCTGAACACCAGGTCGTACTGCCGCGATGGATCGAGCGCCGTGCTGATCGGCGTGGTGCCGAGGAACGTGGACTTGCCGCGATCGATCAACGTCACCGTCGCGCCCGACGGCGTCGAATCGAGGCGGACGTCGACGAACGCGGGACGGATGCCCGGCGTGGCCGGAGCCACGGCCTTCGCATCCGTGGTGATCGCCGGTACCGTCGCGTGCGGCGCCAGGTTCGGAGGCGTCGTCTCTTTGATCGCCGCCTTGATCTCCGGCGTGGGCGCGACGACGGGCGCTTTGACCTCGGGCGCAGGTGCCGTGGCTTTGATCGCGATCGTCGTCGGCGCCGCGGTGGGCTGCTTGGCGCCCTGGTCGTTGAACGCCAGGAAGCCACCGACGAACATGCCGACGATGCAGAGGCCGAGCGTCGGAGCGATCAACTTCGGAAGGAGGAGCTTCCAGTCATAGGCCGAAGGCGAGCGCACACGGTCGGTGCCGAGATCGACCTCGACCTCGATCGGTGCGCTCGCGGGCTGTGCTTCGTCGAACCACGGTTGGTGCGACGTCATGTCGGCGGAGACATGCGCCAAATACGGCGCGGCCGACGGATAGGCCAGCGCATCGGGTGCCGGGAACGCGGGTGCCTCGAGCGGCGATTCGACTCGGATCGCGGTGCTCGCGCGCGGGATCGGCGGTGGTGCGCTCGGACGCTGTGGCAGCGGGCGCGCTGACGTCGGCGCGACGGACTGGTTGCGGACCCCGGTGATCACGTCCATCTCGCCGCTGCCCTCGGCCTGCGCCCACGGCGGGACCTCGGGCATCGTGACCGGATGCGTGGCGGTGTGCATCCGCACGGACGGCTTCGCGGGAGGCATCGACGGCAGCGTCGGCACACCTTGCGACTGCGTACCCTGTGGCGCGCGCATCCGCGGTAGTGGCGGCACGTCCGCCTTCATCGACGGGACCGTCGACGTCATGCGTGCCTTCTTCTTGTCCGGCGCCCGGAACATCAAGTCGTCGGTCGGATCCGGCTTGAGCGGAGTCGCGGTTTGCGTCAGCTCGATGAGCTGATTCACGGCAGTCGATTCGGTCTTCGCCATGTCTGTGATGACCTCGTCCTAACGCCGCGGAGGATTGCCAATCCCCTGTGCATCTTCAAGCGAATTCCTCGGAGCGAAGCGAGCTGTTTCCTGCGGATGTCTGGCTACTTACGAAACCAACACCGGTGTGCGCAATCTGATCGTGACTGACCGGTTGCTGCTCTGTCGGCGCATCGATCTCGGTTGCGCAGGCAGATCGCCAAGCGTAAGGGATTGCCGGGAGCGACGACTAACTTGGCAATTTTATTGACGCGCCTTTGGCGACTTCATTAAGGTGCTTTTCAGGGTGGCCGACGACAGCGCGTTCGCCGATCTGAGGAGACTCGCAGATGCGTTGTCTGCTCTCGAGACGCGAGCGCTTCGTGCGGCCGCCACGCGGTCGATCGAGCAGCTCGCGACGCGGCTGGATAAGCTCGCGGTCCCCCTCCTGGTTCGCACGCTCTCGGACGGCACGCCGGTCGCGCGCGAAGCGGTCCGCCGCGCGCTTGTCCTGCTCGCGACCAAGCGATCCGCACGCACGCGCGTGCTCGATGTACTCCGCGCGTTGATCGCCCAGCCCGTGTTGGACGACGTCAAGGTCTGCGCCTTGGGGCTCCTCGCCGAGCTCGGCGCACCCGAGACGGCGAAGTTCTCCGACCCGATCGCGATCCAGCGCCGGTCTGCCCTCGCGCTCGCCGCGCAGCTCGAGACGCCGAGCGACCTCGCCAACGCCGCGGACATGATGGTCCGCAAGCTCGACGATCGCGACGTGCTCCAGATGCTCGAGGTCCTGACAAGCGTCGCGCCTGCTGCCGCGCAGCGGCTCGCCGGTGAGCTCGCGCTGCGTCTCGATGTCGATCGCGAGCAGCGCGCGAAGGTCGCCGCGATCATCGGCGCGGCACCTCGCCCGCTCGAGTCGGTCCCAGCCACGCGGCTGACGCGCCCGACCCATGTCGCCGTCCTGGTGGATGCCGCCGCGCGGATGGTCGTCGTCGCCACCCGCAAGCAGGCGGGCGAGCGCACGTGGCGTCGCTGGGCCGTGCTGATTGGCGAGCCCGGCTGCATCGAGGACTGTCTGCACGAGGACGCTGCGCCCGACGGGGCGCTCGATCCCACGGCCTCGCTGATCGCGAACCTGTGCGCCGACGGCTATCGCGTCGCGAGCAGCGATCATGATCACGCCCGCTCGTTGGTCGCAGCGGCCGCGCGGCGCACCACGCGCTCGGATGTCACGCTCGGCTCGTCGTACTACCTCGGCCGCGACCTGCTCGATCTCCGCGATGCGCACGTCGTCGCCGCCCAGCCGCTCGCGGCTCCAACACTGGCGAAGGCGGTCGAGCTGCTCGCCGCCGGTGAGCTCGCCGATGCGCGCGCCCTGTTCGAGCGTTGCCCGCCCGAGATCGCCATTACCTCCGCCGGTCCAACGTTGGATCACGACGTTGGGGACTGGGCTGGTGGCTACGGTGCGTGTCTGCTCGCGCTCGGCGATCACGCGGCCGCGATCGCTCCGCTCGAGCGCGCGATCGCCGCCGAGCCCACGTGGCCGCTGCATCACTGGAACCTCGCCGCCGCGCTGCACAAGCTCGGTGATGTACGCGCCTGTCACGCATCGCTCCTCCGCTTCCTGACGACGAGCGCGCAGCCCTCTGCCCTGCTCGACGATCTGGATCAGCCGGCACGCATCGCACACGCCAAGCAGCTCGTCGCCGAGCTCGATCGGATCGCCCGTCTCGATCGCTCGCTGACGCGGGACCGCTCGCTGACGCGGCGCCGTGCGGCATCGGTCAGGCCGCGGGCCGCGTCGAAGACGAAGCGCAAGAAGCGCTGAGCTGTCACCTCTGGCGAGGCGGTCCTCGATCGCTACTTCTTCGAGAACTGATACACGAGCTTGATGCGGGTGTTGCCCGCCATGCCGCGCTTCGGCAGCTTCCAGGTCTTCGCGTGCTGCACGATGCAGCCCGCCACCGCCGATAGATCGGCCGCGCCGGCCTTCGGTTCGCTCGCCGCGCCCTTGATGTCGCCGGTCGCATCCGACTCGAGCGTCACCGTCACGGTCCCCGACAGCTTCGGGTTCGCCGCGAGGGTCTCCTCGTAGCACGCCTGGATCTCCTGGTTGTGGCGCTGCATCAGCACGCCGATCGCCTGCTTCTCGTGCGTACCGGTGCCGGCCTTGGTGTTCTTCAGCGTGGTCTCGAGCGTCTTGAGATCGTTCTGCGCCTGGCCGCGCTGCGGGTTCAGGGCCGGAGACACCATGAGCGGAATGGTCTCGACGTAGAGATCGTGCGCCGGCTGGTAGAAGCGGACGTCGTTCGCCGTCGCGTAGAGCAGGTGGAACACGCGTGCGATGCCGTAGATCCCGAGCACCACGTTGTCCTTGTTCGCCTGCGGGCACTTCGTGCAACCGGGCAGCGCGGCGAGCGCGGCCTTGCCGTGGCGCGCCGCCGCATCGGGTTGATCGAGGCGCACGGTGAAGTCCGCCTGCGAGTAGGTGATCGTGACCTTATCGTCGGGCGGTACCGAGGCACCCACGAGCTTGAGCGCGGTGTCGAGCGCGGCCACGCCCTCCTGCCACTTGCCGGCGTACTGGTACGCCTGGAGGCCGAGCTTCGCGACCACCGCGTACTGATCGGCCGGAATCTTCGCTCCGAAGATCTTGTAAAGATCGGGCGTGACCTGCGCGAACGGCACGTTCGAGCGGCCTGCGAACAGCAGCACGTCGCGCTCGAGGACGTCCTTGTTCGGGTTGTTGCCCCAGCCCGACGCGGCCGCGACGATCGCCTGCCACGCGCCGGCGTCATCACCGGCTCGCCACTTCGCCCACGCCATCGCATACGCGAGCTCGGGCTGCTTCGGGTCCGGCGTCTCGTTCTTGATAACCGCGAGCGCCTCGGTGTTCTTGTACTGCTTGAGCAGCGTGTGCACCCACCACGCCTTGTTGTAGGCGAGCTCCTTGCTCTTCGGACCCTTCGCGACGACGCCTTCCCACGCCTTCTCGGCAGCGGCGTAGTCCGGCGGCTCGGCCATCAGCTCGTAGCTGCCGAGCAGCCGGAACGTGACCTCGTCGACGTCCTTGCCGGCGGCGGCCTGTGACGTGCGCAGCACCTGCCGCGCTTCCTCGACGAGCGCCTTCGCGGCATCGCCGGTCGCTTTCTTGGATTCCTGATACAGCATCGTCGCGAGGACGGCGCCCTGCGCCTGCTTCTCGACGGCGCCCTTCGTGCTGCCAAAGATCTGCTTCTGCTTCGCGATGGTGAGGCCACGCGCTTTCGGCTCGTAGAGCGGCATGCCGGGACGCCCGAGGCCCTCGGGCTCGAAGATCACGCCCTTGATCTCGATCGGCGGAATGTCGAGGGAGACATCACCCGCAGCCGCCGGCTTCGCGGCACTGCCCGCGTTGCTGCCGGGGGTGGTGGGGCCGTCTTTGGCAGCGCCACCGCAACCGAGGGATGCGACGAGAACGAGGGACAGACGCTTCATGTCCTGGTGTGTACAACAACGCCCGCCCCGGCCGCCATTACAGCCTCACGTGATATCTTCCACTGCGTCGTGCTTTTTCGTTGCTTGCTCCTCGCTGCATTCGCGGTCGCTGGTTCTGGTTGTGCGAGGGTGAAAGCGCATCAGCGCGGCAATCTCGCGAAGCGATCGATGACCAACGATCGCGATCCAGGAGAAGCCCGGTTCGGTCAACACGCCACGGGATCGCGCGAGGGCGCGGACGGTGGCACCGGCCAACCGGGTGGTGGATGCGGCTGCAACTGATCACGGCAGCCGTCGCGCTGCTGCCGGCACTCGCGCAGGCGGACGGCAGCATCGCCGTGCGTGGCGTCTACTACAAGGAGCGCGCGACGCGCGTCATGCAGCCGATGCTCGACGGCATGTTCGAGGTCGGCGAGCGCGGGTTGGTGACGAGCCACTTCCTCGTCGACGCGATCACCAGCGCATCGACCTCGGCGGGCGCGGCCGATGCTGTCGCCTTCACCGAGAGTCGCTACGAGGCGGGCGTCGGCTACACGCATCAGCTCCACGATCTCAAGCTCGGCGGCGACGCGAAGTACTCGACGGAGTCGGACTACAAGTCGCTCTACGCCGGCCTCCGCGGCGAGGTCGAGCTCGGGCAGAAGAACACCCTCCTCGGCCTCGGCGGTGGCGTCGGCTACGACGTGATCAGCGCCGGCTCGGGCGGCGGCCTCGCGCAACCCACGATCGAGTGCGCGCGTGGCGAGACCGAGCAGGTCGAGTGCAGCCTGACCTCGCTCTCGATGTTCGCGTCTGCCACCCAGATCGTGTCGCGCAACGCGGTCGCCGGCGTCTCCGTCGATCTCGCGCGCCTCGACGGCTATCAGTCGAACCCGTATCGCTCCGCGATCGCCGGCGACGAGCTGATCTCCGAGCGCCACCCCACGCTGCGCAACCGCCAGGCGTTCGCCGGGTTGTTCCGCTACTTCGTGCCACACACCCAGACCGCGCTGATCGGCGCCTACCGCTACTACCGCGACAACTGGAAGGTCCACGGCCACACCCCCGAGGTCCGGGTGATCCAGCAGATCGGCGACGTCGGCGATGCCGCTTTCCGTTACCGCTATCACACTCAGGACGGCGCGTTCTTCTTCCGCGACCGCTACACGGACGTCGAGGGTGTGATGGGCTTCGTCTCCGACGACGTCAAGTTGTCGTCGACGAGCACGCACACCATCGAGGCAAAGCTCGGCATGCTCGGCTCCGCGTTCGATCTCGAAGGAAAGTGGGGCAACACGCGCTTCGAGGCGATGCTCCAGTACGTCGTCCAGTACAATCGTTTCGGCAATGCGATCGTCGCGCACGTCGGTCTTACCGTTCCTTTTGATTACTAGCCTCGCCGGCTGTCCCGGCGGCGGCGACGAATGCGGGCCCGGGGATGCGCCCGATGATGGGGTCGCCGCGACCGGGCTCGGGGTCGAGCTGACGTACGGCGGCCTCGCGGCGGGGCCGAACAACGACTGCCCCGTCGACGGGACACCCGAGGGCGTGATCAGCTTGACGATCGCCGGCGTGCAGACCGATCTGCCCGGCGGGTTGTTCACGCTGTGCGTGCCGAGACCCGATCGACTCGGCGCCGGTGAAGCGCTCGGGATCGACGACCCTGCGTCGGAGGATCCGGCGGTGCGCGTGGTCGACATCAGCGGCGCCGATGTGTCGTGCGAGTACGATCTCGACGACACGGTGCCACCGGCGGGTACCGCACGTGCCGAGGGGTTGTGCGATCCGAACGGCACCGGCGGCTTCGCCCTCGTCCTCGATGGCGAGGTCACGCTGACGCGAACCTGCGGTGCGGTGATCGACTCGGTCGTCGTCCAGCTGACCGGCACCGTCGCCGTGCAGCCCGATCTCTAGAGTAGCCAACGGATCCGGATGCGCATCGAACAGGGCTTCGACCGGGCTCTAGCTCGATTCGTCTAGCTCGATTGGTCTACGTGACCACAATCCTGCGATGCCGAACAACCGGGCACGGGCATGGGCACGGGCACCGGCACCGGCACGGTAGCAGGCGAGCTAGCGGCTGCTCAGAACTTGATCGCACCGACGCGCGAGACGACCGGCTGGAGCGCCGTCCGTGCCGTCTGCCGCAGCACATCCGACTCGCCGATCAGCCCCGCCAGCGCAGGGCCGAACGTGTAGTAGCTCTCGATCGCTAGCTCGCCGAGCGCGGTCTTGCTGAGCAACGAGTCGCGGAACCGGCGCAGCATCTCGACATCGCCGGCCATCACGCTGCCGTACGCGGCCGTGGCGACGAAGCAGGCATCGACCTCGCCGAGTGGGCGCAACGGCGTGGCCACCTCGACGACGACCAGCGGGCTCGCGTTGTTGCAGTTATCGAACGCGCGGATGCCGACCGAGTACGTGGTCTCCGGCAACAGGCCCGACAACTCGAGCGACTGCGCGGTGCCCGAGGCACCCGGCTCGACGACGGCGGTGACCGGCGTCGCCGTCGAGAAGTTCGCGTCGGTGATGGTCTCGCGCACGCGGTACCGCACCTCGTAGCGGGTCACCCTACCCTCGGTACCGTCGTCGCCCGGCGCGGCGAACGAGATCGTCGCGCGGTTCGAGCCGAGCTCCGTGATCTCTGGTGCGCTCACGGGTGCCGGCGGGATCGCGTCGTCCTCGCTATACGAGCTGACCTTGACGCGGAACGGCGTGCTGTTCTCCGACAGCAACGCGAGCCGGCCGGCGCCACTGCCCGGCGTGGTCGAGATCGTGGAGTCGGGAGGACGGAGGTTGCCGTCGATGCCATCCGGATCGCCGTAGCCTTCGTAGTTCTCGGCATACGCGATCGAGGGTGCGGAGCCCGTGGTCACCGTGATCGGCACCTTGTAGAGCACCGACGGCTGACCGCGATATGGGGAGCCGTAGTCACTCCACGGAATGCCCGTGGGCGCCGCGAAGTCGTAGCTCGCGTTGGTGTCGAACTCGCGCGACACCTCGACCCACAACACGTAAGTGCCGGCGGTCAGCGACGGTGCGGCCCACGTCAGCGTCGACATCACGCCCATCAGCGGCGTGGGTTGCGAGACCGCGTCGAACGGGTTGAGGATGCCGTACATCTCGACGGACGGCGCATCCTGCGCGAGTCGCTCGACATCGGCGCGCGGCGGATACTTGCTCGTCGCGCTGCCGAACGTGCCCTTGTCGGTGTACGCCGTGCTCGTCGGGCAGCTCAAGGCGTCCATCTCGTCGGGGTTGTGCAGCGGGCGACAGAAGTGAACATCGCGCGAGCTCTTGAGCCCCGAGTGCGAGAGGTCGTTGTCGTCGCCGTCCTGGAAGTCGAGCTGTTGCCAGCGCAGGGGCTGTCGCTCGGCCCACACCGGGAACGTGGTGATCCGGCGACCGTACGGCCAGAACGGGGCGCTGTTGAAGTCGAACCGACCCGGGCGATTGCCGATGCCGAACGTGCCGGTCGCCTGCGTGATGTAGATGGTGTCGACGTACGTGCCCGCTGCGTCTTCGAGCCACGCCACGATCTGCGGTGGGAAGCGATCGAGCCGAGCATCGCCGACCGGCTGCGGTTGCAGCGTGACGTCGAGGATCGGGCACGTGTTGCCGTCGGCGCTGGCATTGCCGGCGACGAGAAGGAGGGTGAGTGAGCCGAGCGAGAGCTTGTTCATTCGGTGACCTGGACGCCGCGGACCCTCGCGACCACGGGCTCGAGCACGTCTCGCGCGGTGGCGCGGAGTAGGTCGGACTCGCCGATCAGCCCCGCGAGCGCAGGGCCGAACGTGTAGTACGTCTCGACGGCGAGCTCGCCGAACGCGGTCTTGCGCAACAACACGTCGCGGAACCGGCGCAGCATGTCGACCTCGCCCGCGAGCACCGAGCCGTACGCGGCGGTGGCGATGAAGCACGCGTCGACTTCACCTGCACCGCGCTCGGCGGTTTGAAAATCGAACGTCGCGATCTCACCCGTGTTGCGGCAGTCGTCCGTCGCGCGGATCCCGATGGAGTAGCTGGTGCCCGGGAGCAGCCCCGGCAACGTGAACGTCTGCAGTGTACCCGCGGCGCTCGGAGTCACGGTCGTTGCGAGCAGCGTGGCAGACGCGAAGCTCTCGTTCGTCATCGACTCGCCGACGAGGTAGCGGATCTCGTACTTCTTCGCCTTGCCGATCGCGCCGTCATCACCCGGTGCGACGAAGCCGATCTGCGCCTCGGTGCCAGTGCTCGACACCAGGCGAAGATCGCCCGGCAGCGCTGGGGGCTCTCCGTCTTGCTGCGGGCGTGAGGTGACGCGCACACGAAACGCGTTGCCGTCGACGGAGACCATCGCGAGCCGAGACGCGCCCGAGCCGGCGACGTCGGTGGTGATCGTGGAATCGGGCGACCGGAGAGTGCCGTCGATGCCATCGGGATCGCCATAGCCGACATACTCGGCTGCCGCG